>NZ_NPDL01000001.1:303198-606397 GCF_002811475.1 Leptospira hartskeerlii
CAATTTTCCGCTTCTGCTGAAGATGCGGACTCTATGTCCTTCTGCCTTCAAGCGGATCGCCAACATGGATCCTATGAGTCCCGTGCCGCCGGTAATTCCAATAAGCATTTCGAGAACCGCCTTCCTAAGAAATTTCTTTCCGAGATCATGATTCGAAATCGGTTTTCTTTCGACAAGAAGAAAGGAAATCCTTCTTGATTCGGAGTTGGGAAATCGACATACTTGAATGAGTGGATTTTTTAAAATTGAACGCCATTTCAAAAATTTGGGCAGCGGTTTTCGTTGCCGGATTGGTTTTTTCCAATTATTATCTGTATTCTACCACGAATTCCAAATTGGAGTCCTATAAATCCGAACCTCCTTTTTTACGTTTCGATTTCACTGATTCTTATTTAGTGGATCGATCTTCTCAGGCGCCTTATCTGGCCGACGGAAATTTGGATACTGAGTGGAGAAAGTTAAGACCTTCTTCCATGAAGACTGATTTTGATTTGGAGTTAAGGCTTTCTCATCGCTTAAAGTCCGGGATTTATGTTCCTACAAATTGGAAAGGTTTGCGGATAATCGCTTGTTCTAAAAATACTCCTCCTCTTTCTCTAAAAGTTTTAGAACGAGAAGCGATCAATGTCGATAAAGAATCCAGACTTCCTAACGATACTGAATATAGTTCGATCGTTTTGGATTTTTCCGGATCTGAAACTGCAACAGTTTATCTGAAGAAGGACGCAGCTCCTGTTCCTCAAAAAGAATATCCTCATGGAATTTGGATCTGGGCAGTACAGGGGACTTTTGAAAACATTGGTCCGGATTCTTGTATTTCGGATATTCAGCTTTTCGAATAAGTTTTAGGTACTTGGATGAATTTTTCGGGAACTGGCGGAATCGATTTACCTGAATACAGAGCTGGGAATAAAGAAAGTCTCCTGATCCTTCTATCTGTCTCCGTTTTTAGCACCGCAGTTTTTGAAGAAGTTCGAGCCTTATTTGTAGTTCCGATCCTTCTCCTTCTATTCCTACTAATCGGATTCCAATTTAAATGGAAATCCTTATTATACCTAAATATCCCGTTATTCATATTATCTTTTATTAATATATTTCCATATGCCAAAAATCTCTGGCCTGGAACTCTGATTGTAGCCTTAGTTTTTTACTTCTTGGCTTTTTCAAAAATCCGCAAAGCTGGGCTATTACGTTGGTGGATCAAGGGAGAAGTTTCCAAACAAGTCTTGGGACTTTCTGTTCTATTTGTTTTGTCTGCAAGTATTGCTTTATTTCTTTGGTTTTATCTTTTGGACCCTGATATCAGCGATATCAAAGAGAATTTTCCAAAAGGAGATATCCCTGTGCTTATCGCATCCGGAATCGGCTTTGCGATTTTGAATGCGATCGCAGAAGAGTTTTTATTTAGAGGGATTTTGTTTGAGGCGTTGTTAACTGCGAGGCTTTCACTTTATTGGGCTTTCGTTTTCCAAGCATTCAGTTTTGGGATTTTACATCTGAATGGATTTCCACGCGGCTGGGTGGGAGTTGGACTCGCTGCGATCTACGGTTTGATGACCGGGCTCATTCGGATTTTGAGTAAGGGAATCTATTACCCAGTGTTAGTGCATTTCTTTGCGGATATTACGATAGCAGGGATTGTTTTGTTTTTTGCAAAATAGCGTTCGGTTGCACCAAGATTCTCCGCAGATTCCTGTATTTATTAGTTGCTTTTGGCAACTAATAGTTATAATATTTTTTTATGAAAGATTATGTAGATTCCATTCGTGAATTTAATAGGTATTACACTAACGCTTTAGGACTTCTAAATAATCATTTTTTGAATAGTGAATATTCTCTAACCGAAGCGAGATTATTATACGAGATCGGACATTCTAAGGATATCACTGCCGGTCAATTGGTTCGCTTATTAAATTTGGACAAAGGTTATCTAAGTAGGACAATCCAGCAATTTGAGAAGAAGGGAATTTTAAAAAGAACTCCAAATCGGGACGATTCCCGTATTCTTCATTTGGAACTAACGAAAAAAGGAAGGGAGGTTCTATCTAGATTGATCCTATCTTCTAATTCTCAGATTTCCGGTTTGCTCAAAAACTGTTCTGATCCTGATAAAGATGAATTGGTTTCTTCTATGAATTTTGTGATGAGGGTCCTTTCCAAAGAAGTATCTCCCGTGATCTATAGGGAAGCAAGGATTGGAGATCTAGGTTACATGATCCATAGACAAGCCATACTGTATCAAAACGAATATAAGTTCAGTGATTCATTCGAAGAATATTTGATACTTGGAATGTCTGAATATCTAAAAAATAGAACCGAATTTGATAGGGTCTGGATAGCGGAATCTAACGGAAATATCGCAGGTGCTATCTCGATCATTCATTCCGGAAAAAATCTTTCTCAGATCCGTTGGTTCTATACGGAACCTAAATTTAGGAATTTAGGGATCGGCAAAAATCTGCTGACCCTTGCAGTGGATTATGCCGAATCCAAGAACGTTTCTATTTTTCTTTGGACCCTAAGCAATTTGGATGCTGCTAGAAATTTATACAAACGTTTCGGTTTTATTCGTTCCGAATCTAAGCCGAATCAAATTTGGAAAAAAGGACTAACGGAAGAGAAATGGGAATTGGAAAAGGGTGGGGTGAACGACGGGGCTTGAACCCGCGACAGCCAGAACCACAATCTGGAGCTCTACCAACTGAGCTACGTCCACCATATTTGGTGACCCGAGAGGGATTCGAACCCCCGACCCACTGCTTAGAAGGCAGTTGCTCTATCCAACTGAGCTACCGAGTCTCTTTGAGAAAGAGGAATTCGGGATGACAGGATTTGAACCTGCGACCCTCTGTACCCAAAACAGATGCGCTACCACTGCGCTACATCCCGGATCGAAGTCCATGATTTCGCGGAAAGGCGAGGTGTCAAGTCGCTTGTCTATTTGTTTGTGATAGTTTTTTCAAATGCTCTAAAATGATATCTTCGGTTGGAGCTTTGGTAATCGCCTTTTCGAAGGCTTTTCTGGCTTCTTCGGGTTTTCCTAATTTGGAAAGTAGAACTCCGAAAGAATCCAAATAAGCCGGATTTTCCGGATCCAACTGTAAAGCCCTCTTGATATTTTCCATCGCCAGTTTGAGTTCTTCCGGATTAGGTTCTTTTCCTTCTAAAAGCAGATATGCTACGGAATTTAGGCTGTTTTTTTGCTCAGGTCTTAGTCGTAAAATTCTTAGGTGAGTCTCGATTGCGCCTTTCGCGTCTCCGGATTTTTCCAAAGCGGACGCTTTTAGGGAAAGAAGAATGATATCATCCAATGAAAGCTTGAGACGTTCTTCCGTTTTTGCCAGAGCTGTTTTATAATCTCCCGTCCGGATCAGTGAATAGATCATCATCCTGAACGCGTTATCCCTTTCAGAGAATTTTGGAAATTCTTCCAAGAGCTCTTCGATAACTGAAACACACTTTTTGTGATTTCCGGTCCTGGAACAACATATTGCAAAATTATAAAGTAGTTCCGGATCTTTTCCAGTCTCGGATATTTCTCTGTCGATTAAAGTAATCGCGACAGTATAATTTTCTTTCAGAATTTCAGTGAAAATCCTTCTTTTGGCTGGGATTTTTCTCGGAGTTTTCTTTTCCATTTACTTCGATTTAACCCGGATCCTTTTTCTAAATTCTTCTAATTCAAGCGGAGAAGTTTGATCTAAACTTAAAGGAGTGATCGGTATCTTTCCATGAAAGAATATATCGAAATCGGTACCTTCTTCAGGAACATGTCCTAGGTGAGAACCTCCTAAAAAAAAGTCCGAGATCCCGCCAATGATCGGCTTGGATTCGTAAGTGTCTATATAGGTCCTTCTGCCCAATTTAGCCACTTCGATGGAAGAAAGTGAGTTCTCGAATTTTTCAGGGATGTTGATATTATAAACAATTCCGGATAAAAATTCCTCTGTCCAAGAGTTCAAGACTTCGCGGATCAATTCCGCTTCTTTGAAATAATCGTAGTTTTTATCCAAATTTCCAGAGCTAACAGCTATACTTTTTCTGTTATGGATGGCTCCATGTCGTGCTGCTCCTACCGTTCCCGAATAATGCACGTCATGTCCCATATTTACTCCTCGGTTGATCCCGGAGAGCACCAAGTCTATTTTAGGAAAGATATTTCCATGAAGTCCTATATTCACGCAGTCCACAGGAAATCCATCTACTATATAATGGTTCTCGTTTACTCTTTCCACTCTCATAGAATCATAGATGCTCAATGCCATAGAGGTTGCGGAGCGTTCTTTTAGAGGAGCGATTAGATAGGTATTATGTTCTTTCCCTAAAATTTTTTCCAAAGCAAGGATCCCATTGGAAGAGATCCCGTCGTCGTTGGTGATTAGAATATTCATATTATATAATTTACGGGAGAGAAGGATTAAACGATGTGATGACCGCTGAATACATCGCCAACGGTAGGAAGAAGGTTATAATGAAAGTAATAATATTGATGCGAAAGGAATCCTTAAATTTCAGATCATAAATATAGGAAGTCCCTCGAACTAATACTGCCATAAATAATCCATAATGGATCGAATATAAAGTAACTACTCCGAATCCACCTTTGACTCCTAATTGGGCGAGAAGAATTGCCCAGGCAGCCGTGGAAATAAAAAGAGAAAGAGAAAGGTTTACGAATCTAAGAGTGATATTTGCATTTCCCTTTTTCCCGTTAGATTGAGCAAGACCGTCTACTATGAATGCAATTGCATACGGTAAAAGTATGAAGAATAGTAGGTGAGTTAATGCTGCAATGAGGAATTGCCCGAAACTTCTGCCTGTAAAAGGAGGAGTTATGAAAACATAACCGGCCCCTGCACTTGTCGCCGCAAGTAACAGAACTACAATGCCTACCAATTTAAGCGGATAAGTTCCCCAAGAAGAAATTACATTCTCCACTCGAAACGGTTCGAATAGCACTGCGTCTAAAAGGTCTATAAATCTGCCGAATAATTCTTTCAACACAGGATTACCATGCCATAGAATGAGGATATAAGACTAAAACAGGAGAACGTTTGAGTTCTTGAAGAAATGCTTTTTCTCCACCGAAAAATCCTCCTGACTTTGCTTGCATAAGCTGGAAGAATCTTTCCCAAGGATTTACTTCTTCTTCGAATAATGGAAGGGTTCCATCATAATTGCAAAGTTTGGAAAGCTCTGCTAATGCTTCTCTTCTTCCTCCGATATCGTCCACCAATTTGTTTCGGAATGCGTCTTGTCCGGAGTAGATCCTTCCTTCTGCCAGAGCCTCTACGAATTTTACAGTTTGGTTTCTTCCTTTGGCAACATCTTCTATGAATTCTTCGTAAGTATCGGAGAGCATTTTTTGGATCATTGCATCTTCTTCCGGAGTGCTATCCCTGAAAAGAGAAAGAGAATCCTTATACTTTCCTTCTTTGAAGGTCCGGACTTTTACTCCGTATCTTTCCAAAAGCCCTTTGATATTCGGTGCAATCGCAATTACTCCGATAGAGCCGGTTAGAGTTCCGCCTAACGCAAAAATTTTATCCGCAGCCGAAGCTATGTAATACCCGCCGGAAGCTGCGATATCCTTCATAGACACGACTATCTTTTTGTTTTTATCTTTTCGGAGATACATTAACTCTTTATAGATTTCTTGGGAAGCACCTACGGATCCACCCGGTGAGTTGATCTCTACTAAGACGCCTACGATATTAGAATCGTCTTCGATTGATCTAAGTTGCTCTAATATGGTTTGAGCTCCCGCTGAATCATAGCTGGAATGTCCGGAGTGGATCTCTCCTTCTATCTTGATCAGGGCCGCTCCCAGTCTGTCGGTCCCGAATCCGGAACCTGCATCAACTTTCGTTAATTTGGAGGAAGAGACGTTGGATACTAAATTAATAAGTCCTACGAATAAGGAGAGAATGGTGACTACAAAGGTGACTGCTAATGCGATACGATTTCGGTCCACAATTTAAAGTGGATCTTGGTACCGATCCCCTGTCAATGAAATAGCGAGGTTTGGTTTTACTCAGGAAAGCTGACCGGTTTCCCTTGACGAGGGGATAAGTTTAATGTTTGTATCAATATAGGTATGGGAGTGTGAATTTGTTTAGAAAATTACCTTTATACGGAGACACGATTGTTTAGAAAATTATCAGCGCTACTTTTGTTCGCGATCCTTACCGGTTGCAGTACTTATGGAAAAGTGATCATCATAAAGGATGATTTTAAAAAATCTCATATTGTCACAATGAAAATGAGACAGATCTCTGAAGAGGGAATCGGGGATACCTGGGTAAGATACGAAACTATTTTTGATTTTTCCAGAGAGATTGGTAATGCAAAAGTAAATTCTTCAGTAGCAAGATTCACAGTTATCGCCGCTGCAGATAGTTATCCGTTGGAAAGGAGTGGATTCTTGAGAATTGGGACTAAGGATTCAACCTTGGTTTTGGGAAACCTAGATGCTCGTGCTGTGACAACATATAATACCGATGTGACGACCACTACAACCACAAAGAATAATTCTTCGGGTCTTTCTAGTTCTACTAGTTCTTTTGGAAAAGGTCCGTCTACAGAAACCAAAACTTCTACAAGCACAAGTAGTCGTACTCATAAGGAACTTACAGGCACGTTTTTATTAACTAAAGAGCAGGAATTGGAGTTGCTGGCTTCTAAATATTTTGCAATCAGACTCTATTCTGGAGCTTTACCGATTACCATTCCTTTTGTAGAAGACGACTTGGAGGCTCTGAAAAAATTTCTAAGAGCTAAACCTGGGATGGAACAAGAATGACCAGTATTTCCTGGTTATATTAGGAATTTAGAATGAAATGCGTTAGGTATATATCTAAAGGGACGTTATCCCAAATGAAGTAACGTTCCTGATTCAATTTATTATCATAAATTATAAAATTACTATCTTGACCTGTCGTAGATTTGCAAGTAATTGGATTCTATATATAAATTGGAGAATCGACTTGTTTAAGAGAATATTCATTTTGTCCATTTTGATATCTGTTATGACTGGATGTATGTTCGGTACAGTAAGGATTACAAAAGACACTTTTAAAAATACTCATACTGTAAATTTGAAATTGCAGCTTAAGGCGGAAGAATCGTATCCGGGTACTCTTATCGATTCATTTCTCACAAAATACATAGTTGAGTTTGATTTCACTCGCGAATTGGGCAAAGAAACTTTAATTCCGACCGTTACGAGAGTTAAGGTTCATGCGACGACTATGAATAATCCGATTGAGCGCACTGGTTTTCTGAAAATCGGAGAAAAAACTTTTCCTTTAGCTTTCGGAAATGTTTCTGCACAAACCGTAACTACTGTTAGAACTACAAGTTCTTCTACGGCGAATAATACAGGCTTTTCTTCAGGTGCTACCAATGCCGGTGGTTATGGCGCCAGTGGGACGAAAACTAGCGTGAGTACTCAAGCAAGCACTGCAGTATTTCTTAATGCGACCTTTTTGTTGAAAAAGGAAGATGAAGAAGCGATATTAAAATCTAATGGATTTGCTATTCGCTTATATTCTGGAGCAGAGCCGATTACCATCCCGGTCGTAGAAGATGATCTTGAAAAATTTAAAGAATATCTAAACGCAAAACCGGAAGCAGGAAACTAAACCTAACTAATGCAGGGCTGACGTTATTAGTCGGTTCCTGCATTCTCCTAATATTTTAAACCACTTCGCTTATTAATTTCTTGCCTAAGAGCATTTTAATTCGTCTCTTAAGACATCTTTTAGATTGAAAGAGGCTTTTATGGAATTTACGATTCGGCCGATCGCAAAGGTCTCGAACTCAAGATCGGAGATCCAGGATGATTACTGGGCGGAAATTGTTTCCGAGATCGAGTTAGAGGATAATATTCCCGCTGAGTCCTTAGATGGGATCGATACATTCTCCCATTTGGAAATCATATATATCTTTCATAAAGCTGTCGGATTAGAGCCTGTGTTGGGCAGTGAACATCCTAGAGAAAACAAAAGATGGCCTAAAGTCGGGATCTTTGCCCAGAGAAAGAAAAATCGACCGAATCATATAGGCTCTACGATTGTAGAACTTTTGAGAAGGGACGGTAAAAAACTTTTGGTAAAATATTTGGACGCGATTGATGGAACTCCGGTGGTGGATATAAAACCTGTGATGAGGGAATTCCTACCAATGTCCGGTATCTCTCAGCCCGATTGGTCTAAAGAATTGATGATAAATTATTGGGAATGATTTCTCCGAATTAGATTGACTAGGCTTTAGCTTGCATTAGGTTTTTCGGCCATGGTTTCCATTAGTCGCAAAACATTTTTGAAATACGGTATTAGTTTCGGTGTCATTCTATCAACTTCTCAGATTTTACAATATTGTAAAAATTCTTCCAAGGAAAGATATGATTATGAAAGAAAAGATCCATTCGATCCTGAATTTCTTTCCGAGAATGTTTCTCCGATCCTAAAGGCTATCCGTATCGGGATCACTGCACCGAACCCTCATAATGTGCAACCTTGGAAATTCAAAATTATCAATGACCATTCCGCACTTTTATACGTGGATGAAAAACGTTTATTAAAAGATACGGATCCAACCTTTCGGCAAATTCATATTGGCCAAGGTACATTTATAGAGAACTTAAGTTTAGGAATTCAAGTATTAGGTTATTCTTCTGAAGTTTCTCTTTTTCCGGATGGGAAGTATACGATTGCAGATATGGGCAAAAAACCGATCGCAAAAATTGTTCTAAACAAACAGGAAGATCTGATCCGAAATCCCTTGTCTGAATTTATTTCGGAAAGGGTAACGAGAAGAAGTGTTTTTGAAGGAGAAGATCTAACTCAGGAAGATTTTGAAAAGATCCGCAAAGATTCTACTGTTTTGTATTCCGAACTGAAATTTGTTCCTAAGCCAGGATCGGAACAATTAAGCAATCAATTGATCGCTGCGATGCAGATGGAAACGGACACTTACAGAACATATGAAGAGTCCAGAGTTTGGTTTCGTTACAATGACGAAGAGATCGGAAAATTTAAAGATGGTATTTCTCTCAGAGCAAATGGGACTTCCGGTTTGAAATATTATTTCGCTCGAAATTTTTTCTTAAAACATGGAGCAGAAAGTTGGCATTCACCTGAAAATAAAAAAGCAGGAATGGATATGTTTGCTTCAATGGTGGAAAGTTCTAAGGGATTTATTTTTTTAAAAACGGATCATAACGAAGTTATTGATTGGGTCCAAGCGGGTAGAGATTATCTCCGTGTTCATTTGGCTGCTACTAAAAACGGATTTTCGCTTCATCCAATGAGTCAGATTTTACAAGAGTATCCTGAAATGGATCCTATTAGAAATGAATTCGAATCTTCTTTAAAACCAGGAGAAAAGATCCAGATGTTGGCACGCTTGGGGAAAAGTGACTACCATTTTTATAGTCCCAGAAGGGATCCGAAAGACTTTATTTTATGAGAGTAATGCAGATAAAGATCAAAAGAGTTTATGAATCTCCTTCCAAAGACGATGGAAAAAGAATTTTAGTAGATCGTCTTCGGCCGAGAGGGATCAGTAAAGAATCCGGAAAAATCGATCTATGGTTGAAAGAAATCTCTCCCAGTAACGAACTCAGAAATTGGTATGGTCATGATCTTGAACATTGGGTTGAATTTAAAAAAAGATATTGGGCAGAATTGAGATCCAATCCGGAAGGTTTAGAAAAATTAAAAGACTCTTTGGATGAAAAAGTGATCACCTTTTTATATTCTTCTAAAAATTTGGAATATAACAACGCGATCGCTCTAATGGAATTTTTGTCGAAATAAATGCTTATACTCAAGAAAACCCTCTTTTGGTTCGGAGACCTTCTATTCTTACTCATTCCGTTATGTATCGTTTTGGCAGAAGCGGGGACCTGCACGCAAGGTGATGATAGCATTTTTCTTTTATTCACTCAGGCATCTTTCGCGATCTCAGTATTAAGCCTTTTTCTAATATGGTTTGGGGTCCCTTCCGGAGGATTGGTGGGACAGGCGCTTGTAGCCTTTCCATTCTTGGTCTGTTTGTATTTTTATATCGCTTATATTCCTGTTTATTTTGTATATTCTACATTACAAAATTACGATTTATGTGTAGTGATCGTTTCTGATCTGACTTTGTATAATTCTACAATTGTGGTCCAGAATGAGGCGGCAAGTTTGTTTTCGAGAAGTTACGCTATTTTGATGTTATTGCCCGTTTTAGGCAGCTTTTTGCCAGTCTATAAATTTTGGAAGTCCGGGTCCTTCTCCAAAAAGGAAAAGAAATAGAAAATTTTTCTCACCCTAAGTCGACGAAATTTAGTCGGAATTTTTTTGAATTTCTTATGTAGAATGAGAAGATTCTGTGGATTTTTTGTCGTCAAACAGTGATAACACTAATTTTCCATTGGAGAAAAGAATGAATCGCAATCCCTTATGGGTCCTTCTAGCAAGTATGCTAGTCTCCAGCGCTATTCTCGCTCAAACATCGCCAGGCACGACTACTCCTCCGAAATCTACTACTCCTAAGGCGGAAACTACTAAACCGTCTGGAACAGAAAGGGAATCATCTTCCGGAGAAAAACCGGATCTATATATTAACTCTCAATCTTCCTTCGAATTCAACTCTAAGGACGAAGGTTCCACTGTAGATTATATCGAATACAAGATCGGGTCCGGGGATTATACTAAATACGTTTCATCTATCACATTAGTAAGAGAAGGTCTAACAAAGATCACTTATAGAGCGGTAGATAAAGCGGGAAATAAGGAACCGGAAAAACATTTTAACGTTCTTGTGGATAATACTCCTCCTTCTACCAAGATCACTCCGAGTGCTGCACTTATCGTTCATGAAAATACGAACTATGCTACTAAAGCTCTGACTTATTCCATCACTGCTCAGGACAATCTAGCCGGTGTTCAGGATATCAAGATCTCTATCAACGGTTCTGAACCAAAAGTGTATGATGGTAAGCCGATCCAGTTGGAAAAAGCTGGAGTAAACACTATTAAGTTTTCTGCAACTGATAAGTCCGGTAATACTTCTACCGATTCTGTTTTGGCAGTAACTGTGGACCAAGAAAAACCATCGGTTGAACTTTTCGGTTCTGCTCTTGTAACAGTAAAAGATAAAATTTTCGTAAAAAGTGGGAATGCATTTACTATCAAGGCTTCCGATACATTGTCCGGAATTAAACAGATCTTTTACAAATTGGATTCTGGAGAATGGAAATCATATGCTGATCCTGTTTCTGTAGAAGCACAAGGAAATCATACGATCGAAGCGAAGTCGGTGGATTCGGTAGGTAACGAAAGCGAAGTTAAGAAGATCGCTTTTATAGTAGATACAACTCCTCCTGAAACTAAGATCCAGAAAGTGGATAATAAACCAAGCGCTCCTAGTCCGGCAGTTAAACCTGCAAGTTCTTCCGCTGCACCAAGCACAGAAAATTAGAAACCGCCATAAGGGATCCGTTGAAAAATACGGATCCCTTCTTCTTCTTTCCTTCTTTAAATTAATCTAATGAACTATTTTTCTTGGAGCTCGGATCCGGTCTTTTGCCAATCCGGTTTTATCGCGTTCACTTTGATCTTGAACTCTGCTTGGTTTCCTACTCTATCTGAAGTATAAATCGTCACAGTGTGAATTCCAGTATTGAATCCGATTGGAGTTTGATAGGACTGAGCCGGACCATTACCGATCTTGTATTCTAATTTAGAAAGTCCTGAACCTGTGCCTGGGTCTTCGCAACGAATTGCAATGAGTCCGTTTTCCTTTAAATAATAGATACCGTCTTCTCTGAGTTTACCTTCCGTAGGAGCGAAGACGCAGACCGGATGTTTTGCATCTATCAATAATGGGATCTCTGATTGGATATAATTGCCAGCCTTATCATTTGCTTCCCAACGAAGAATGGAAAGACCATCTATGCCCGAAGAAGAAATTTTGATCGGTTTCTTTGCCTCTTCTCCGGAAAGAGTTAGATTCACTTCAGCTCCGCTTCCATCTCTTGCGGCAAGATTGATCGTGATCTCTTCCATTCCGGAACCTTCTTCAGTAACTTGTAATGTAAGTTCTGCTCCGGATTTAATCTCTATCAGGCCGGATTGTCCCTTCTTCTCTCCTATCAAACGGACTTGTGGTGCGGTGGTATCTTTCAGGTATTTTGTCTTTTTAGGTGTTTCCTTATTTCCTAAGATATCTTCGGAATAAAATTCTACCTCGTTCCAACCTTCTTGAGAAAGAGAAATGGAACCTTCATACTTTTGCCATTCTCCTCCATTTACTCTGTAATACGTGGAAACGGGAACTTGCTTTTGAGAGTTAGGAGATCCGGGAGAATTTGAAGAAGGTCCGCTGGTTTTAGGATCACCCAGTGAGATCCGCAATTCTTCCGAAGAAGCGACAACTGTAGAAGGTCTTTCTACTTTTACCTTAGGGGCTGCGGCGAATTTATCTGCTAAAGAAATAATGGGAGAAGAGACTCCTCTTACTCCGTCCATAGTGATCCCAACTACTCGCACATAAAATTTAGAATCCTGTGAATTGAATTCGTAACGAAAGTTTTTGGTCTTATAAAAATGATGGATTCTTAAAAATTCTCTATCTTCTGAAAGTTCGATCAAATAACTTTCAGCACCTTGGCTGGGTTTCCAGCGAAGGCTTACTCTTTGTTGTTCGGAAAATGCCTCTCCCGAAAGTAGAAGCATGAAAGATAATAAAAATGAAAATTTGAATTTTATAATATTCTGATCCAGAATTCTCACTCTAACTCAACCTTTTCGGGAAGTTTTTCCGGTTTGGAAGGAGCCTGTCCTTTTACCACAGTAGTTCCGAATCCGGCAGGGACCGCCACTGTTTTTCCTTCCGCGGAGACCTCTAGTTCTCCTTTGTAACATCCCACCGTAGTGTTTTCTGGATCTGGGGCATTTACATATAATTCAGTTCCTCTCACTCCCACCACTGCTGTTGGAGTTACCACCATAAATTTGCGAGTATCATCTCCTGGCTTTTTAGGAGGGACCTTAGCTTCCAGATATCCGGACTTGAGTTCCAGAATTCCCCCATCCTTGTTCAGTTTGTATTCCGATATGGATTCTGAAGTTGTTTTTACGATCTTAGTTAAGGTTTTTTCTCTTAACTCAACAATTGTTCCATTTTTGGTAAATATAATTTTAGAAGAAGAACCTTGTCCTGTTTGGACCCAATCATCCATATTCAATAATTGATCTTTGGAAAGTTTGGACCAACTTGCGGGAAGTCCTGTCGGTGTAAAATCTCTGGAGAATTGAACTTGTCCTTTTTGGAAATCAGCAACCGCTACAGGACCTGCATTCGGTTTTATGATCTCTCCTGTTGCAGAGATAGTATCCTTTCTTAAAAAGCCCGGGATGAGAAGAGTTGTGCCTTCTCTGATCAAAGACGGGTTTGGAATTTCATTATATTTTAATAATTCTTTCCAGTTCCTTGGATCTTGAAGGAATTCTTTTGCGATCTTAGATAAAGTATCGTTCTTCTTCACCTTATATTCGAAAACGTCTTCGTGGACTCCTTTTTTGGGTTCCGCGAAAATTCCGATCAGAGAAACGGAGATGAATAAGATTGCAAAAAATTGAAACAGCTTAAATCGGGAGATCGAAAAAGGGAAATTCTGGGAAGACATGGTTTATCCTGGAAACTAGTTCTATCCAATTATTAGAAGAGAATCTTGTAGGAATTCCAACAAAATACGACGCTTAGGTGAAAAAGGAGGAGGAGAATTGGCCGAAATTTCGAGGAAAATGATTGCCTTATTTTCTGAAATTCTAATGATTTGGGCCTCATTTTGGAGATCGTAATGTCGGCTCATCTCCCACCGCTTGTTCCAATAGTTTTCGGTTCTACCGTATTTGCTATTTTAGGATATTTTTTCTCACTTGTTCTAGGTTCTAGAAAAAATTGGATCGGCTCTTCTTTGATTCTTTTGGGTTTAGCGGCCTGGCTTGTATTACAAGGAATCTTAAGCGGGACCGGATTCTATCTGGTTACAGATTCTTTTCCTCCTAGATTTTTGTGCATGGTGGCCCCGCCGGTTTTGTTCTTGGTTTTACTTTTTATTTTTCCTTCTAGTAGAGCTTGGATGGATCAGATCCCTGGGGAGAATTTAACGTACTTACATTTGGCAAGAATTCCGGTTGAGCTTGTTTTATACTGGTTAGCGATGTATGGTTGGGTCCCTATCAGTATGACATTTGCCGGTTGGAACTTCGACATTCTGATTGGCCTGACTGCTCCTATCGCGGCTTATTTCATTTTGAATAAGGCTTCTTCTAAAAATTGGATTTTGCTTTGGAATATAATAGGCCTTTTATTTTTATTGAATATAGTGATCTTGGGGATCTTATCTGCACCAGGGCCATTTCAAAAATTATCGTTTGAAAGACCGAATACTGCTGTGCTCCAATTTCCATATGTATGGTTGCCTTCTTTTATAGTTCCTTCTGTTTTATTTGCTCATCTTGTTTCAATTCGAAGAAGGTTTATTTCAGGTTGAATTTGGATTTTCCTATCGGGAAGGCGTATTCTAAATTAATAATTTCTATTTTTTGCATATTCTTGTTTACTTTTTGTTTTCCGGACATGGGCCGAAAAAAGAAAACGGAAAACGATTGGTTCAAGATAGAAAAGGTGTTTTACAAAACGGAGCCGAGAAAGATAGAGATGGTTTTAAAGGGAGCGGTAAAAAATCCATCTTTAGCGAGCTTGCAAGGATTTGAGTTACGTGAAAATTCTTCGAATATTTTATTATTTCAACAGGAAGGGCCACTTCCGGTTGGATCACTCCTCGTAAAATTTAAGGTAGAAGTTCCCGAAAACAAGGAGTGGATCCGAAAGATCGGGACAACTCACAAATGGATCCAAATCGCATTGAAAAACGATAATGGACAACTCACACATTTGCAAACGGAGATTTCCATCCATGAATCCGATAAGAGACAATTCAGAAAAGATCTTTCAATAGATGCAGAAGGGGAGTCCATTCGTTTGGATGGGAGAGAATGGAGACTGGTATCCGATGTGGATAGAATGGACCAAGCATTATTACAATATGTCCCTAAGTCTGAGTCTCTATTATTTTGGAACGAAATGCTCTCTATTCATGTTTACAAAGTTAGAGCGTCTTCTCCTTCCGAAATTTATTCCTTATTAGAGTCAGGTAAGAAGAAGGAATGTCCGAATGTTCTGTGGAGCTTAGAATCGGAGAGGTCGGGAAAAATTTCTTATTTCTGGGAACATTCCGGCTGTGGTAAGCAATCCCCTTCTTCTCAGGTTTCTAAGTTATACAGAGGAGAATTCGGAATTTATAATATTCGATATGATAGAAGAAGTAAGATCGGTCTTGATGATAAAAAGCGCTGGTCTGATTTGCTGGATCTTCTGCCTTCGAAGTTGGACTGAGTTTTCTAAGATTGATTTCTGATCTTTTGTAGGAGTTCCTACATGGGTTAAGGGCGGCCCCCGCCCTGCGTTGGGATTGGGGGGAGTGGCTCGTGGGAAAACTCGCATTTTCCATATCACGGAATTCCATTTCTCGCAAACAAATTTTACACCACCAGTTGTAGGAGCTCCAACAACCGAATTTTCATTTACAACCCGCGAGGGATCGAGCCGGGGTCACAAAAATCGCGGATGCGATTTTTTGACCGGAGGTGAGAGCCCGGTCCGAGCAAAGCGAGGACGCGGCCAAGCCCAAAATTTATAGATTCTTGTCGGAATTCCAACAAGAAAAGCGCCGTTTTTTGCCTTGACTAAGATTTGGAGAAGTCTAACTCCTGTATTTACACATGTGTAATTACATACATGTAAATACACATTATTGCTCTTAGGAGATTCGGTATGGAATTGACGATTGATAAACCGGCGCTTTCCCCTCATAGTTTTGCCAGGATCCGTTTCCAGGATTGTGATCCTTTCGGTCATTTAAATAATGCAAGATATATGGATTACTTTTTGGAGGCTCGCTCTGAGCAGTTGAGGGAGACTGCTAATTTCGATTTTTATGAATATGGTTCCAGCTCAGGTAAGTCCTGGGTGGTGAGCAAGGTGGAGACCCAATATTTGGAACCTGTCAAACAGAATGATGTGGTGAAAATTGTGACTCGATTGATCAAGCTGACTCCGGCGACGATCCATAATGAATATCTACTCTTAGATAAGGAAGGTAATCGTTTGAAGGCAGTTTTGAGAGCTCAGTTTTCCTTTATCGATCTTCAAAAGGGACGTCCTGTTCGTCATGATCAAGAGATGATGTCTTTTTTAGGGAGTTTCATATTTGATGAACCCGGTTTGGAAGAAGGTTCTTTTGAAGACAGGGTAAAACAGTTGCGAAAACAAGTATCGGAGGGAAAATATTCCCAAGACTGAATAGTCTTTTTGATCCTATGTCCAAGAAGTCTCAAAACATTACGGCTCGGAAGTCCGAAAAATTTCCGAGCAAAGCTGATATGCTTAGCGCAGGTTTAAGTTGTGTGAACTTTAATCTGCGCAGAGCTTCTAGAGCAGTCACTCAATTTTATGATAGAGAATTGGAAAAGGCCGGTCTTACTTCTCAAAGATTCAGTTTATTGCATACTCTTGGCGCGACGGACGGCCTTGGGCTTGCTGAGTTAGCTGACCTTCTCGTTTTAGATAGAACTACTTTGATCCGTAATCTGACTCCTTTGGAAGAGTTAGGATATGTTGCGGATGTTCCTTCCGAAAATAAAAGAGCAAGGAAAGTGATCTTAACTCAAAAAGGTTTAGAGGCTTTGAGGATCGCTTACCCGATCTGGGAAGAGGCACAGGCCGCGGTTACGGAAGCCATGGGAGAGGACGATCTGAAAAGATTATTGAAAAGATTGAATTCGATCGTTCGTAAAAGAAATTTTAAAGAATTTTCCAAATCAGAAGATTGAGTCCGAAATTTCATTAGTTTATTTTTCCATAATATGGAATTTTAGGATTTGAATCGGTTTCTGAAAATAATGAATAAAAACTTTTATCCTATCCTGTTGATCCCTGTTCTTCTATTCTTCGCGTATTACTTTTTTTCTCCTAGTTGTATTTCCGGTGATTGCAAAAACGGGACCGGCACTAAGATCATGTCCGGATCTTACCGTTATGATGGCAGTTTTCAAAATGGTTTAGCTCATGGTAAAGGTAAACTTGTGCTCGCCGGAGCGGAGTCTTACGATGGGGATTGGGACCGGGGTAATAAAGAAGGAAAAGGAATTTATAAATACGCCGATGGCGCTGTTTACGAAGGGGAGTGGAAATTAAATAAGAGGAACGGCTTCGGTAGATTGACTGACTCCGAAGGAAATCTGATTTTCGAAGGCCAATGGAAGGATGATGACCAGATTTCAGCTAAAGACCCAAAATGAAATAAATTAGTTTTTCATTGCAGATATCCGCTTAACGTTCAGATTTGTTACATATTAAGTCGCTTAGGTGAGTGAGTTAACATGAAAGTTTACGGTACTTCAGTTTCCGGGAATTGTTATAAAGTTAAACTGTTATTACATGTATTGAAAAAACCTTATGAATGGATCGAGATCAACATCAGAAATGGCGAAACTAAGACTCAGGAATTTCTTGTTAAAAACCCGGTAGGTAAAGTTCCAGTTTTGGAATTGGATTCGGGAGAATTTCTTTCCGAATCCAACGCGATCTTATACTTCTTAGCGAATGGGACCAGCTTCTTCCCAAATGAACTTTTAATTCAATCTAGAATATTGCAATGGATGTTCTTTGAACAATATAGCCATGAGCCTTATATTGCTGTAAATCGAAGTCTTATAAGGCTGCAGAATAAAAAAGATGATCCCAGAATTTCCGCGAATCTCCCCAAGGGATTGGACGCTCTTCGGATCATGGACGACCATCTTGCTAAAAATGGATTCTTCGGTTCCGAAGAACCAAGCATTGCAGATATTTCTCTCTTTGCATATACACATGTGGCGGAAGAAGGTCATTTTCCTCTGAACGATTTTCCAAACATAATTTCTTGGATAAAAAGGGTAAAAGAGATCCCAGATTTTATTCCGATATACTGAGAGGTTTATATCGGAATGAGTACGTTTCAGAATTGCAGTAGTGTATAAGTTTGCTTTTCTAAATTCTCCTTGATTCCTTACTTTTGGTTTCCATATTCTACCGTTAAGATTCGGCCGATCCGATCCCGGCGAAAAAAATGGCGAAATATCCCACTTTCAAGATTTTACTAACGTGCGGCGCAGCAGTTATTCTTATCGTCTTAGGGATTTTTCTATATTCTTTCTTTCGGAACAGATCGGATATTTCGGTCTTTACCGATCGTTTTGAATTTAAGGGCCTAACACAGGCACAGGCGGAGAAGTTCGGGATTATCGGTGTTCCTAACGGTGTCTCCGATTATTTTATCAAACGTTGCGGATTTAGAGAGTCCTGGCTGGTTTTCTCCAAATACAAAGTAGAAAACTCAGAGTTTAGGAAAATAATTCTGGACCGATTTAAAAACCACCCTGGTTTAAATCGTAGATTCGATTCTTATCCAAGCGACTGGCCTGAAAATTTTGACCAAGGAAATTGCAAACCGGACTGGTGGGTGCCTTGTTCCAAAGGATTTTGGGCGGAAATTTCCAAAGATCCCGATGTTGTAACTCATAAAGACGGTTTCTATCTTTGCGAAAGTGGCAAAGAACTCAGATGGTTCGTTTTTCATTTTAGAAATATCCTATAATTACTTACAGATGAAGAGTATATTCGAGAAAATTAATACTACAGAAAGGCATTTGGCATACGCGAGTTTGAGCAGAAGGTTGTATGCTCAGTTTTTGGATTTTTTGATCCTTTGTCCTATTTTGGTCCCTCAAATCATGGTTTTTTATTACCATAATAAAATAGTATATGAGTTGTTTCCCTTTTATACGGCCTTACATTCTTTGCTTTATATCGGGTATAGATTCGTAATGCATGCGTTATATGGCAGGACCCTTGGTAAGGCATTTGCCGGGATAATCGTTACAGATTTAGGAAAAGGACGTTTAGGATGGGTTCGATCTTTTATCAGGACCTTGCCTGAGTTTGGATTATCTTTAGTAACGATCATGAGTGCGGTATATGATTCCAGGATATTTATGGAACATCAGGCGGAGATGGAGGGTTTACCTTTGGCCGGTGTTCATAGGATCTTGAACAAATGGAACCCTTTAGATAATTTCACCTTTTGGGATTCGATTATCTATTATGGGATTTCAGTGCTTTATATCTTCTTTTCTCACAAAAGGACCGCATTACACGATCTTTTTGCTGGAACCAGGGTGTTTCGTTATAGAGCGGAATAGGGCTTTTACCTTTTAAGGAAATTAATTTCCTGTCCACATTCTCTTGACTCATATTCCGTAAATGTTATACTACGAAGATGCGGATCTTCGACTCTCATTTTCATATCATTGATCCAAGATTTCCTTTGGTGCCCAACCATGGCTTTTTGCCGGAACCTTTTACGGTTTCTGATTATAATAAGCAGGCAGATTGGCTTAGGATCAAAGGTGGAGCAGTCGTTTCCGGTTCTTTCCAGGCTTTCGATCAAACTTATTTACTGGATGCACTTTCCGTATTAGGAAAAAATTATGTAGGTGTGACCCAACTTCCCGCAAATACTAAGGATTCCGAAATTTTATCCCTTCACAAATCGGGGGTGAGAGCGGTTCGATTTAATGTAAGAAGAGGAGGTTCTGAGGAAATTTCTAAGATTAAGGAAATGGGTGCTCAAGTCTACGATATAGCCAGTTGGCATGTGGAATTATATATAGATGCCAAAGAGATAGACGAATTTTTAGAAGAAGTATTGTTATCCTTACCTAAAGTTTCCATAGACCATTTAGGATTATCTAAAGAAGGATTTTCCACTATTTTGAGATTGGTAGAGAAAGGTGTGAGAGTAAAGGCCACTGGATTTGGCAGGACCAATATGGATATAAGATCCGCTTTGGTCGAAATTGCTGAGATTAATCCCGACGCTTTGATGTTTGGCACCGATCTTCCTTCTACTCGTTCTCCCGCTCCTTTTACGGAGGAGGATCTACATTTAGTTACGGATACATTCGAAGGAGAGTTATTGCAAAAAGTATTATATTCGAATGCTCTCGAATTTTACGGAGTGAACGTAAAAGTTTAAATTATTCTTTTTTAAAGATCCGATCCGCTATTCTTTTGACGATCCAAGAAGGAAATATTTTCGTAGAATAATAATGTGCCTTATTCATTAATCCTGGGACAGATCTTTTGGTTTCATTTTGGATTGTATTGAATGCGACTTTTGCCACATCTTTCGGATCCATTGCAATGGAATAAGCAAGATTTCCTAAGCCTCCTTTTCTGTTTTCTTTATGAATTCCTGCGACTGATAGGAAATTTGTCTTAGTCGTCCCTGGATATAAGATCCCAATTTTGATCCCGTATGGGGCAACTTCTGCTGCAAGTGCTTCTGAAAAACTAACCACATAGGCCTTGCTTGCCGCATAAGCTGCCATATGAGAAAGAGGCTGCAAAGAAGCAGTGGATGCAACATTCAATATAAAACCGTTCTTACGTTTTATCATCCTTTTGGAAAATTCGTTAGAAAGTCTGGTAACTGCATTTATGTTTAACAGGAGCATAGAGTTCACTTTTTCTGGAGAAAGCTCCCAAGATTTTCCCCAAAGTCCGAACCCTGCATTATTAACTAAGACATCTACTTCTAAGTTTAATTTAGAGATCCATTTTAAAATTTTGGGAACACTTTCCGTTTGTGTTAGATCCGCTTCCAATGTTTCTAATTTTCCGGAAGAGTTGATCTCTTTGCATTCTTTGTGAAGAAGTTTTAATTCTTCTTTGGAAATGCTGACTACTAATACATTACAACCTTGTTTGTATAATAAGATAGAAAGTTCTTTGCCTATCCCGGAAGATCCTCCGGTGACTAAAACCGTTTTTTGAGTGTTGTTCGTTTTCATTTAGCTTCCTTTTTCGATTTCGCAATAGATCCATGATGATCTGAAATCTGTCAAAGCCTTTCAAAACCTAAAAAATCTAGCTTGCTCCTTTGTAAAAAGAACTTAAAGTTCCCGGAATGTCTCCTTTATTCCAACCTTTAAAAACATATTTGGATGCGAAACTTTCTTTGATCGATAAGATCCCCAAGGAAAGAAAGGCGGTGCTTTCTTCTTTTGCGGATTTTATTCTTCAATCTTTTGAGACCAAACAAAAAGCGAACTTAGTTTTCATATGTACTCATAATTCGAGAAGGAGCCAGATCGCTCAGGCATTTGCAGCTTGTATTCCTCACTATTTCGATTTCCCAGGAGTTAAATCTTTTTCAGGCGGAACGAGCATCACAGAGTTACATCCAAATGCGGTGAGCGCTTTAGAAAATTGCGGATTTCGTTTGGAGAATCAAGGGCCTCCTCGTAATCCTAAATATTCTATTTGGTGGGCGGATGGAACTCCTGCTTTGATCGCTTATTCTAAAAAATTCCAAGACGCACCGAATCCTGCCTCGGAGTTTATTGCAGTTTTAGTTTGTTCGCAAGCGGACGAATCCTGTCCTTATGTTCCTGGAGCGGAAGCAAGGATCTCTCTTCCTTTTGAAGATCCTAAATCAGCGGATGATTCAGAAAATCCTCTGGAAAAATATTTGCAAACTTGTGATCAGATCTCTTCCGAACTTCTTTATACTTTCCGGGAAGTGAAACAGAAGCTTTAAGATTCTTTCGGTTCTTGTTGGAATTCCTACATTTATCGTTTGCCACCTAGTTTCTTTCTGTAGAACTAATATTTATGACGGTTCGTAATAAAGAAGATCTGGAAGCATTACAAAGGATCGGCAAGATCACAGCAGAGACCTTGGTCAAGATGAGAGAAGCAGCTAAACCAGGGATCAGTACTAAAGAATTAGATCGTATTGCGCATTCTTATTTTTCTAAGTTCGGGGCCAGAAGCGCTCCTCAACTCATGTATAAATTTCCAGGATACACTTGTATTAGTTTGAATACTGAGATCGCTCATGGAATTCCAAGCGACCGTATCTTGCAGGAAGGGGACCTTCTAAATCTGGATGTTTCTTTAGAGCTGAACGGTTATTTTGCGGATACAGGTTTTACTTTGATTGTTGGAAAAGATGATAAAGGTTTAAGCAAACTTTTAGACGTTTCTTCTGATGCATTGAAGCTTGCTCTTTCGGGCGTAAAGACCGGAGAAAAACTGAATTCAATCGGAAGAACGATCGAGAATACAGCTAAGAAGAACGGATACAAAGTGATCCGTACCTTATGCGGACATGGAGTTGGCAAATCTCTTCATGAAGAACCATTCGATATTTGTAATTATTATGAACCAAGGGATAAACGAATTCTAAAATCGGGACAGGTAATCGCAGTAGAAACTTTTGTTTCGACAGGAGCGGAAGACTTTGTAGAACAATCGGATGGATGGACTTTAAAAACTCCTGACGGTTCCTTTACTGCTCAGTTCGAACATTCAGTAGTAGTTACTGAGCTTGGACCGATTATTCTAACAGCGGCATAAAACAAAGATGATCACTATAATTTTAAACGTACTTCCTCTCCTGATTTTCATTTCGGTATTTACTCTTTCTCTCTGGGATAGAAAACAAAAGGAAACTTTTTCGCAAAAATATTTCGGCTCCTTCTTCCCTGCTATTTTATCGGGAGAATTGAAGTCGGATATAAACTCCGCTTCTTCTCAATTCGGAAAAGCAGGATATGCTGTTCAGAAGGAAGGAGACAAACTTCTTTTCCAAAACGCTTCTCAACTAGCAAAACATAGAAACTGGTTATGGTCTTTCGGTTATGCGAAAAAGACGGAGAATGGGTCTATCAAGTATAAATTATTCATTAATACAGGATCTGTGCTCACCGTTCCTGCTGCTTTGTTCGTAGTAGTATTTTATGGAATGCTGGTGCAGAACAATATTCCTAAAGACCAAGTTTCTATCGCACCTTACTTTTTCCTTGGATTTGCTTTTTTCTTTGCGATCTCGAGTTTTATTTCTCAAACGATCAAAGAGAGAAGTTTCCTTAAGAAAAGTCTTTCCGAAAATTAGAAAATGTTAATACGGATCGTACTTATTCTTCTTTCCCTTTCCTCCATGTACGGCTTGGGGCTGAGGATAGAAAAAAAAGAATTAGGCTCCTGGTCTAAATTTATTCCGATCCTTGTGTTCGCATTCTTTTGGAATTTTGGGATACTTCCTGTTTCCGTATTTTTTACGGGAAAACTTTTAGGAGTATCCGAGCTTGCATTCGCTGCAATTTTTCTTTGTGCTGCTTCTCCTGGAGGCGCGTCGGGAGGATTGTTTGTTTTAAGAGCAAAAGGAAATCCTGCATTGGGCGGGATGCTAATCGCATTATTGAACGGCGCGAATACTGTTTTGACTCCTTTGATCTTCTCTATCTACCAAGGTGGTTCGGGATTTAATTTCGATCTTTTCCTAAAACTTTTTTTAATCGGAACCTTCTTACAAGGGTTACCTTTGCTTCTCGGACTTCTGAGTAAATATTTCTTCCCTAAATTCTTCGATCCGATTGCTCCTTGGGTGGAAAGATTCAGCACTTTCTGTCTGGTTTTATCGATCTTATTTTTGATCTTTCAATATGGAGAATATGCTCTAAGTCTAGGTTGGATTGCATGGATCGGTGCTGCTATTGCTGTAGGGCTTTCTCTTCTTCCTGGGATTTTTTTGTTTCATTCCACACAAGAAGTTAGAGCTTCTTTGTCCATGGTTTCCGGGATCAGAAGTTTATCTTTGGCACTTCTTCTTGCAGAACTTCATCTCAAACAAAGTGAAACGTTACTTACTGTTCTTATGTATGGAACTGTAATGTATTTAATTAGCGCTGTAGCTGCAGAATTTTGGAATGGAAAGAAGAAGATCCAAGCATGAATTTTTATTTGAATGCATATTCTAAATCTAATTTCATAATCGATGTTATAGTAATTATTACTTTTATCCTCTTTCTCTTTGTGTCTTTGGGCAATAAAAGAAAGTTTGTATTCTCCAAAGAATGGGATCTTTCTTTTTATAAAAGAATTCTAATTCTTGTATTGATCTATCTTGCTCTTGCGTCCACTATTCCTTTCTTTTTGGACGTGAGTTCTTTTATTCGCGTTAGGATTGCTTGGACCGTTCTGACGATCGCTCTGCCTCTGATAGGTTTAGTTCATTTTGTATTTTCTAAAAGGACTTTTTTCTTATTCGGTTCTATCTTTTTGGTTTGTATCAAATTTTACTCCGAAGTTTGGGAGCCGAATTTTTTGGACGTGGAACGTATACAGATCCGATCGGATAAGATCGTTTCTCCCATTAAAATTGTACATATCTCTGATCTACAAACGGATGATATAAGAGATTTACATTTAGAAGTTAGAGAAGAGGCAAATCGTTTTCAACCTGACCTGATCTTGTTTACGGGAGACGTGATGAATCATGCTTCCATATATCCGATCGTAACTTCTTATCTGAAGGAATTTAAAAGTAATAATGGATTCTTTTTTGTTACCGGTGACGTGGATCATATCTTACGTTATACTGATTTTTCCAAGAAGAGCGGATCAGTCCTTTGGGATCGAAAATCGAAAGTACTTCAGGTCGGAAAAAATAAGATCGGTTTGATCGGATTAGGTTTACCTGATTATCGGAACAAAACTTTGATCTGGAGTTTGAGAAGAGAGATCCCTGAGGATATTTATTCCATTCTGATCAGTCATTATCCTGATTCTGTTTTGCACCAACCGAATGAAAAGGTGGATCTTGTTCTGGCGGGGCATACTCATGGAGGTCAGGTCCAGGTTCCGTTTTTTGGACCAATCTTAACTCTTTCCAAAGTTCCTCGTCATATTGCTGCCGGGGGCTTGAATGCTTACAAAAATACTGATATTATAGTCAGTAGAGGTTTAGGGGCAGAAGGTCATGTGGCACCAAGAATTCGATTCGGTGCAAGGCCTCATTTGATTTTGTTGGAACTCCTACCTGCAAATTCCACAAAAGAAACTGCGAAAAGCGGGATCTAAAATTTACGGAGAAAGGGTCCGATTCGATATGCGGTTCACGTTAGTCTTTCTGTTCTGCTTGTTCGCAGTTTTTATAACCTGCCAATCCGTAACCGTAGAATATCCTAAGTATCCTGCTACAAAGGAAGGAAGGGATTTAAAACAATTCTTACACGGAGTAAGGACTGTTGCATTTGCGTTAGAACCTATGAACTCGGAAATATGGAGCCATGAAAGCAATCGCTCTTTTATACTGATGGTCCCGGGAAAAATTTATGAAAGTTTTTCGAAAGATTCTTATTTTAAAATTTTGGATCTGAAAGACAGACCGGATGTTTTGGAGGAAAAAGACCTTTCTTTGGAAGGGATACAAAAGAACAGAAAGAAGATCGGAGAAGTATTGGATGCGGATGCAATCTTATATGTTTCAGTCAAACAACCGGAGTCTCAATGTTATGTAGAAGCTAAAATGGATTATCTTGCGCTTGGGATGGCAATTCTTAAAGTAGCTGCCGCAGGGAAGGAAAGGAACCGGCAATATAGTAGAGCTGCTGCTTCTCTCGTAAGTGATCCGATTGTAAAGCCAACAGGCGTCCGAAAAGTCTATATTCCAATAGAAGCAAATTTGATCCGGATAGATTCCGGGGAAATGATGAAAACTGTCCTTAGTAAACCTTCTATAATATATAATGGAGTAGGGGACGTTAGTTGTCCTAGTATACTTCCTTCTCTTTCAACTGCGTTAGACGAGTCCATCTCCGAAATACAAAGAAAGCTTTCTCCTAAAGTTGAATCCGAAGATATTTCTATATTTACAGAAGATGAAAATCCTGAAGTAGAAGCATTACTTTTGGAAGGATACGAAGAGATCACTGGAGAAAATCCGAATTTTCAGAGAGCTAAGATCTCTTGGGAAAAAGCGGATCTAAAGGCAAAGGGTAAATCCTGGGCGGCCAAAGCAAATTTAGCTACTTATTATTTTTCAGAAGGGGATTACCAAAAGGCCATCCAATTTTATGATGAAGCAATCCGTTTAGGTGGGCCAGAAGACGATTATCTGAAAGAGTTAAAAGAATTGATGGCGCCTCCTCCGATACAAGAAGAGGCAACCGAAGAAAAGTAAATTAACCTCTCCCTTTTTCTCCTCTTCTTAAGAAAGCAGGAATATCATAGTCCTCTTTCAAATTTCCGGAAGGATTTTTGGATTTAAGTGCTCTATATGCTTCCGGGTCATTACTGATCCTTTCCGGTTCGGTCTTGAAATTCTGACGAGGCTCTTCTATTTCAGGAAGTCCTACCACTTTTCTTTGAGGTTGGGATTGCAATTTAGGAACTGATCCTATGCCCGCGGCTCTTTTGTTAAAACCGGTTGCGATCACTGTGATACGAATTCTTTTTTCAAGATCTGCATCTTCAGTTAAACCGATGATGATGTTTGCATTAGGATCCACTTGAGAAGTGATGATCTGAGATACTTCATTCCAATCTGAAATAGTAAGATCAGTTCCGCCTGTGACATTGATTAAAAGAGAAGTTGCTCCAGCGATAGATCGAGAATCTAATAAAGCGTTATCGATCGCAAAGTTTACGGCTTCGGAGACTTTGTTTTCTCCATAACCTTCTCCTACTCCCATGACTGCGTCACCTGTATCTCTCATGATCGCCTTTACATCTGCAAAGTCCACATTGATGATACCTGGATTGTTTACGATATCGCTGATCCCTCTGACTGCGTTCAAAAGAATATCATCTATTACTCTGAATGCTTGGTCGATCGGAGTATCTCTTTCTACTACTTGAAAGATGGATTCATTATTAACTAAAATTAATGTATCTACGTAAGAGCGAAGTTGTTCTACGCCTCTTTTGGCGAGTTCCATTCTTCTTTTTCCTTCAAAAGAAAAAGGAATAGTGACTACTCCAACTACTAAACATTTCTGTTCCTTTGCGATCTTGGCAACGATAGGTGCTGCACCTGTTCCAGTTCCGCCTCCCATTCCAGCAGTTACAAAGACCATGTCCGCGCCGTGGATCACGGATGCGATTTTTTCTCTGTCTTCTTCTGCGGCTCTTGCGCCTAGTTCAGGATCTCCTCCTGCGCCCATTCCTCTTGTAGTTTTGGAACCTAATGCGATCTTACTTTCTATCTCGGAACGTTTTAATACCTGTTCGTCGGTATTCATAATAACGTATTCCACGCCTCTTAGGCTGGAATTCGCCATTCTCGCGACTGCGTTCATTCCGCCGCCGCCGATCCCTAAAACTTTAATAATAGCAGGGTTTGATCTTTCTTCTTCTTCGAAACGTAACATGGTTCACTCCCCTAGAGGTTTTCCTCTATCCATCTCCGAATTTTTTTGCCCCAAGTCTCGCTTCTGTCTTGGGATTTTCTTTCCATGTCCCCTAATCTGGAGGCGTATTTGATAAGTCCGACTGCGGTAGCGAATTCAGGAGAAGAAACTCTATCCGAAAGTCCGGAAAGTCCTGCCGGTCTTGCACGAGTTACCGTTAGACGAAATACGTCTTCTGCCAAACTTTCTATTCCTTCTAAAAGACTTCCTCCGCCAGTAAGGATCAAGCCTCCTGCTAAGAAGGATTTTTTTCCGGACTTAACGAGTTCCGCATCCACCATTTCGAAAATTTCCCTCATACGAGGCTCGATTACATGAACTAGTTCTTCTCGGAGAACTGTTCTCGCAGGTCTTCCGCTGATCGGCGGGATTTCTACTGTTTCGGTTGGATCTATTTCTTCTATAGAACAATGACCGAATCTTTTTTTCACAAGCTCAGCAGTTTCGATGGTAGTTTTTAAACCGATAGAAAGATCGGAAGTAACATTATATCCACCGAATGGAATAACGGAAGAATAAGCGATCCCTCCGTCCACATAAACGATCAGATCGCAGATACCTGCGCCAATATCTAACACTGCAGTTCCTAAATCTTTTTCGCCAGAAGTTAAAACTGCATCGGAAGAAGCTAAACTAGAAAGAACTCTTGTCTCTTCTGCTAAACCGGCCGCTTCAATACATTTTTCTAAATTATGAAGTGCTGTTAGACCTGCTGTGACTATATGTACTTCTGCTTCTAAACGAACTCCGGTCATTCCGATCGGATCTTTGATGGAAGTTTGATCGTCTACAGAGAATTCTTTGGAAAGAACATGTAAAATTTCTTGGTCAGCGGGAACACGAACTGCTTGCGCAGCTTCTATCACTCTCACTATATCAGGCTCGGTTACGACTCTATCTCTATTAGTGATTGCGACCACTCCCTTGGAATTGTCTGCGCGAACTGATTTGCCGGTTACATTCACAACGACATAACCAATCTCTTGCCCACACATAAGTTCAGCCTCGCTCACTGCTTCTATGATGGAGCGAGTGGTAGCTTCTATATTGATAATGGATCCGTTTTTGATCCCGGAAGAAGGGAACATTCCGGTTCCGATAATTTCAGTTTCGTATTCGGAGATAGGACGTCCTACCACCACTTTTGTAAGTGCTGATCCCAGATCCAGAGAGACTATGATTCTTTCAGAAGATTCCATATTCTTAATGGTAGACCGCGTCTTCTCCTCGTATGTCCACGAGTTTGGGGCGGACTTTTTCTTTTTCAAGATATGCTAATACAGCGTATAACTTTCTGACCTGTTCCGTTTGGAATAAGGTCCCAACTTGTACACGAACCGAAAGAGGAGTGTCTGCGTAGACAAAAATTTCTCCGTCTTCATGCAAGGAAACTTCTGAGATGCGAGTCTTTAATGCTGGATAAGAACGAAATGCATTTTCCACGGAAGTATGAAGGTCTTTGAATGCAGCGCCGACTACTTCTCCTTTTTCTCTTGGAAATGTTCCGGAAAGAACAGTGAGTCCTCGGCTTCTAACATCATCCATGGAAAGGATCTTTAGGTCGGAATCAATCTCGAAAAGATGACCGTCAGAGTTCACAAGATAATTCGGCTTTCTTTCGGTGATCTCCACCAGCAATTGATCGTCCGTTTTTTTTTCCAAGTGTGCGGATTTGATTCTGGGATGTGAGGTAAGTCGGTGTTCCATTTGGCCGAGGTCGTAATTTTCGAAAGAGGTTCCCGGTTGGATACCCATGATCTGAACTATTTCTTCCGTTCTAAGAGTTTCGTGTCCTGTCAGTATGAGTTTATTCAACTCCTGGGGAAGGGTCCCTCTCCTAAATCCCCAGCCTAAAGTACTCGCCATTAGAAAGAGGAAGGCCAGAAGCCACCAACTCGTTCTTTTTTGAACGGATTCTTTCAAAAAGTCAATTATATTATGTCTCATAGGCGTTTGGGCCAGGTTTTTTCTTCCTTTCCCTTAGAATTATCGGGAAATTCTTCAAAATTTCGCCCATCTATTTTTGATTTAATGGGATTTAGTTGATCCGAATCCAAGGCCGAAGTTTCTAATAGAAGAAAGTATGAAATTTCCGATCCCTTCTCCCATTCATCTAGGTTTCGTTTTCTTTTGTGCTTTTTTCGTACTCTTATATCAATCAGTGATCGAGCGATCTGGTTCCGAAGAAGATTATCCTTATACTTTAAAAATTTATTATCCTAAGTCCCAAGGTATACGCCCTGGAACTCCAGTCAGCATTTTAGGATTGGCGAGGGGAATCGTTCGTGATGTGGATGTGGTCGGGATTGAAGAAGTTCCGGACAAAAGATTTTTAGATAAGAATAGGACCAAGGCGGTAGAGATCACTATCCGTCTTGCAGAGCCGATCACATTGTATTCAAATTACGATATCAGTTTTAGAACTGCTACAGTTCTTGCCGGACGAACTATAGATATCAATCCCGGAAACGCAGAAGAAGATTCCAAGCAATCATTCTTCAAACCGACATACAAGGAAGAGGAGGGTTTTCGTCCGGACTTTGCTCCTTCTGCCAGATACTATGACGACTTTTTTGCGGCATCCACAGGCGTGATCCGTGAGAACAAACAAGATATCAATTTGATGTTTGCAAACTTGGAAGAGATTTCTTACAAACTTAAAAGTAGTAATGGTTCCGTTCCAAGGTTTATAAACGATCCGGATACATACGATAATCTGGCTGAGACATTGACCGATATGAGAATTTTAGGGGACGATGCAAGAAGATATGTCGAAGGATATCGCAAGATAGAAAGAAGCGCTCCTATCCCTTTCTCCATCAATTTGTATCGCAGGACCACTATCATCGGTGGGATTTCCAGCGATTTCTATCTAAACAAACTATAACTCCGATAGTAAAAGGCGGGGACAAACTAAGCTACTCTGCCGATCCTAGTATCTATGAAAGTCGCAGTGATCCATGATTGGCTGAATGGAATGAGAGGAGGAGAGATCGTTCTCGATTCTATCCTGAAAGTATTTCCGGATGCGGACCTATTTACCCTTTTTTATGAAAAAGGAAAGTTAAACGAAAGAATAGAAAATAGAAAGATCATAACAGCATTCACAGATAGGCTTCCTTTCAAATCCAAATACCGCTGGTATCTTCCTTTATTTCCTACTGCGATAGAGTCCTTGGACCTAAGAGGATATGATCTGATAGTATCTTCTTCTCATTGCGTTGCGAAAGGTATAATCCCGGATCCTGATTCGATCCATATTAGCTATGTACATTCTCCCATGAGATATGTTTGGGATCTGTATTATGATTATTTTCCTGCAAGAAGTGGTTTTAAATTTTTCGCATTCCAACTTGTTTCTAATTATCTTCGCAACTGGGATTCTGTTTCTTCCAACAGAGTGGATTCTTTCTTATGCAACTCTGAGTTTGTTTCCAGAAGGATCCAAAAATTTTATAGAAGAAATTCCAAGGTAGTATATCCTCCTTGTTTGCCTACAGGCTTTAAGGTCAAAGCGGAGAAGAAGGAAAACTTCGACCTAATCGTTTCCGCATTCGCTCCTTATAAACGGATCGACTTGGCGATAGAAGCATATAGAAAGAATGGTAGGCCACTCAAAATTTTAGGAAGCGGGCAAGAATATAAAAAACTTATAAAAGATCTTCCACCCAATGTGGAGATCTTACCGCATAGACCAAGGAATGAAGTGCAAGAGTATATGGCCAAGGCGAAGACATTCATTTTTCCCGGAATGGAAGATTTCGGGATCGCGCCAGTAGAGGCTCAGGGGTATTGTACTCCTGTTCTGGCTTATGCAAAAGGTGGAGCTTTGGAAACAGTGGTTTCTGGAAAGACCGGGCTATTCTTCCGGGAGCAAACAGTGGAGGCATTGAACTCCGCGCTACAGGAATCGGACCGAAAAGAATGGAAATCTAAGGACTTTCAGACCTCGGTAAACCGTTTTACAGAGGAAAAATTCATCATCCAAATCCAAAAGACGGTCGAGACTATAAACAAGAACTCTGGAAAAAGGAGGGGCATTTGATTACTTTGCATAGATTAAAAGGTAATGAATTCGTTCTAAATGCCTCTCATATAGAATGTATCGAGGCTAATCCGGATACTACGATCACTTTGTCTAACGATAGAAAATATGTGGTTCAAGAAAGTATACCCGAAGTGATCGAAAAAATTTTGGAGTTCAAGAAACGAGTGCTGGTGTTTCCTTTGGGTTCCGCGCCGGATCAATTTAAGAGGGCAGATTAAACTACAATGGATATAGCTACAATCATAGGTTTCGGCTCTGCAGTCGTTGTATTCGCTTTCGGGATTCTTTCCGCCGGTTTGAACCCGATCGATATCGTGGACGTACCTTCCGTATTGATCACATTCGGAGGAGCGACCGCTTGTACTGTGATGGCGGTCCCTTGGCAAAATACCTTGGAATTGGGCAAGGTAACTCGTAAGGCTTTCAGAGAAGAGAAAAGCGATCTAATCGGACTCATTAAAACTTTAGTTTCCTTCTCGGAGAAAGCGAGAAGAGAGGGTCTACTCGCGTTGGAAGACGACGTGAACGAATTACCTGAAGAATTTTTAAGAAAGGGAATTACCCTTGTAGTCGACGGAACCGACCCTGAACTCGTTCGGAATATTATGGAAACCGAAATGAGTAATATTGCTTCCAGGCACAGTGCCGGAAAAGCTTGGTGGGAAAACTGGGGAGCACTTGCTCCGGCATTCGGGATGATCGGAACTCTGATTGGACTCGTTCAGATGTTAAAGAACCTTGGATCCGGAGACGCGAGTGCGATCGGAACAGGGATGGCGGCCGCTTTGATTACCACATTGTACGGATCTATGGGAGCCAACATGATCGCTATCCCTATTATGAAAAAACTCATACGTAAATCCGAAGACGAACTCTTAGTAAGACAGATCATGATAGAAGGTACACTCTCCATTCAATCGGGAGATAACCCTCGTATCGTAAAAGACAAGCTCGCAAGTTATCTGCCACCTGGCGAACGCGGCGTCTTAAAAGACGAAAACGATTAAGATTTATTTCGGAAGAAGAATATGGCAAAACAGAAATGTCCAGAATGTATCCAAAATATTCCAGAGTACATGCTTACTTATGGAGACATGGTTACACTTCTTCTTTGCTTCTTCATTATGTTATACCGTACGGGTAAAACGAATGCGATAGAGATGCAGATCATTCTATCTGCGTTCAAGACCACTACCGGATTTTTTGACGGTGGCCAAACTCTTTCCAAAGGAAAATTGGAAGAGATGGGAATGAATATAGAAAGTCTTCCTTCCATGACTACAGGGAAGGCGCTTTCTAAATCCAAGAAAACCGCTACAGAGTTATTTAAACCTGAGATAGAAGCAGGGAAAGTGAGAGTAACGGAAGACGAAAGAGGTCTTGTGATCAGCTTAGTAGGAGCCGATTATTTTAATCCAGGCTCCGCAATTTTACAAGAACCGATCAAGAGCACATTAAAGAAAGCCAGCGGACTCATCAAAGGACTCGAAAGATTTGTAAGGGTAGAAGGTCACTGCGACGCTGATGCTGTACTGCCTGGTGCCAATCCAAACAGGGAAGAAAGAACTTACTTAAACAACTGGGACCTTGCAGGAGCGAGAGCGATCAACTCCACTGATTATGTTGTGGGAGTAGGAAAGTTGGATCCGAGTTGGTTCCAAGCGGTGAGTTTCGGATCTTATAGACCTCTGGTTGTAGAAAACCAAGGGAGTCCTGAAGCAAAAGCATTCAATCGAAGAATTGATATCGTAATTTTAACGGAAAAATCCACCAAACGAAGCGAATACGAATCCAACTTCGGCTTACCTAAGAGCCGTGTTCCAGGTTCGGAAACTTCCACCGAAAGTGGATTATAGTAGAGTAAAAGGAGAATACCCATGGGCGATCCCGAAATAGACGAGGAAGAAGGCGGTTTACCCGCGGCGGATGCCGGCGCCGGCTCGTCTCCGCTCATCAAATGGCTGATCTATATCGCCGGTGCCGTATTCGGAATTATCATAGTTGTACTTGTTTCGATGTTCGTCGCGAAACAGGCGGCGACTAGTACCTTCCGTGAAATGAAAAACGTGGCCTTAGTAAAACCTCCTCCGCCACTCATGACCTTCCAATTCCAGGAAGAGTTCAGGATCAATACTGCGGATAAAGGTGAGACTCACTTCGTGAAGATGAAATTATCTTTCGGAGTAGCAAGAGACGATGCTAAGATCACTGCGGAACTTGCGGAAAGGATCGCTCAGATGAGAGACTTGGTGAACCTAATTATAGGAAGAAAAACCAAGGACGATCTGATTGACGTAGAAGATCAGTTAGATTTGAGAGAAGAGATCAAAGCTCAGATCAATCATATTCTCTCCGACGGAAAGATCCAAGAAGTTTACTTCACAGAATTTATCGTCAACTGATGACAAAATCGAAAATCCTTGGGGTCATACCCGCAAGATATGGAAGTTCCCGATTTCCCGGCAAACCATTAGCCAAGATCGGGGACCTTCCCATGATTGCCTGGACATATAAGAATTCTCTAAAGTCCTCTCTTCTACATGATGTAGTCGTCGCTACCGACGATGAAAGGATCTTACAGATCGTTTTGGATAACGGCGGTAAGGCGGTAATGACTTCTCCCGATCATCCTTCCGGAACGGACAGGATCATAGAAGTGGCACTCAAATATCCGGACTCAGGAATTATAATCAATATCCAAGGTGACGAGCCCGGAATAGAATCGGAACTCATAGACGGAGTAGCAAAACTCAAACTGGAAAGACCGGATTGGGCAATGAGCACTGCAGCAGTTCGATTAGAAGAAAAAGAAATCCAAGATCCAAACAGAGTCAAAGTGGTCTTGGACAAAAACGGAAAGGCACTCTACTTCTCCCGTTCTGCCATTCCTAGCCAATTTAAAAAGACAGTCCCGGCATATAGACATCTGGGGATCTACGGATACGATAGGGATTTCTTACTTGGATATCCGGAACTTCCTCCAAGTCCTTTAGAGGAATCGGAATCACTAGAACAATTAAGAGCGATGGAAGCGGGGCATTCTATCGGAGTGTATATAGCAAGTCGCGCAGCATTGAGCGTAGATACACCCGAAGATCTGGAATTAGTAGTAAAAGATTTTAAGAAGAAGGGACTGATCCCTTAACTAAGAGCTTCTTGCAGAGTGTTATGGATCAAAACGAAATCCGTAAGGCCAACGATATCCATCACTTTTCTGAAATGATCGTTTAGACCCGCAAATTCAATTTTGGAAGAAGATTCACTTGCTTTGGTGATCAAACTGATCAGTGTCGCAAGTCCCGCCGAATTGATGTAAGACGTTCCATGGAAATTCAAAATCACCCTAGTCCTACGTTGTTCGGGTATGGACTGGTATTTTCCTAAAATTTCGTCATCTGCCTCGGAGGTAATTTCTCCAGAGATATGGATCACCGGAACATTAGGTTCAAGATCCACGTTTATTTTGAATTCGTCAGACATCTGCCTTATTTAGCACAAAAGACCTTTCCTCTTGAAGACAGTCAATCCCGAAAACCGGGCCGTCCAAGGGGAGTATCCGTTAAACGTAGTGCTCTAACTCCTCCGGAGAAAGTCTGTCGAAAATCTGGCCGCATTTGGAACATTGAAATGAAACAGTGGTAGGTTTGGAAGAAATCCCGAAAAGGATCAAAAACCAGGCCCAATTACCGTAGGTTTTCACCTCTCTGGAAAGAGGGGATTTTCTATCCGTTCCGCAACTGTCGCAATGTGGTAAAGAAGAGGATTGGCTCACAAAGCTAGGTTGAAATGGGGGTGGAAAACTTCCAGAAGAAAAGTGGGAAAAAATCAAGATGGGAGTCCAGCCGGACTCCCGAAGAATTGGAATTAATTTTGATTTAGGTAGATTACGTACTTAGAAATCTTTTTAAGTTTTTCGTCGCCTAAGAACTTGTAGGAAGTCATTACAGGGTTGCTTGGAATTCCGTTATTCAAAGTTTTCAGAATTCCTGCTTCTGTAGGACCATTTTTCCATTCATTTGCAGGTGCTTTGTAATTTCTAGGTTTTGGATTCAAGCTAGCCGCAGCCGCTCCGTCTCCAGCACCAGTATCGCCGTGACATGCGTTACAGCCGTTTTCAAGAAAAAGTTTTTTACCTTCTTCTACTTCAGGACTTAAAGTTGCTGCCGCACTTGCTACAGGTGCAGCTTCTTCTTTCGGTTTTTCTTTATCTCCGCAGTTCAATAGGAAGATGAGGGAGAGAATGGAAACAAAAAGGGAAATCAGGATTGCCCGAGTCTTCATGGATTACTCCTTTATATTGGTTCCAACTTTCTCATCCAGAAAGAGAAAGCAAAGAACTTTTTGTCACGGTATTGTCGGCGCGAGATCCGCAAAGAATTTCGGTAAAGTGAAGAAGGATCCGGGAATTGACTTTTGTCAAAGTATCCGGAGATGATTCTTAATATCGATTTCTGAGAATCGAAAAGAATCGGACTTATTGGTTTTTCGTAAAACAAAAGCGGGGTAAGTCCCACCCCGCTTTCCTTTTTAGATCAAGCGGGTTTAAAAATAAATCCCGTAGAAGTTTCTGTTCTATCGAAAAGAACCGGCATATCGATCGCAATAGATTCGGTGATCGGTTTGCCTTGGTATTCTCCTTCGATAATACTCATGGTCTTTGCACCTTCTTCCAGCTCGATGACTGCAAGAACGTAAGGCGCTCTTGGGGCCAAATGTCCGAAACCGACATGAACCACAGTGTAAGTGTATACTTTTCCTTTTCCTGAAAAAGTTTTTGGTTCCACATCATCCGATCCGCAGCTTGTGCAAGAAACTACAGGATCAGTGGCTTCGAATCCGCAGGATTTACATTTTTTTCCGGTTAAAGAATGAGCTTCCATAATCTCCGCCATTATTCCCCCCTCTGCAGAATATGCACTATACTAACAGCACCTGGGCCGCCTAAAACATGAGTTAAAGCAGTGCGGGCGTTTGCAACTTGTCGCTTTTCGGATTGGTCTCTGAGTTGAAAAGTCATCTCTACAACCTGGCCTACACCTGTAGCTCCTACTGGATGACCTTTTGCTTTTAAACCGCCTGAGGTATTTACGGGAAGTTTTCCACCCAATCGAGTGTGACCGTCTTTAGTGAACTGGCCGCCTTTTCCTTTTTCCACAAAGCCAAGATCTTCTATATTGATGATCTCGGTGATCGTGAAGCAGTCGTGACATTCTAAGACGTCGATGTCCTTTCTTTCCACACCGGCCATTTTAAAAGCCTCTGTAGCTGCTTGCACGGAAGCGGGGAAGCTTACGGAATCTTTTTTAAGAGCCACATTGAAGTAGTCTCCGCCGATTCCGGAACCTTTTACCAGAACATAGTCTTTACGAACAGATTTAGCTTTTTCTTTGGTAGTGATCACAACTGCCGCGGAAGCATCAGTAACCAGGGAAACATCATGAAAACCGAATGGAGTAGTGACCATTCTTGCTCTCATGATATTATTGAAAGAAATCTCTTTTTGTTTATGCGCAAATGGATTTAGGCTGCCGTGAAAATAGTTTTTTTCAGCAACGGTTGCCAACATTTCTTTAGTAGTGCCGAATTCATGCATATGGCGGATCGCGTTTAACGCAAAGCCGGAAGGGCCGGAAATACAATAACCGCCTTCAACGTCTTGATCTTGGCCTCTTGCCACGATTTCCATCGTAGTTTCCGGATCTAAACCGTTCATTTTCTCCACACCTAAAACTAAAACGGTATCGTATAGACCGGATGCAACTGCAAGAACACCCTGTCTCATCGCAATACCACCGGAGGCACAAGCTCCTTCGGTACGAATTGCAGGACGATCACCTAATCCAAGTAAGTTGGCTGCATAAGAACCCATTGTATTTTGGGCGTTAAATTCATTGCCAGCGTAGTTTCCGACATAAACAGCTTGGATTTCCTTTCTGTCTATTCCTGAATCTTTGATGGCTCCGTTACCTGCTTCAGTAACTAGATCACGTAAAGTTCTATCTTTATGATTACCATGGACCGTTTCATACGCCCCGATGATTGCTACTTCTCTCATGGAAAACTCCTTACATTCCGATGCCGGCGCCGCCGTCTACTCTCAAGAAAACTCCTGTGATATAAGATGCTTTATCGGAAAGGAAGAATTCTACAGCGTCAGCGATCTCTTGTTGAGTTCCAGGTCTCTTCAAAGGAATGAACATAGGATCGGTAAGTTTTTTCTGAACTTCTTCAGGAAGAGAAGCAGTCATATCTGTTTGCACATAACCGGGACAAACCGCATTTACTAAAACGTTTCTGCCTGAAAATTCTCTTGCAGCAACTTTAGTAAGAGCGATCACAGCAGCTTTAGAAGAAGAATAGTTAGCTTGACCTGGTTGGCCAGAAAGACCTGAAAGAGAAGAAATATTTACAATTCTACCGGAAGGAGCTTTTAAAAGAAGTTTAGAAGCATACTTGGTCATCAAGAATACACCTTTCGCATTCACATCCATTACGAAATCAAACTCTTGCTCGCTCATTCTGATAAAAAGATTATCTTTCAAAACTCCTGCGTTGTTAACTAAGAAATCCAGCTTACCGAATTTTTCTTTAACAGCATTAATAGCGGCCTCGCAGTCTTCAGGCTTAGTAACGTTTACCGGAATACCTAATGTTTTAACTCCGAATTCTTTAGCGATATCTGCGGCCGCCTGCTCGATATGCTCTTTATTTAAGTCAACGACGACCACATCTCCACCGTCTTTAGCGATAGTGTTTGCGATAGCGCGACCTAAACCTCTGGGAGAAGCAGCTCCCGTAACTAATGCAACTTTACCTTCGAATTGTTTTGCCATTTGGATCCCTCTTATGTCCTCGGATAACGAATTTTTAAACTTTCGGATCGTACAGATAGAATTCGATCTGTTTGAAGTAGAACGATTGTTCTGGTAAAAGATGGATTGTACCTGGATTCCCGACAAGAAAAATTCATTCAAATATAAGTCTTTGAAACAGTGTTCGTTTTTGTTGAACATTTGTTCGCAGCAAGTGGGAAGAGAGTGGTTTTGTTGCGAGTAAGTGGAGGAGGAGGAATATGTCTCATTCTTTGAGCGGAATTTATACGCTATATGGCCGATGGAGTGATGGTATATGATGAATTAATAATATATTATTTTAAAAAGGAGCTTTTGTCATGAGATGAAAGAGAGAATTTAGCCCTTTTTTATAAAATTGTTCTCCGAATAATGAAAGTACGTAAGTTGATTTTTAAATTCACGGAAGAACACCGTTACCCGTTGGGATAATCTTATTCATTAAGGAATGATTTGAATTTATGAGAAGAAGATTTATGAAAAACCTCTCCTTGGTATAAATCAGGAGAAGAAGGAGCGCTTCATACTTTGATGCGCAAACTATTTTAGATAGATTGATTATTTTATAAATAATTAATTTCCTTAATTTTTGATTTTAATATTATGAAAATATAAAGTTCCCGTTTTCGATGAAAATTTTCGTAAAAATATAGAATATTAATAAAACATAAAGTGTCCATTATGGGATACGTTCTAATTTTTCCACGTTATCCCATCTGAGAGAAAAAGTTCCCAAAATTTTTTCCATAAGTTCCATTTTACTGTGGCAACTGCCTGTTTTCTAAACGTTTCCCAATTTTTTTTTTAAGTTTGGCGCAAAAAATTAGACAAAAATGGGAACTTTTTCGAAACGTCCATTCAAACGCCCAAGTTATGTTTCGATTCAGGACGAATCGGGCAAAACTATGAGTAAAGATTTGAACTCAGTCAAAAAAGTCGACTCACATCGATAAATTTGTCCGGGATGTTTTGTATTTTGAATTTGGTTCTCTTAAGTGATGGGAAACCGGAGGTTCGTTCGATGTTCGATTTGATCGTTAGGATTGTTGTTAGGAAAGTTATTTTAGCTATAGTTGCTCTTTCCTTTGTAGGCTGTTTGAGCGACTGGGGCTTTGGCAGCGGAAATGTGGATTTGAAAAAAGCCACTTGGCTAGTTGCAGAAAAAGTCCCGCTAGTAGTGGATAAAGGAGGAGTTCCTGGTGGTGGTGGAACCGTTACTTCGGTTAATAACTTGTTCACTTTGAAGCCTGGTACAAAGGTTAGTGCGCAAGCGCTTGGTGGTACTATTGATCCAACCGGAACAACTATCGTTAACGATTTCGACGGAGATGGAATCTTAAATATCAATGAGACTACTACGAACGTCTGGGTGGCAGATTATCCGGATGTCGACACAGTAATTGCCCCTCCAATTACATTGAAGATCGCAATTTTAAAAAGTAGCACTGGGGAAAGTGATGAGATTTTAAGTGATATTAATTCTGAAGACTTGGAATCAACTACTAGTCTTGGATCAGAGACTCTTATACAGAATGAGACAATTTGGAAAACCGTTCAGTTCCAAGACCAATATAAGAATGAAACTGAACATTCTGAAGCAACCTCCATTGAAAATGTAGTTAATAATGTTGTTTCAGGTTCTAGCTCTAACTCTAACAATAAAAACACTAACAGCTGGTCAAATCGCGTATTGAGCGAAGGAACGACTACTAAGTGGGCTGATAAACCTTTTATAAATAATATTGATCGCAATGCGACTACCACCAAAAGTGATTCATCCGGAAGAAATGCTAGAAAATATCGAGCTGAAAAGGCTTCGAAAGTCAATCAGACTTCTAAAGTTGAATCGAACGCTGGTTATGTGAGGGCTGCACTTTATATTAAGAACCGATCGGTCAATATGCCAGTTAAGTTAACCAATATCCTTTGCACTCTTATGTTTGAAGATGGTAGCGGTAATTTAATTCCTGTACAAAGCTTTCGATTGCGAAATGATGATTATAGCCTTTTTCAAGTGGAAGTATATGGTGGAAATGAATTTGGTCCGTATGTTGTAGAGCTTAATAATTTAAACACTGCGGAAATTGAACGTGCCATCAATTCCGGATTTACCCCAAAAATATATATCGTAGATTATTCAATGACTCATGTAGCGGACTCGAATTATAAATCCGCCCTTTTGAATTTTAGTGGAGATAACCTAAAGATTATTGAGGAAAACTCTAAAGGTAGAACTAGTCTAATTAAATTTTATGGACCGAATTTAAGAGAGAAATATCGGGTAGCTGCTTTTGATGATCTAAGCAGTGCAGATCCATGTATAACTACAACAGCGTCTACATTGTCTCCCGGAATTACTTTAAAGAAGGCCTTAGAGAGAATATCCTGCTCTGGCAACAAAGTCGAATTCCAAGACTATGTAATTGACTTTAGTGAAATCGCTCCAGCGTTAAACGAATCGAAAATTCACGTAAGGGCGATTAAATCATTTGCTGGTATCGAAAGTAAGCTTCCTTGCGTCGATGGTACTTTTACAGGATCTGATGGAGTAGTGAGAACCGCGTGTATTCAGAAACCAATCAGTTCTTGGAGTGAATCAGAAAAAGCGACTGCTGGTGTTTGGACGATTTTTTCAAAAGCTAAATATTTTTCTTATACAGATTATTGGGTCGATGGAACCAATATTAGAATTTTCAACCCAACCGATCCCAAAAAGGTTCAGATGGTCAAAGGTGTTGATTCGATTATTTGGGCAGGTGATGTTTACGAGATCGCATATATTTCTGTAAAGGATTTATTAAATAAGGTTGTAGATCCAACTTACTCCTCTAGTCCGATTGCAAATGGAGAGGATCGTTTCTCGTTGAACACTCTTTGGGATTTAAAACAACTGGGTGATCGCCCTTATGACCCGGACACCAACGCAAAGAATGTTGGTAAGGTCGGTTTTGGAGAAAAATTAGTTTTTGAGATTAAATTAGATAAAACTAAATATCTAAATCCGAATTTTGGTACTCCGGAAAACGGCGGGACATATCAAATTTATACTAATTTCAGTTATAATCCGATCGTATCCACAAATCGATTCTATTTAGACCAAACTTTGGATTTTGAAGTTAGTTTAGGTGCAGGAGGAACCAGAACAGATTGGGTACATATTATAAAAGATACAAATGTCACTGATCCTAAAAAGATTCGTCGTGTTTGGATTGATAATTCTGGTTATACAGATCAGACTTTCCGCATTTGTTTACAAATGCCATCTACTAGTGATGTCGTAAATGTTGAGAACAGTTTAGTGAATGTATATATTCGCCCAGCTTTAAACAGCGCCTATCGTAGAACGATTTGGCCATTGAGTTATACGAATGTTAAGAAGATGCGCGCTGACTTAGATGTTGCAACGAAAGTTGGTGATACAACCATTTATCTTGCGAATGTAAATGGAAATATAGAGCAAAACGATTCAATTTATTTTACAGGCGATCCGAACGTTTACACTGTTGCATCTCCGCCAACTATTACCCCATTAGCTCCGGAAGGATCTTTTACCGTGGTTTTACAGTCTGGTATTCAAAAAGTTTCAACTAAGGCCACGCTTACTACAATCCCTGGAACGTTGCAGACTCCGGATGTAAGATTGATCGAAGACAATTCCTTTCTGTCAACTTGGAATGCTCAAACTCCTGCATCCGATTATAACTTACTGCAATATCTCCCTTTATTATTAAATGGAGGAACTCCAGATTGTTCTGGGGCAAATCAATTTCATCCATTTGGATGTTTAGGATTTACTCCTGATTATCGTACAATTAACTGGATGGGATCGTACAATAAGGGCGTACCTTTTTGGAATAGTTGGACAGATGCGGGTAGTTTCTTCAGCTTTCTGTCTGGCGGTAGCTTCTCAATAGGAACAAATGGAAATGCTTATCGAGCTAGCTCAATTGCAACTGATAATACTTTGAGTGATCCGGTTGGCGGCGATGTGACAATCGGTGAACCTGTGAGTATTTCCAGTGGGGATGCAATGATGGTCTTTTGGAAACAGGATACAGCTATCTTAGGAAAAGCTGTAAAAATCACAGATCCTGGAACGCCTGTGCTAAATCAATTTACACTTGCAACTTCTGTGGGAGCAGCTACGGAACTAACGGCAAAGTTAGATTCAAATGGTAAGGTTACAATTATTTGGGAGAACGGGTTGGATATTTATATCGCAATTCGTAATTTCTCTGATGGCGCTGTAATCTTAGCCCCAACTAAAGTTGTAACTCGCACAACAGATACGGGTGCTTTGGCTCGAATTGGTTTAGCAATAGGTTCAAATCGTGCATTAGTTACTTGGTCAGATATCGTTGCTATACCTCTTAGCTTAGAGAGTACGAGATCTGTTAAAGGAAAAATTTACGATACAACAAATGGTACCGTTACCGTTAACGCCTTCAATATCTATACAATCAATTCTTGGAATGATTGGAGATATGAAGCTGCTACGGATGGAAATGGGACACCATATGCACTTGTCGGTCGACATTACTTGGATTTTTCAGGAAATACTTCCGGTGTATACTATCATGTGATCAATCTGTCAACAGGTGCAACTGTCACTACCGCCACGCTCAATACTGCAACAATTTTGGCTTCAAGTGGAGTGTATGTTGCTACCGGAGCAAATTACGGTGTTGTAATATTTAGGCATAACAGTGGGACATGGTATGCAAGATCTATCAATATGACTACCGGAGCAGTCGTTGATTCTACCAATTTGAATATTGCTACAAATGTGTCTTTCATTAGGGTGAACGTGATTGGAGATTATGCCTATGCTCAATATTCAGTCGATGGGGCACTTCAGGTAAAAGTGATTAGTCTCGCGACAAACAATTTCCAATATGGGAACGCATTGACACTCAGTTCTGCACAAGCAGGAGCAGTACAAAGATCTTCCAAAGTTGCTGTAAGTAGCGACGGGGTATTGTTCTCGGCATGGGAACATACGGATGGTACTAAGAAAACTATTCGAGGTCGCACATTTACTCTCAGCCCATGGGCGCTAAAAGGGAGTTCTGAATTCTTCCTAAGTACCAAGAATGAAGGTCTTCAGACGGGATTGCCTGAAGTTGGAGTGTATCTATCTCGCGCTCTACCAGTTTGGAGGTCTGAAGATCTCGCTACAGATTCAATTCGTAGATTCGATTTGGATTTGGTGAACCCTGGTTCATTAAAATATGGTATGAATAATTTCTTTATCTCTCCTCTTATCGAGCGAGATTATCAAATCAAAGTGACCATCGTTCCATAAGTAATTTGTAATAGGATGATCCGATTCGGATCATCCTTATAAGCGGATGAAAGTGAATCTTTCACTAAGAAAAAGTTTAATAAAGTAAGAGCGTTTGTAATGAAGTTACCTGCTTTTATTAAGAAGACAATGTGTTCGAAGATAGCGGGAAGGATATGTCAGCGAAGAATTTTTTAAATAGAATGGAAGTTTGTGTTCATTTAACAAACGGATTCTTTCGTTTTAGGAGACGAGAAGTTAGTTTTAAATCTCTCGGTTTCTTCGTTGCTCTTTCCCTTCTTCTCACTTCCTGCTCCGGCGGATCGAATATGATGAATCGTCTATTTCAATTCGCGGGAGTCCTGCCCTCTGGAACTTCTTTCTTATCTCCCGGATCCGCACCTGCGCCGGAAGGAAGTGATCTATTTTCTATTTCTACAAACTATAGCGAAACAATCGATGATCCGGAAACAAAAGCAGATGCTTTAGCCGGAGCATCATTTATCGCACCACCTGAGCCGAATAATTTCGGAGCGGTTTCTTTAAATTACCCAATCCAAGTTCCTGCAGGGAGAGCTGGTGTTCAGCCGAGTCTTGCATTATCCTATTCTTCTACTGGAGGAGATGGATGGACTGGAATTGGTTGGAGTATCGGGCTTGGAGCCATTACAAGAACTCCAGAATATGGAGCTTTGTTTTATGATTCCAGAGACACATTTACTTGGAACGGAAAAAGACTGATCAAAGTTTCCGGTTCCACTTCCAATGAGAATGGGGTTTATAGACCTGAGATCACGGAAGAAGATTTTGCATTATTAAAATTAACGAATATAGAGAACGGAGGAACCTGGGAAGTTTTAGATTATAGTGGGACTAAAACTATCTATGGTGATTCTTCCTCCAATCGGATTTATGATCCAAACCAAATTTCCAGAACATATAGTTGGTATCTTTCCAAAACGGAAGATCGGAACGGAAACTATATGCAGGTTACTTACGATACTTCCCAATATTCTGAAAAACGGAACTTATACGTTCAAGAAATCAAATACACTGGAAACAGTAGAAGTGGATTCCCTGCAAAACAATATGTTCGTTTTATCACAAAGACCAGAGAAGATTCTTATGTAAGTAAGGCTCCTGGTTTTACAATGGTCATGGATCGACTTCTTGATAAAATAGAAGTAGGTTGGACCGGTGGTAAACTCTGGACGTATTCTCTTGTATATGATACTTCTTTTGATTCTGGAAGACCTATTCTTAAAACTGTAAATTCAGATCGTCATACTACAAAACCTGAGTTTAAATATAGTTCCTCTTCTCGTATATTAACTTGGCAGAATATTGCAAATCAAGCCTCCAGCGAACCAGAAGTTCTTCCAAATTCCACAGAGTATTTCGAAGGTGATTTTAACGGAGATGCGATTTCGGATATCGTATTCTTCAATCCTCAGACTGGTAACTGGAAAGCAGCGGAAGGAAGAAAAGAAGGCGGATACAATTTCAAAACATATGCGAATCGTTATAAAAACTATGATGGTCCTTCTAAGATCCGATTTTTTAAAGGAAATATAAGCGGTGATTTTAACGGAGACGGAAGATCCGATATCGCATTCTACTTACCTGAAACTAGAGACTTTATAGTCGCAGAACACGACGGGCAAGTATTCCAATTTCGTAATTATGGAAGATTGATGAGCGGGATCCCGGATATCTTCCGAATGGAATGGTTCCCTGGAGATTATGATGGAAATGGTCTATCCGATTCTCTACTTTTTGATGAGCCTACCGGTCTTTGGACATTAATGTTGAATAAAGGTGGTAGTTTCGAATTTCTTAAAATTGGCAAAAAATTCCAAAACATATTTAGAGGAGATTATTCTCCAAATGCAAATTTGGATAGTGCAAATACAAATGATGATAGCATTAGCGGAAAAGACAGAGCTAAGGTTAAGTTTTTAATTGGCGATTACAACGCAGATGGACTAACAGATATTTCTCTTTATGACCAGAGAAATGGGAAATGGTTCGTAGGTGAAAACATTCGAAATCCGGACAAATCTAGTTCGATCTATTTTATTACCAATTGGGTGTTATACAAAATATTCACTGCACCTGAGCAGACTTTATTTTCAAATGATCAATTTTCAGGAGACTTTAACGGAGATGGAACGTCCGACTTCTTATTCTTTGATCGTTCTTCCGGGGAATGGACATTAGGGGCAACTGTTAACGGAACTATTAATTTCAAAATCTGGTCTAAGGCTCCCCAATTCAAAACAATCACTCGTTGGCTACAAGGAGACTTTAACGGAGATGGTTCGACTGATATTGGATTTTTCTCAGAGTCAGACGGAAAGTTCTGGATAGGAGAAACAACATCTAATGGATTCCGATACAAAATTTATAGCGATATGAGCTATGGTCCGAATCAAGAAAGAGTGATGAAAACTCCTCTACCGTTGGATGAGGTAATACCTACAAAAGGATTCGGAGTATTCTCTACTGCTTCTGATACTAAAACGGTTCTTTTAGATTATCAATATGATGGAAATTCTAATCCAGGAAAAGGTGAGATTGCTTATCCGGGATGCTTCACTGTAAATGATTGTTCGGCTTCTTCTGAATTACTTTTATTTGATCGTAAGACGGGCGTATTTGATTTTAAAAAGGGTGCTACATTTACTGAATCTGTTCTTACAGGTTTTAACCCAGAAACAAATGGAATTGTAACTTTAAACAACGGTAAAGCAGATCGTTATACAGTAAACACTCGCGACGAAGCTTTATTCTTTGGAGATTTCGGAAACATAAGTAAATTTTTCGTAATAACTCAAGATGCTGGAAATGCATTTAAAAGAACTGATTTTGCAAGTATTGCAGATTCTCAAATAGTTTCTTTTGATATTAATGCGAGTGCATACGCAATTGATAATTTTGATTCTACTAGTTCTAAGTCTATTTTGGTTTTGAACGATCAAACGAGTACAAGTGCCCAAAGATTTTTACTCACAGGACCAAGTGGGACAAAAAATTTAACAACTGCCGGGGATGTATTGGATTCTTATCTGCAGAACCTATTCCAATTAGGTAGTGAGACCAATAGAAATAGAAGAAATCTTTTCAGTATTTTTTCTGGGGATTTTACTGGTACAGGAAAAGCTCAGGTTTTGCTAGTAGATAGAACCGGCGCCACGCATAAATGGTATTTGGGAACCATTGGAACTTCTTCAATTACGTTTAAACTTCTGACAGGTTCTGTAAATATTCCTGTCACCACTACTGTTTATGATAGAACAAGCCAAGCCGGCATCCAATATACTCTCTATCCAGAAGTAGTAGGAGGTCTAACAGTAAATTCTATTATATATGAAGACCCAACAGATACTGCTTCTATTGTATTTTCTAAAATTAGAATTACTGCAACTACTGTTGCGAGAACAGCGTATAACCCTGGGCTTGTAGGATTTTCTAACCAATATGATCATAGAGGAAATCCAGTCGTAATTTCAGACGGAGAGAATAAGATCTATGATCTTTCTCAAAGTAAAATTATTTCCATAGTTTCTCCTGTTTTTAGCCAATCCTTGGATCGTCCGGACCTGATGACAAAAGTGTATCCATTCCGATGGATACAAGGAGATTATAATGGAGATGGACTTGCTGATATAGGGATCGTTCATCTTAAAGAGCCTACCTGGTATTTTGCAATGTCTACCGGAACCGTCCCAGATATAATCGAACAGATCAAAAATGGAATTGGTGGAACTTATACTTTAGAATATGATAATTCTACAAAATTTGATAATAATGGTGGAGATAATATTCCTGATCTTTCTATCAATTATCGAGTTTGTACAAAGATTATATTAGATGATGGGCTTGGTAATACAATCCCTAAGAATTATAGTTATAAAAATGGAGTTTCTTTTTCTGCATTCATAAACGGGAAAAAAGAAACTGATGCATTTGGATTTACCGAATTCACTATGACCGATGCGACCGGCTCTAAGACAGTTCATTCTTATTTCAGCCAACCATATTCCAATTTTATGCATAACCGTGCACTTGGAGGAGCTGAAAAAGAAACTCATATTTTAGGTTCGGATAATAAGGACTACGGTTCTTCTAAAAAAACATATGAAATCCAACAGATAGAAACTGTTACCGGCAAGATCAGCTATCTTGCCCGATTAAGTAAGACCCAGAATTTTATCAATGCAACAGCAACTACTACTTCTGAAGGTTCTGTAATCTTTAACGGGTATAATCTAACTAAGAAGACAGATGTAAACACTGATCATTATGCAGATTCTGCTCATCCTTCTCAAACTTTTACAACTGTCACTGATTTCGAGACAGATTCTACTTCGAATCAAACAAGGCCGAAAAAAGCGGTCTCTTTATCAGGTTCTTCTCACGAAACTACAAGCAATCTTACTTATGATTCCCAAGGAAATTTAACTCGAAATTCAGTAACCTATACTGGAAGTGGATTACCTTCAGTTCCGGCAAATATTACGGAATATGAATATGATACCTATGGAAATCAAACTGAAGAAAGAAACGTAAGCTCGAGCCCGAATCGAGGAACTTCTTATGTTTTTGATGATCAATTACATCAATTTGTAAAAGAACAGACAAGTTTTGGCGGTTCGATTCAGCTTAAGACCCGATTTACCACAAATTATACGAAAGCATTTGGTTCTCCTGAAGATTCAACAGATCCAAATGGAAACAAAAATTATTTTGAATACGACGATTTTGGAAGGTTAGTTGAGTCCAGTGCAGATACGGATTCCGGAACAAAGGTACTTGCAGTTTATGAATACGGATCTAATTTTCCTTTAAGTGCAAAGACAACATTCCCTACAGGAGGGGCAGATCCTAGTTTTGCTCTTCGCAGCTATAAAGACGGAATGGGAAGAATTGTTCATTCCATCAAAACAGGATCCAATGGGCAATATGTAAGATCCGGAAGGATTACATATAATGGAAATGGACAAATAATTCGTTCTGGGCAGCCTGATTGGGCAGATGCTGGAGAAATTGATATCTTTGTTCTGCATACTCAAGAAAGAAATCCGAGCTATATTGACTATGATGCAATAGGAAGAGCTAAGAAAACGATTCTACCTGTTGCAGCCGGAGAAACAGAAGCTACAACTTTAACGATTACTTATAATGATCCTTTTGAAACTATCGAGACTCACAGCGGTGGAACAAGCAAAAGAACTCTAAAAGACGGAAAAGGCCAGATCCTGTATATAGAAGATTTCGGATCAGATGGAGCCCAAGCTAAAATAGGTTTCTGTTTTGATCTTACCGGAAAGATGATCAAAAAATCGGATCTAAACGATGGCGGAACTTTATCTTGTGATACAAGCGGGGTCAATGCAAAGGATACCTCCGGAAAAAACCAAGCTTATTGGTTATATGATGCATTTGGAAGATTAAAGAAAAACAGTGATCCAGACTTCGGAGTAAGCGCCGCTTCTTATAACGCATTTGGGGATACTACTCAGACCGTAGATGCTCGTGGGCTTACTACTAGCTTCACTTACGATTCACTTGGCAGAACACTTACCAAAAATACTCCAGACGGAACCGTATATTTTGATTATGATGGCGGGTCTGGATCTGAGAACGCTTTAGGAAAACTTGTAAAAGTAGAAGATTCGGTTCAAATCAAAACCTTCAGCTATGATAAGTTAAGCCGTACTAAAAAAGAAACCAGAGAAATCAAAAACCTTACGATTGATTTGGCGAATGGTCCTTATATTACAGAATATAAATATGATTTATTAGGCCGGGTTACTTCCATAGATTATCCGGAACATCCAGTAAGCCATACTCGCATGAAAGCCTGCTATGCTTATGGAACTGCCGGTTATATTACTGGAATTTCAGTCCAAGTTAATACAAACGGCATCATTCCTGGATTCTGTAATAAAACCATCGTAGAAAATATCACATACAACGAATTCGGACAAACAGCAGGCTTTGGCCTAGGCAATGGAGTCCAAACCAACTATACCTACGACGTAAAGCAGAGACTGGTCCGGATCAACTCAGTGGGAGAGGTAGATGGAACCACAAAAACACTGCAAGACGCAGTATACGCATTCAATAGCAGAAACAATATCACAGGGATCACAAACACATCCTCAGAATACACGACCGCATACAACTACAGCTACGACGGACTCAATCGACTCACAGCAGCAGACGGGCAATACCAAGAAACCGCAGACAATTATACCAAAACCTTCCGTCAAAGCTTTGCTTATGCTAAAAACGGAAACTTACTCGCAAAACGAAATCATAACTTTAACGATAATACTCTCATTGATGAGTGGAATTACGAATACTCCAACCACCAAGTCACTCAAATAGATTCCACACAAAGTGGAAACAACCGACTTGTCATGAGCTACGATTCCGTCGGGAACATGACTTATCAAAGGGATAATTTCAAAGATCTGACCAAAACTATCACAGTAGATTCTCAAAATAGGATCACTCAGGTCCAAGATGCTCTTAGCACAACAATTGGTAATTATTCATATGATGAAGGTGGATTCAGGGTTCGTAAGAAAGCATTAGTTCCAAGCGGAGCTTCTTTCAAAAATCAAGAGATCCTATACCCAAGTAAATTTTATGGTTTAGAATATTCAGAAGAAACAAATGTTTTGAGTTCCATTAACAACGTTTATCTAAATGGAGTTCGGATTGCTGCTCTGAATGAAGATGGAGTTACAGCGTATTTCTTAACAGACCAAGTAGACTCTGTAGCTCACGTGCTTGATGAGGGTGCACATACTCTTAGCAGGATGCAATATGAACCATATGGGGAAACTCTTGTCCAGAGGGGGACGCTTGATTTTGCCCCTAAGTATAACTCTCAAGAGTTAGACAGAGAAACTAATTTCTATTTTTATAATGCAAGATATTATGATCCGCAGATTGCGAGATTTACGAGTGCTGATAGCGTTATTGATGGCCCTGAGAATACACAGGGATGGAATAGATTTGCTTACGTAAAAGGAAATCCAATTCGTTATAAAGACCCGACGGGAAATCAATCATTTCCTTGCACGACTGGCGACTGCTTAATGTATGAAGTTAACCGGGCAGTAACTAAATATGAATATATTAATGCGGTTAGAAAAAACGAAGATAATCCAATAAATGCAATGCCAGGTGCTAATTTTGGAAATTATATGCTTCAGGCGTCTGTTGACGTTTTAGAAGGAGATTACGCAAAGTTAGCGAAACGAACTGCATGGGAAGCAACTTGGGGCATATTTAGCATCGCTTTATCTGAAGTCTCCATTCTTGGGAAGCAATCCGTAAATAATGCGAAAAATGGAAAGACTATTTGGCTGATTGGAGAAACACAATCGAGGGTTGATATTATTGCAAAGGCAAATCGCGATAAAGGATTTAAAACTATTACAGACTTTCTAAATGGACGCAAGTGGGACCAAAAACTAAATGATGAGTATGTCGCAACGCTATTAAAAAATAAAGAAAAAATAGGGGACGTTGGACCTGATTTTACGAGGCGTTTACTCGGCAAGTTGGGCGATAAAAATGGCCGAATACCAAGTGAAATATATGGTGGTGAGCTTAAAGCCGTGAAAGATTATGAAAATTATCAAAGATTATTCGACAGATCTGGAAAGTTTTGGGGTGAATTAAAAGAATTTATTAATAGCCCAACTCCCGATATGTGGATTAAGTAGATGGAAAGTTTACATTTACTTGATTAAAAGCTAGATAATTATTAGAGTATGGAATTCTTTCATTAAGGTTATTTTGATTTGAGTCCGTTTGTTTCTATGATCGAAGGATATTTTTCTTTCTTAAGAGAGTATGGATTTTTACGCCGAAAGGATATGGACACTCGAACGTCAATGTATGAGTCAGTAGTTTATGCTGGGAAATACTTAAGAATCGAGATTAGTGTTGAGTTGATTGGTTCAAAATATGTATCACTTTATTTAGCTGCGGGCGGGAAAGTGATGGATTTTGAAGAATATCTAATGCGCAAATTGAAATTTCGAGGCATAGAGTTGCCTCAATTTAAATCAATTTATTCTGATATAGATAATGAAATAGAAAAACAGGTTTTTCGTAAAGAATACCTCATGAGAAATTTAGCAATTCATCAAATGCAAGATTCTGAAAATGAATTGAAGCTTCCTCCTTTATTTTAATAGCTTTTATGAAATACATTAAAAAAAAGGATAAACTTACTAGGAGAGAGTTGTAGAGAAGGATTTTACCTGAAAGTTTCCAAATTCTCACTTAAGAAATACACAAATGACCTCCTAAAAAAGCGATCATAGAATTAATGGAGATGTCTCACTCAAACAATACTGAATTGGTATCGAATAAATTGCTCCTTACCACCAACATATTTTTTTAAATTCAGGCCGAGGCCCGGTGTGGAGGGGGAAACTTCCCCTCACAACCTGTCTTTTATTTCTCAGCTTTCTGAAGCAATAACCTTCTTTTCAGAAAATCCAATCGTTCCTTATACAATGCCTTCTGCTCAGGAGTAAACTTAGAAGTTTCTCCTGTTGGATTTCCATCAGGGACATGTCTAACGTATGTTTGAATAACAGCGCCAATCAAAACGATCCTACCATATATCCCTTTTGGAATATTTTCTTTTGCCGATACTAAACGTTATTCTTCGTTCATAAAAAGTCTTGGATTTGACCTAATTTGATTCGCGTTGGATATGGATTATGTGAAGATTTTTCGATTTCAATATTCTGCTCTTCTTGTAGTTTTATTTTTCATTCTAAATTATTGCTCTCCTTCTGGTTCTTCGCTTGATGGTTTAACGATTGCGGCAGCGGCTATGTCTGGTTCAAATTTCGGCAAGCCCCCTTCCAAAGCAGAGATTGGAGTCGAATCCGAATCAATTGAACTAGAGCGCGGATCTATATTTACTATGCCGAGTGTTGTAGTAAATACTCTCGGGAATTTAATTCCAGTCAAAATTCGTAACACAGGAATCTCTAAACTTAATGTTTATTCGATTCGATTGTCCGGAGGAAATTCAAGTGAATACTCTTTGGATTTATCCAGTTTTGCGAAGTCGATTGAGCCTAACTCTTCTGCAGATTTTTATATCAGATTTCGTCCATTAAGTGTCGGTTCTAAACAAACTACTCTTATTATCCAAAGTGATGATGCAAATGAGTCTATCTATAAGTTTAATATTTATTCCCAGGCTCAAGATACTCCGAATCCTGAAATCCATTTGCTTATGGGAACAAGCTCCGTTTCGGATGGAGACAATATCGATTTGGGTGGAGTAAGTTCTTGTTCTACTGGAAGGGATTATTCTTTTAGCATTAAGAATATTGGAACTTCTGCTCTTGCTTTAAGTGGGACTCCTAAGATTAATATAAGTGGGGCCGATCCAACTTTCTTTTCGGTAGTTTCACAACCTTCCATTTCTTCTATACCAGCAGGTGGTTCCGCTGATTTTAAGATCCATTTTACTCCTTCCGGAACAAGTCCTAGATCCGTTTCGGTTTCCATTGTTACTGATGATGTAGATGAAACTGATTTTAATTTTAATTTAAATACTGCAATTGGGACTCCCGAAATTGAGGTCCATCAAGCGAGTACCGGGTTAATCCCAGTTGGTAATACCCAAGATATGGGATATTCTTATATCAACTCATCTGGTTACTTTAGCTCGAGCTTTTTTGTTAAAAATTCGGGAGATGCCAGTTTATTTTTATCCGGAACGCCTACCTTAGTGTTAGGTGGATCTCCTCCTTACGATTTTTCTTATTCAAGCCCGAATAGTACCGTTCTTGCAGGAAAGCAGAATAATTTTGTAATTAACGGATCCGCTAGCAAACTTGGGCCCAATATTGGAGCCTTTTCAATTGCAAACGATGATTGTGACGAAAGTCCATACACATTCAATCTCTCTCTGACAGGTTATGACTATTCTAAAGTAACTGATTCTGCGGCCTGGATTGATAGGCGAGGACATTCAAGTGTTGCTTTTAATAATAAACTTTGGGTAATGGGAGGGGTTGGTTATACAAATTATAAGGATATTTATTCTTCTTCTGCAAATGGAGCAAGCTGGATGCTTGTAAATTCAAATCCTCCTTGGGGTTATAGAACGTATCATTCTAGTTTAGTATTTAATAATAAAATGTGGGTCATCGGAGGATCTGAGAAAACCGATGGAAACGTATATTATCGAAGAAACGATGCTTGGTCCTCCTCGGATGGAGTTACATGGACAAAAGAAACGAATTCCGCTCCTTGGTTAGGTCGTGAACAATTCGGAGCAGTTGTCTTTGATAATAAGATCTGGGTTATGGGTGGTGAAACAAATACTTCACCTACATTTGCCAATGATGTTTGGTATAGTTCCGATGGAGTAAATTGGACCTTAGCTACTTCAAATGCGGGATGGGCACCACGTTCTTATTTTGCTGTATATGCTTTTGATAATAAGCTTTGGGTCGCTGGTGGTTGGGGTGGTGAAGGTGTAGAACAACTGAGAGATGTATGGAATAGTTCAGATGGAGTAACCTGGACTAAGGTTACTGATACACCAGCTTGGTCGAAACGTTCTGCGATGGCTTACGTAGTTTACAATAATGCAATGTGGCTTCTTTCCGGCTATGGTGGACACTATACTCTTTATGATTCCTTTAAATCTACAGATGGAATTAACTGGACCTATGTACCCTCTACTTGGGGAAGTAGAGACACTCATTCTGCCGTGGTAATGAACGGGAAGATTTGGGTTATGGGTGGGCAAGACGATCCAGGTGAAAGATTCAGAGACGTAAACAGCTTTTGGGATTATTAGAAATTCTGATTAGCTGAAACGGATTCCCAAGAGGGGGTAGCGTAAGACGCGTATAGCGCGGCTGAAGCGAGGGGGAGACTTCCCCCTTCTAAACTTTTAAAAACTTGTATCCCATTTGAGTTACATTATATCACAAATGACGTAGTTTTAATTTCGCATAACGCACAATATTTGCAAAATTCTCACTAACGTCATAAAAGTCCCACTAATAACTGTCTGATATCCTCTTTCGCACGTTATCCATTGTAGATATCGCTTTTAAAAGATATCATAACGTTAATTGATAAGGAAAGTGTATGAGAAAAATATTGTTTATCGGGATGTTCTTCCTTTTATCTTTCGCCAATTGTCTGGCAGTTGATTCTCTCGGTTTATCTGATAGCGTAAAAGGTTCCGAAGCTAGGTCCCAAATCAAAGCGGCTGCATTAACATCTGATATTTTATATTATGGGTCTGTGGATCCGAGCACAACCGTTGCTACTAGTGATAATGTCAGTGGATTGAAAGCAAACAGTCCTATTATCTAAAATAAAGTAATAGACCCTAGTCATTCTCCCCCCATTCTTTCCAAAGAATTTCCCTCTGGACTATTGAATGCTCTCCTTCTTCTTTCTTGTCTTCCTTCTTATCCTCGCATTTCTATTTTATTATTTTCTGGAAGTGGTAGAAAAACCTGTTCTTCAGTTCAGTGAAGGCGAGTTTGTGAGGAGGGTAATCGAAAATTGTCCTCGTTTAACTAGGAAATATTTTCCAACGTTCTGGTGTTTTAATAATCATCTAATGTTGGCTCTCTTGCTTTTTAGAGAACATCGTTCCGAATTTTTTCATTACGATAAGCTGGAACATCTTAAAATGAAGGATGGTGGAGTCACTGGACTTGCCTGGTCCAATATTAAAGAAAAGAAAAAAACAGATCCCGATCCAATCGCGATTGTCTTTCATACAATCAGTGGGGACGAGCAAGATGTTAAGTCCATAGTAAAAGCGATCCGGGCCCAGTTGAAATGGGCTTCCGTGGTTTGTATTAGGAGAGGACATGGTAATCTTCCTCTTTCTAAACCGCAGATAAACACGATGGGGTCTAGTTCGGATTTAAAGGAACAACTCTCCTACATTAAGAAAAAATTTCCGAATAGTCCTTTGTTTGGCGTAGGGATCTCTGCGGGTTCCGGGTTGCTTGCTCGATATCTGGGAGAATCCGAGACTAAAAGTTTATTGGATGCCGCAGTTGCAATTTCGCCCGCGTATGATATCGAAAAGGCATTTCATAGGGTTCATCCGGTTTATAGTAAGATTATGGGGCAAAGACTGATTAATTATTTTTTGAAACGTCATTATGAAATCTTATCTTCCCTAGGAGGATTTCAGGAAGTGTTGGAATCCAAAACCTTGGGTGAATTCCAAGATCGTTTGCATGGTCTCTCCGGTTTTGACGATAAGGAAGAATATTACAGGCATTCGAATCCCGCATTGGTAATGAAGAATATTCGAACTCCGATCATGATCTTGAATGCAAAAGATGATCCTATCTGCGTAAATCAGAATGTTTTAGAAAATTTGCATTGGTTGGAAACCCTTCCTAATTCGATCCATGTTTATACAAAAAGAGGAAGCCATATCGCATATTTTGAAGGATGGAAAGCGATATCTTGGTCGGATCATCTTGTATGCGAATATTTTAAAGCAGTCCAAGGCCAATTGCCTAAAAATAAAAAGAAGCCAAAAACTAAGACTGTAAAAAAGCGTTAGTTGCCTTTGCACGTTCTATGAGGTGAAACGAGGCTGGAACTTCCCTCTACAAACTTGAAACAGGAAATATCACCCTGTTATAAACCCTGACTTCATCGACGCTTCCTTGGAAAAGTTGAGAAGAAAGATCGGATCTACCTAATTGGAAAAAACTGTATACAGCCCAGGGACGATTTACTCCGAAAGTTCCGGAGCGGACTAGGACATTATTAACATACAAGGAACCTGTCAGCGTTTGGATATCCCAAGTAAAAACCATATGATACCAAACATCTTCCGGATATACTCCACAGGCAGTGCCGACGTCCACATCGCCGGAACCTCCGTTATTCGTGAAAGCTCTCAGTATTCCACTGCAAGAACCTGCGGAAAATGCGTATAATTGAAGACCTAATCCAGCACCTTGGCTTACAAAGATGAATTCACTGCCGTTATTTCCGGGAGGAAATTTTCCCTTTACCCAAGCACTGACTGTAAATGAGGAAACAGTCCCGTCAAAAAAGAGAGGTCCTTGCGCAGAGGATTGATGATAGCCTCCGGCTCCGTCATAGTAATATGCTCCTCCTGGAAATCCGAATCGATCGAACGTAGGCGTTGGAGTTCCATTTACTGCAATCAGATCCAGTCCGCCGATTCTATCTTTTAAATCTCCATCTAATGGCCAGTAATGAACTAATCCAATCGAAGAATCGAGTAACGTTAAATTTACAAAATTTTGGAATGCTGTTTTGTCGTTCGGTTCTTGGTTTTCTAAAAGAAGATAGGTGCCGCAATTTAGGAAAAGACATGAGATCAGAAGTAAATGTATGATCTTTCGCATATGATATTCAATTCGAATAACATTCTGGGATAGGAGGATGTCTCTTTGGAAGTAATATTCGGGGATTTCCTTTAAATTTTGTTTCAATAATTAAGCGAAAACAATTTTCTTATGAGATTAAGGCATCCAATATCGATTCGGTGATAACGCCATATTGTAGATTTTAAATTCATCTATCGTTACTTCTACGTAATTACTGCCTAAGGAAGAATATGCGAAAGATAATTTTGCATTCACATTCCAAGGTCTCTGGCCTCCTGCATTCGATTGCTGAGCGATCAGGATATTATCTGCATACAAACTTGCGGTTAATTGTTCCAAGTCCCAGACAAAGATAATCTGGTGCCAAGCTTCCGGGATAAAATTGCATGGGCCGATCAGATCCACATCTCCCACACCTCCGTTATTAGTGAAGGCCCTAAGCGACCCACAAGAAGATGGATAATTTTTATAATATTGGATCCCGAAACCGTTTCCCTGCGCTATAAAAATTCCCATACTTCCTCCGCCTGGAGAAGAAGGATAAGTCCCCTTCGCCCAAAAGCTGATAGTGTAGGAAGAAGTGCTTCCGTTCAAGATCTGATTTCCGTTACCTGCACTTTGGGTAGTGGCCCCTGTTCCGACCGCTCCGTCGTAATATACAGCGTGATCCGGGATCCCGAAACGATCTGAGACCATTACTGCCATATCCGTCCCGTATGAGTTCATATCCAAACCGTTTTGTGTTACGTCGACAGGAGAGGTTGTATTATTCATCGGAAAATAATGGATCAACGCTTCTGCAGGAACGATCGCGAGTAGCAGTCTTGCTAAGGTAGGGAAATTATCTTTTTCGGAATTTAAATCCTGCATAAGCAGAACAGCTCCGCAGTTTTGGATAAACATAGAATATATAAAAATTAGAATAAAATTCCGCATGAGTAACTTTGCTTCAAATAACCTAACAGAACCTTGCTTTTTTCACATAGACCATTAAATTTTAATGAAATACCTTTGGAAATTTAAATATTTTATTGAGCTGTTAAGATTTACGATTGGATCCTGTGAAAAGGTTTTTGGCTTTAAATGGTATTGCCAAATTCAAACTCATTCCTTACAAGGAAACCATGTATGATATTCCTCTCGTTCAATTAGGTCCTGTTAAAGCAGCTCGTATCCCAGGCGATCCGCAAGGGCCATATGTTATCTTTTTACACGGTTACGGTGCAAATGCGTTCGATCTTCTGCCTTTGTATTCATACATGGATGTCCCCGAAGGTACGAATTTCATTTTTCCGGATGGGATCTTAGAAATTCCGATTGCGCCAGGTTATAACGGTAAGGCTTGGTTTCCGATCGATATGGAAGCCCTACAAAGAGCCATGGTTGCAGGAGGTTCTAGAGAACTTTTTGAACGTTATCCGGCCGGTCTGGCAGAGGCAAAACAAAAGGTAGAAGAGATGATCCAAGCCTTAGATGTTCCGATGGATCGGATTATTTTAGGCGGTTTTTCCCAAGGTGCGATGCTCGCGACCGAGATTACTCTTAAGGCAGAGAAAAAGCCCCAAGGTCTTGTCATTCTGTCGGGAACTTTGTTGGATGAGACTCATTGGTCCCAGTATGCTAAACAAACTCCGGGCTATAAATTTTTTCAAAGTCATGGTAGAATGGACCCTGTGCTCGGTTATCCTGCCGCGAAAAGATTAGAAACAGTGTTAAAAGACGCAGGCTGGGTTGGTGAGTTGCTGGCATTTCCGGGTGGACATGAAATCCCGGAGATAGTATTACACGGTATGAACCGCTATTTGCGAGAATTGTTCGAATGACCTATCTGATAGAAAAATACGTAGCCCTCAAAAATAAATACCGTAACTACGATACCAAAGAAGCTTTGAGAAGAATGCAGGCTTGCCGCATCGCCTTAAAGGAATTGGAAGACAAAGGATTTCGTACAGGCGTTGAAATTTTAGGTTCGATCAATTTTGGGATCGTAGAACCTTCTTCTGATATAGATTGTATTCTATTACATTATTGTGATTTACATAAGGACCAAGAATGTCCTGAATATTGTCCTAATTTTTTATATGAATCCGAAGAGATTAAGGCAAGCCTTCGTAGAAGATTGAAGAATGAAAATCTAAAGATAGAGTTTCTAGATTGTATCAATCTCAGAATGGTGGAAAGAGCGCTCGACGCAGGCAATTGGAATGATCACGAAGTCCTTCGCAGACTTTTATTTTATAGGACGATAGGCCGTCCTGTAAATAGACCTCTCTTCATTCCTTATGCGGAAAAGTTAGAAGAGAATGAAGAATATATCCGAGATATTTTGGAATGGGGTTCCGAAGCTTTAAGTGTCTATCTTGGAACTTCTCGACATAGATTTTCTTTCAGTAAATATAACGAAAGGATAGAAAGTTCGGGACTTCAACTTCCACACGGTCTAAAAGAAGAATTAGAAAGTTATTTAGAGCAAAAAGAAGGTTTCGAATCCAATAATGGCTCCGAATCCTCCCGTTTTAAGGATCCGGTTTAATTTTTTATGCTGATCAAGCGGATTTCCTTATTCTTTGCGATTTGTTTTTCGGTTTTTCAAGCGTCTTGTGCGATCAAATCCGAAAATTCAGGAGATCCTAACACAAAAGAATATTATGAAAATGCAATTATAAGCTGTCTGATCAATGGATGTGACAAAGAGATTATCATTACTGGTGGAAATTCTCTTCCGGAAGCCGGCTCCCTTGTTCTATCCGTTTCCTTGGTGCATAAACCGGATTCTTCTTCCGTAACTTATAATTTTTCCAGTAGTAATCCTGCAATTGCTTCCGTTGCTCCATCCTCTCTGATATTTACTCCATCCGATTATAATGTTCCTCAGACTTTGACTATAACAGGTTCGTCAGACGATTCGGATTCCACGGATAATTCCGTTGTGATCTCTATTCTAACCCCGGATTCCGAGACGATCCCTTATCCAATATTACAGAAAGATAATGATAAATTCTTATTTGCCACAAGCGCATCCTTTGCCGGAGATTTCGGATCCGGCGGCTTAGCTGACTTTGTTTGCCAGAACGCTGCGAACTCTTTGACCGGTCTTCCGTCCGGAACCTACAAAACTTTTGCAGTAGCCGGGACTTGGAGGAGAGCTATGCCCTCTAAGATAGACTGGGTGTTAAAGCCGAACAAAGACTATATAGATTTTAACGGTGGCGCCTTTACCAAAGCTTTTTCAACGGATGCGAACGCATTATTTGCATTCGGAACTGGAAGCGGGATCGCTGCGACTGCCGCGGGATATTGGACAGGCTTGCAGACGGATTGGTCTACCGCAAATACCTGCCAAGGTTGGACTTCCAGTAACCTTTCCGACCAAGGAAATTTTGCAAGCTCTAACGATCCAAACGTTGGTGGAATATCTGCAGGAACTCCTGACTTCTGTAACGTTGCAAAATCAGTTGTCTGCGTTCAGCAATAATTCAATTTTTCTAATGTATCTCAGGAAGTTTTCGTCTTTTCGGTGACTTGGACGGGATCGGAAAGATGACGAATGTCCATACCCGTATTTAAACGCACCAGCTCTTCTGCGATGTTTACAGCATAGTCTCCGGCTCTTTCTATCCCTAAGATCATTCTGTATAAGTCTGCGAATTGGTTTTTATCCAATCTTGGATCCAATACAAACTTTAAGAACGCAGCATGACATAGATTGTTTAGTTCTTCCTCTACAGTATGAACAGAGCCATAGAATCTGTTTTTCTCTTCTACTAAGGATTCTACAGCCATTCCCACAAGAGTGACTACTCTGGAGAGCATCTTGTCCAAAATTTCTTCCTGTCTGAAAAATCCCTTTGGAAGAAGTCCCCTTCGGTAACAAGTAGCGCAGTTTACGATCTGGTCTCCCATTCTTTCTAAACTTCTGTTGATACGAATGGAGGAGAGTGCGAATCGCAGCGGATCTCTTTTGAGTACAACTTCTCCGTCGATTTGGTCCATCCCGAGTAAGTTACGATTTGCGATCGCTTCTAAAATTGCATTTTGGGAGAGGTTATCGTTTTGTTTTTCCAAACTATCGATCAGATCGTCTCTTTCGATCACCTGTTTAGCAAGGTCCGGATTCTCTTGTTCGATTGCGTCGTCCAAGATCAGGATTTGTTCCAAACATAGCTCCGCCATTGCATATAAATTTTTACGGAGATAATCGAACTTGGAAGCCATGTATCCCGAAGGTTAACCTCAAATATACGCTACGGTCAAGAGGTTTTTCAAAATCGGCCCTAATGGAGAATATTCCGGAAGATTGATCAATGATAAGACCGGGAAGTCTCCTTCCCGGTTCGGTTGCATGTAAATTATAGAATGGAACGTACTAATATCACTAGCATCGCTGTGAAACAAATATATTGGATTATAAATCCTGTAAATCTTACATTCACGTTCCAAACGCCACCTCCGCTTAAATGAGCGCTTGTTTGTAGGATCCTTGCTCCGAATACGATCCAGGCGAGAAGATCAAAGGTATCGTTTTGATAGCCTGAAAGTATAAAGGTCAAAACTAAAACTCCGAAAACAGGAAGACCTTCTACGCAATTCAAATGAGCACGGTGGATCCTCCAATACAGGTCGGAACCGTGCTGTATCCATGCGGGAAACTCGTTGGATTTTTTGGTGCCAGCCAATACCTGCACTGTTCTAAAAGATACTACGATGAGTACGAGTAGAATGGTCCAAGCAGTAAAGGCAATTAATGGAAATAGAGAACTAAACATAGTCCGTTAGAGAAAAGTCTAACGGAAAGATTGGCAAGACAAATTTGGAGAATCAGAATGGAATACTAATATATATCGTTTCTATCTCAAACAATACATATTAGTATTTTATAAAAGGATTAGTCTCCGTCCGCCGCAGGAGGAAGGCTCGGAACGTCTAATGCTGAGAACGCGTCCACATTAAAAAGGACTTTTAGTGCCTCAGCAAGGTTGTATATCGGTTGCACATTTGTAGTGATACTTGTCCCTACCGAAGTTCCATCAGCTTCGATTTGAGCATACAAATCATTGGAGGGATTGATCGCTGCTTTTAAAGCGGCAATTGCAGCTTTGATATCGGTATCCAATTGAGAATTTTGAGCTTGGATCATCGTAGAAAGAGTAACTGCATCCGTATCCGCTGGATTTCCCTGGTATCCTAGTTCGAAACCTAAAAGATTATCATATAGATCCTGATAAGCATTCCTGGAGAAGGTAGCCTCAGTGGATTTAGGATTTGGGTTTGTAGAACATCCCGGTGTTATGCAAGCAGGTCCTCCTAATTTCCCGTCCCAGATTTGGTACACTATATTTCCCAAGGATTGAACGTACGTATCGAACGCGACTCCTTGGTTGGAAAAATAAGATCCGTTTCCTGCGATAAAATTTCCTAAAAAATTCCCTCCGGCTGGGTCCCAAGAAGTATACAAACTATTCGCGTCCTGGTTGATCAATTGACCAAGTGATTTAATGTATTCTAATCTTCTAGAGCCTGCAGTGTTGACCGAATTGATCGAAGTTGCATCGTCGATCGTACTTGCAAGACTGTCGGAAGAGAAGATAAGCATTTCCAAAGGCTCAAATCCCTTATATATTACGGAACAAGCAGCTAAATCCGTACTAGTGATTGGATCCGTAGTCGCACAAGAAGCGGTATTCGTGATAATCTTATTCACGTATGTCCATAAAGGTCTCGCGGAAATGGTCTCGAATGCATCCATTTTAACGTAATAGTTTTTGGTAGAAGGATAGGTTCCCGGACCAAAATAGAAAACTTCCACTTTTTTCAAGGAAACGTGGGCGGCCTTCCAGGCGTCTTGCAATTCTCCCAAGGTTGTGGCGTTCTGAGTGGTATAATAAGCTAAAGCTTTAGTTTCTAAGGTTGCGGTGTCGTTCTTTAGAGCGAGCAAACTGGGAAGAACCACATTTGTTCCGGAATATTTTAACACCTTAGTATAATCCGCACTTGAGGAAAATAAGATGGCTAACGCTCCCATGTTAGAGCTTGACCCTCCTTCGCAACCTACGAAGGAGAAAGAGGAAATCAATGTTATGATAATTATATTTTTATAATGTTTTATCGCAGATTTAAGATTCATATTTTCCTCTCTCATAGGGATTCTAAAAATGTAATTAGTTGTTGTCTCTGAGCCGCAGTCAGGCTTTGGAAATTTCCACGAGCGGTATCCGCTTCTCCTCCGTGCCATAGGATCGCTTCTTCGATCCCATTCGCTCTTCCATCATGTAGAAGTTTTAAATGTCCGTTTACTGTTTGGATCAGGCCTAAACCCCAAAGAGGAGGAGTTCTCCATTCTTGACCGCTTGCATCGAAATCGGGTCTTCCGTCCGCGAGTCCTGGACCCATATCGTGAAGTAATAGATCCGTATACGGTTTGATATGCTGGTAGGAAATCTCAGGAAATCCGGAAACAAATCCTGTTTGAACATAAGGCTTATGACAGCCGGCGCAACCCACACTCGTAAAGAGAGCTTTTCCTGCGACTACATCCGTATCCGTAATATTTCTTCTGGAAGGAACTCCAACGAGCATACTATAGAATACGACAGCATCCACAAGATTCGCGGAGATTTCGGGGCTCGCAGTTCCTGCAGAGTTTGTAATACATGCAGTTTGAGCAGAAGTGCAATTATCCGTAGAGAATAAAGGACTAGTGATTCCCATATCCCCCAAAAAAGCTCCCTGATTCTGTTGGGACAAACTAGGCTCGTTCGCTTTCCAACCGAATCTTCCCAAGACTTTGGAGCTAGTCGATGCATTCCAAACCATATTCACTTTTCCTGATATACCATCTCCATCCGAATCGCTCGGATCCGCCCAGCCAAGTATTGTGCTTTCAGGGATCGCCTGTAAAAGACCTAAACCTGGTATCATAGGTGCGGTTCTTGGAGAGAAGTTGAAACCGTTTACGGAAGCAGTAGGATCCCCAAATAGCGGGTTCCAAGTAAAAGAGTATGTGGGTTCGCTTAGAGTTACGTTAGTTCCTTCCGGATAAGTGGTACTTCCGCTCGGATAATTCGGAGCGGCTTTGGAACCGTAAGATACCGAGGCGGCTCCTTCCGGAGGAGTGAAATTCGAACCGGTGATACTTCCGCTATCGCAATCGAAATTGGAATCGTAAACCGCAGGATTGCAGCCTAATCCTTTATGGTTCAACTGAAGACCATAATTATCCAGACCGACAGGTCCTCCCGTAGTAGGATTGGAGCCGTTTTGAGAAAGGCGGATTAAAATTCCCGGGACATTATTCAAAGAACCGGAAGAAGGGGGAGCTCCTCTACCGTCGCCTTGATGGCAATTTTGACAGGAGGTGGTATTAAAAGTAGGCCCGAGTCCTGCAGGAGAGCTGCTTCCTTCTGAGACCCAAGTGATATTGAAGAAGGAGTTTCCTTTATTAAACTTGGTCGCTCCCCCCGATCTTAAATTTGCGGCACGAATATCGAATGCAAACGCATTTGAAACGAAGTTCGTTGTGTAACCGCCGGAATATTCTTCACCTGGATCCACCGAACCATTAGAAGAATTTAAAGCGGCTAATAGTGCCATGCTGTTGTCTCCACTGGAGGGATCACATCCAAGTGAGAGTAACGCGATCGTAAGAAATAAGATCGAACCTTTTAGGCCGATCAGGTGTTTTTTATGGTCCCCGTTTTTGCGGAGACCTTTGTTTTTATCACAGTTCATTTTTATCTTTATGCCGGAAAATAAGAGTCCGACTCCCATACAGTTAAATCGATTAGAGTCCTAAAACATTCTTTGCCCTAACTACGTTTTGAGCCAAAGTTGTATTGATCAATAATCCTACATTCTCTAAGACGCTATGTTGGCTATCTGTCGGATGCATGATCACTTGATCGTAACGGTGCGATAAACTTCCGCTTGGGCAAGAGGCAGTGTAGTTGGGATCGGTAGTCTCGTTGCTCAGATTGATACAGAAAGTATTTCTTGCGCTTTCAATTTCGGAAGTGACGGAGCCTTGGTTTTTGCTACTCAGAAGATTTACGAGTCCCGCACCTGTGCTGATGTTTACTCCTTTCTTAACGCTGTAATGTCCGGTCCAGATATTATAAACACCTTGTGCATCATAATAGAAATCCGCTTTAGTAGTATCGCTGAAACAGGAATGTTCGTCTTCTTGGAGTTCGCTATCTACACCCGATAAACGATCTCCTCCCCATTCCTGAACCATAAATGCGGTAAGACCGTCAAAAATATTTTTCAAGGACGTATCCGTATTTCCGGAAGCTAAAAAAGTATCTGTTCTATAAATGCCGGAGGTGACAGCCGGATCCCATTGATCTCTAATTTGCTGCAGATGACCGATCACACCTTGGGTAACCGCCAAAATATAAGCTCTTCTATAACTAGGCACTCCGGCCCCTGAAAAATCAGTTGCTGCTCTTTGTCCAGGAGTCGAGTTGTCTCCACCGCTTAAATTATCTTGTCCCCAAAGAAGATATTCGATCGCATGATAACCGGTCATGACCACTTTCTCAGTATCACCTTCGCTACCGGAAGCCAAGGTAGAATCTCCGTTTTTAGCATAGATGTCCGCAAAAGTAGGAGCGGACGATAAGCTATTGATATAATTGTCTATGACTACTTCATCCAAAGGCCACGCATTGATCGCGCCTTCACATTCGTCGGTTCCGGAGTAAACGGAACCTCCCGGAGCTCCGCAGAAGCCAGGATCCGCATCGATCGGTCCATTACTAAAACGAAATGCTTCCGTTACCAAGTAACTGGATCTCGCTACAACCCATGCGTTTCTGGCTGCAGTCAGATTTGTTTCGTTTGGAGTAGTAGTGAAGGTAGTAAGAGCGGCAAGTAAGCTTGTTGCATCCGTCGCCGCTTGGTTATAGGATTCATAAGCTAGATCCGCATAACGTGTGAGTGCTTCTGCCTTAGTTGCGCTGGCAGGAATATCCAAACCTAAAAGCGCTGCAGCAGCATTATTGCTACCCGGACCTTCGCAAGAAATCAGGGAACCGAATAGGGTCATACTGAACAGTATTGAAAATATTTTTGTTTGGACGTTCCGCATGGAAATCTCCTTAAAATTTGGGAAAAATCCCCGGTCCGGATAAAATCCGGCCGGGGCCAGAGATGAACTGTGGGGATGACTCCCTCCGGCTCCTGGGACAGGGACCGGCTTGATTTTGCAAGTGAGAATAAGTCTCAAGAAAAGTCAATAAGGATTTTCCGTCACTCTGCATTCCATCTCAGGCCGCCTGGGGAAATTTTGTCTAAAATCCCGTTTCGTTTCGGTTTATCCTAAGGAATAATACTTTTGGGCTAAAAGAAACTGAGGCTGACTCTCAAAATTTTCGAGAAAGGGAACCTGGTCAATTCGAAAAAGTTCTGGAGTATAAGAATATTAAACTTCAGTCAACAAACCGTGAGAAGGATCCTCAGTAAGTATTTCAAATGCTGCACTTCTGGCAGATCGTAATCGAAGGGGAGAAGTCTCTCCTTTTCTTTGGACCAAAACTTCTGCCCTTGCTATTTTGCTGTTTAAACAAAACTTCCAGCCGCCTGGAGGATTCGCATAACGTAGGCATGCGAAGTCTTTTTTATCCGCGTGAATTCTTCCTTCTATTTTTATTTCAGGAGAAGAAGCCTGAAACTTCCAATCGAAATAATGATAGTTCGCTCTTCCGAAGGAGGAGAATAAACCGTTAAGAGCATATTCTTGTCCATGCAAACGTAAAACGATTGGAGTGATTGCAGGAGTCCAGAGTGGGCCAATCTTGATCTTTGCAGTCGCCAGTTCGAGAAAGGAACCTTCTTCTCCATCGAAACCTGCTACTTGTCCCCACGCGTATTGGTCAGTATGTTTCGGTCCCCAGTTATGATTCTGACTTCCTTTCCAATCTTTCATATCTATTTTATTATTTTCTAATTTTATAAATCCATTAAGTAATACGGAAGGTTTTCCGACTAAGACCTTTGCCTTTGGAAAACCACCTGCATATAGATCTTTAGGAAAAAGAAAAAGAGGTTTATCTCCACCTGAGAAGTTTAGGTCCCATTCTATATTTGTAGAACCTTGTTTGTTCCCCGATTTACCTTTGAGCCCTTTATGATCTTGCACGGAAGAAGCTATTCGGATATGAAATGGATCTCCGGAAAACTCGCATTCTGAAATAGGATATTCCGATTTAGAAACATAATGTTTTCCATTTTCTCCGTCGAAGTAGATCGCCCATAATTCCCCTATAGAATCTTCAGGGTAGTGTTTAGGAGAAAAAATAGTATAACGGATCCAAATTGCAAGAGGGCGAACGGGATGATTTCCTCTTACGAACCAACTCTCATAATGACCCGCATTCGAATCCGAGCGAAATCGTGGGAAATCATAATCTTCGTCAATACTCATGGGGAAAACATTCGCTCTTTCTCAGCAAGGAGCAACTAGAATCTATAGGTAAGCAAAAGATCTCACTCAAATTTCTCCTTAAAAAATAATACGAAAAGATTTATAGTGTCGACGAGTTTGGAGAGAGTGAAGAATATTTGAATATGGAGATTCCTTCCTATTCCCTTTCCGATTGGAGAGCCACAGTCGCTAAATATGCCGAGGAAATTCTTCGCATAGGCCACGAAAAGTCCCCGTTTTGGATCGCTGTTCGTACATTCGTTTCTGCAGCATATGAGACGGACGATCCGGAACCTTTTTATGATGATCTAGACTCAGGGTTCAAAAGGGAATTGACCGAAGAGGATGAGGCTCGCTTGGACGAGGCGTTATCTTCTTTTTGGGACCAAGCTACTGCGGTTCTCATCGCAATTTCAGAGGCTTATAGCGACGAAGACGAGGATAGAAGTGAAGAGATCACTGACGAGGCGATTTCAGGTCTACTATCGGGATTGAACGATGCGGGCGTAAAAACAATGTCCGATGCAGAACTTCTAGAAATAGCGGTTCTAGTCATAAATAGTCGATTAAATTTTCATAATGTTCCTGTCGAAGCCAACTTTTCCATCAAAAGTCTGAATTCTATTCCGGACCTGGAAGAGAGAAGGATCTTAGAACCATTTGTTACCTTTTTGATCGAAGACTTCAAAAATGTACAAGATAGAGAAGAAAGGTTCGCACTATTAATGCAGATCTTATTCGATACTTTATGGGCCCTGTTTTATTTAGGGTTGGAGGAAGACGAAGAATAGATCGCGTTTCCGTCTTTTTCCGCACTTACTCTTTTCCTTGTGGAACTCTATACAAGTGTTATGAAAAAGTCGATTTAGTCAGACCCTTTCTATCGCAATTAAACTGATATCATCTTGCGGTTGTGAATATTCTAACCATAGATCCAAATCTTTCATTACCATATCGGGAATATTTTCGATAGGTTCTTCCGAAAGTTCAGAGATCCGTTTTCTCAATCTGGATTCTCCCCAGGCTTCTCTTTTGGAATTGAATTGTTCAAAGACACCATCCGAAAAAAGGAACATCCTATCTCCATTGGAAAAATCCAGTTCTTGGTTTTCGTAACTTTTTTTATTCTTTAAACCTATGATGGCTCCGGTCCTTCTTAAATTCATAAGATGAGAAGAATGTACCAGAATTTGGTCGGGATGTCCTGCTGATGCGTACACTAATCTATTTTCTCTCGCATAAATATCTACGATGATAGAAGAGAATATGGTTCCTAAAGAAGAGAATTTTCTTTGGAACTTATCATCCAACAGATCTAAGCAGAATCCTGGATCTTTCGCTCCGAATTTGATACCTTCGTATTCCGCCTTGATTGCCATAGTGACTAACGCAGCTTGTACTCCATGCCCGGTGGCATCCGCAAGAAAGATCCGATACACTCCGGGAGAAACTTCGAAAATATCATAGAAGTCTCCGCCTACTTCGTCTCTCGGAAGATATTTAACTGCGTATTTTAATTCTTTGTAAGATTCTACATTTTCCGGAAAAAGTTTCTTCTGAATTCTTTGGGCAACGAGTAAATCTTTTCGTATTCTTTCCAAGGAATGATTTAATTCGGAAGTTTTTTCTCGAACAAGAACTTCCAAGTTGTCTTTTAGAATGTTCAGTGCACTGTTTGTGATCCTTAAATTTTCACTGAGTATTTCAGATTTTCTGAATGCTCTTGCTATCCTTCTGGAAAGCACTAAAGATTGAGAGAGAGTGAATACAAGAAGTCCATAAGGAGAAAGATTGATCCCTCTCAGATTTAATTTGTCCCAAAGTAGATCTATTCCTACTGTGATCCCGAATGCAAAAAATCCTGTGAGGAATAAGATGGAGTCTTCTCTTTTTCTCCAAACTCCTAAACATACGGTGAACAGGACATAGAGTAGGCCGATTCCGGTTACGATTTGAAATGGTTCTACGATCTTTGTGAAAAATCCGATCGGAAATAATAGAGTGATATCGTAAGCAATCGCTATAACCCAGGCGATGGCCGGCACCCAAGGAATTGTATCCTCTGGGAACAAAGAGCGATGGAACATCAAAAAGATCGGAACTGCGGTATAGAAGGAGAAGAATTCCAATCTAAAAACGGATTCCCAAGGAAAGTCCGGGAAAATTTCTAGGACAAGCCTGTTGCCGATCAATGCAACTCTCAAAGTTAATAAAAACGTAAATAATGCAAAATAGAATGCGGACTTTTCCTTTCTTCTAAATAGGAAAAGCCCGGTATGATATAGTCCTATCAAAAGAAGCCCGCCAAACAAAAACGATTCTCTGGATTGGGTGATCAACTTTTCTCTGTAAATCGCTTCTAATGTTCCGATTTTTGGAACCTGCCAGAAACCGCCGAAATTATTGATCCAATTGGAGCCTTGGATTAAAATTTCCGTATTTGTCTTCTCTACTCTTAAGGGTAGATACACAGATTTGATTTTAGGAATTTCGGAAGAAGGTTCTAAGTTCGGAGTTCCGGAAGAATAAATCAATTTTCCGTTATAATATAATTTATAAGCGGATGCAAAATCAGGCATCATCAACCCGATCTCTTTTTTCAGATCTTCTTCAGGAAAGATGATGGATAGACGAAAACTTGCAGCTCCTTCTCTTGGAAGTACTTGGTCTCCTTTTTTAGTATCCTGCCAGGAATGGGGAACGGATAACATATCCCAGTTAGCTGCTTGGCTTTTTTCAGGAGAAACAAATTCTCCGTATATGAATTGCCAGTTCCCATTTAATGGAATAACCTCTGAATGTTCAGCAAGATCCTGAGAGGAAATTTGCAACACTCCATCTTGGATCGGTGCCGCTTCTAAAGAGAAACAAAACCAGAAAGTGGAAAGAAGTAAAAGAGACCGCTTCACTTCCCGTTAGGATAAGCAGGACCCGAAGTGTGTCTAATGTTTTTTAAGAACAGAATTCAATCGATCCGGATAATCTGTAATAATTCCATCCACGCCAGCTTTAATTAATCTTTCCATTTCTTGAGTTTCATTCACAGTCCAAGGAATCACTTTAATCCCTAAAGAATGAGCTTTTGAAACGAATTCATCCGTTACGAATAAAAAATAAGGAGAAATAATATCCGCTTTTAACTCTTTTGTTTGATTTAAAACAAGTTCCCTTCTGGAGCCACCGAATCCGAATTTCATCGCTGCGCCTTGAGGATATGTGAGGGAGAATAACGCAGAAGTTTGGATCTTAGGATTTTTTTTCTTCACTAAGGAAAGTGCTGGGAGGTAAAAAGATTGGATTGTTGAACGGTCTACAACTTTAGCAGTTTCGATTGCCTTGATCAAAAGACTTACGTGAGCTTCTAAAATTTCATTAGAGACTTGTGACTGTTCATCATTCGGGAATTTGGTTTCTATATTAAATTTAGGGATAACTTTTCTTTTTCCGGTTCGTTCCCAGGTTTGGACTTTTTCAAAAAATTCTTGGATGGTCAAAAGTTCCGTTCCCGGGACGGAGATCTGCTCGGGAAATTTGGGATTCTTTTTAGTTCCACAATCTAATTCTTTTAATTCTGCAAGAGTCAGTTCATAAATGGATTTGGAAACGATCTCCGATCCGTCTTTTTTAGAACATAATGCTGGATTAGATTCGGAATCATGGTGTATTATAATTTTCTGATCTTTGGTGAGAACCGTATCCAGTTCGATTGTGGTCATTCCTTGGGAAAGGGCCTCTTCGAATGCCGGCCAAGTATTTTCCGGTTTTAGACCTCTAGCTCCTCTATGTCCTTGCAGATCCAAATTACCCTCGATCGGGGTATTTCGGATCTGTTCTCCGCCACAAGATATATACATCAAAAAGAATATTAAGAATGTTTGTTTGATTTGGAATGATTTCATACTGTCGATCCGATCCCACCGATTATAATATAGATTTTAAGAATATTCCAGCAACTGCTCCGCCCGCTAAAGGAGCAAGAATTGGAAGCCATGCATATTTCCATCCTGAGTTTCCTTTGTTTGCGATAGGAAGAATATAATGTGCCAATCTAGGTCCTAAATCTCTCGCAGGATTGATCGCATATCCCGTGGTTCCGCCCATAGAAAGTCCGATCACCCAGACCAGAACTCCCACATAGCCTACACCGATCGGCGTGGTTACATCGGCAATCTGCGGGGAGAATATTGAATGGAGTCCTATGATCAATAAGAAGGTACCTAAAAACTCGCTGATAAAGTTAGAAGGAGGATTAGAGATCGCAGGGTCGGTAGAGAATACAGCTAAAATTTTTCCTGAATCTTTGGTCTCTTTCCAATGAGGAAGATAATGTAGATATACAGCCACGGCACCTAAGAACGCCCCCAGGAATTGTGCAGGAAGGTATATTGGAATTTTAGAATATTCTCCCGATTGAACTGCAAATGCCAAAGTAACTGCAGGGTTTAAGTGGGCATCCGCACTTCCAAATGCTTTGGCCGTGAAAACTCCTAAGATGACCGCGAATGCCCAGGCGGCAGTGATCACGATCCAGCCGGAATCTTTTGCTTTAGATTTTTCTAATAAAACTCCGGCTACTACTCCGTCTCCTAAAAGTATTAGCACAAACGTGCCTAAAAATTCTCCAAAAAAAGGGGACGTCATTTTATATATTACCTCATTTTTCCCATCAATTTAACTGTAGCCTTTCTGCCGATCAGCTTAGAAACCTTTACTAAAACTTTATTCGGAAGTCCTGATACCACAGTAGGCGAGCTTCTTTTTTTCAAAGCTGCCAAAGCATATTCTACCAATGTCTCTGCTGATTGAGCGATTGCTTTCGGGAAATCTTTAGGATCTCCTCCTGCTCTTTCGAAAAAGTTAGAAACCGTCACACCGGGGCAAAGTCCCATAACGTAGACACCTCTTTTTCTCTGCTCATACCATAAAGATTCACTGAAGGAAGTTACGAATGCCTTAGTCGCAGAATACACACCGGAAGAAGGCATAGGAACAAGGCCCAGAGTAGAAGAGATATTCATCAAGGAATCTCCTGACTGGGAATTTTTTAGAAAGGAATAGGACAAAGAAACAAGGGAATCAATATTAAGACGTGTCATCGCTTGTAATCTAGGTAGATCTGCTTTATCAAACGGTCCGTATACCCCGAAACCTGCATTATTTATTAATAAATCGTAATGGTTGTTTTCTAATTCTTTTTGGATCTTTGCAGTTGATTTCGGATCAGATAAGTCTGCGACGATAAATGTATGGCCTTTTCCGAGCTCATCTATTAGTTGTTTGAGTCTTACTTCGTTTCTTGCGACTGCAGTGATCTTATAACCTTTTGCCGCAAGTTGTTTGGCGAATTCTCTTCCGATCCCTTCGCTCGCTCCAGTGACTAAAGCTTTCATTCTTTCCTCCTCTAAAAATTCCCAAAAAGTTTGGAATTCATTTAGTTCTAAAAGTTTTCGCAGAATTGTTCTGCAAAATCGGCTAGTTGAGCAAGCTTAAAAAAATAAGCAGAATAGTAGAATCCTTCTAAAAGGATTATACGTCCGGTCGGTTCTGCAGAAGTTTTTCTCTTTCTTCTTCCATGATCCGGATCGATTTGCGGGTATAATCTAAAATGACCTTTAGTTCTTCGGCAGTATAAGCTGAAAGATGTTCCCAAACGGATTTTGCTAAACCTTCGAATAGACCTCCTATTTTTTGCATAGCGGCCATATCCTGGGTCAGAAAAATTCTCACCTTTCTCCTATCATTCGGATCATTCTTGCGTTCAACTAGTCCCTTCTTCTCCAAACGATCAATGAGAGAAGTTACTGCTCCTGTGCTGAGTCCCATACTCTTAGAGATTTCCCCCGCGGTTTGGGGCCCCTGTGTAAATAGAAAATCCACACATTTGTGATCTGTAATGTGCAACCCAAGCCGATCCGCGATGGTCTGGTGAAATAAAATGGATACGGTGCTCAGGTTTTTGGAATCGGTCATAATGGATTCCAGCAATTCGGGCTTGGTTTTTGGGATTTTTTTGTCTTGCAATTATTTTGACCGTCAAGTATCTCGATAATCAAGATAATTAATCATCGAGTTAATTCGATCTAAGGAGAACAAACATGGCAGAAAATAGCAAGAACGAAATTCCGGATTACCCTTGGTATTCTTGGGGATCTCCAATCGGTTTGGGAGTTTGGATGCTTTCCGCTTCTACATCCTTTTCGGTTTTCGTGTATTTTATAGCACAGGCATATACGGCAGTGAAAGCAAGTTTTGGGAGCTAAACAAAAGAAGAAGGTCCAGTGAAAACCGGACCTTCTGAATATTCCCGGCCTGAGAAGCCGGGAGATTAAATATATTATTATTTATTAATATGATTTTTTCCAAAGTTGGTTGCTAGTATTTTTGAATTCCCATTGGCTCACTAAGGATCCGTTGGAAGTTCCATTGGCATCTACGGCATACAATGAGTTGATTCGGTTGCGGATACTATCTCCTACAAAATCGAATCTCATATTGTTCATGTCTTTACAATCCCAGAGAGCGATCTTTCCACCGTTACGAGCTTCTCCACCGTTATCCATACATTTATTTGGATCCAGCTTGCTTCTAAGAAAACCGTTGCCTGCATCGTAATACCATTTTTGCGCGTTTGTCCCGTTACAGTTGTAAACTTGGATTCTTGCACCGTTTGCAGTACTACTGTTGCTTATATCTAAACATCTGTCAGAGGCTTGGTTGATCAGAGCGAAGTAAGGGGTTTCATAATTTTTCTCCCAACGTTGGTTATTTCCACCGTGCCAAGTCCATTGGCTTACTAAAGAGCCGCTGGTAGAACCGTTAGCATCTACAGCGATAGATTCATTTTGTCTGACTCGCATAGAGTCATCGTAAAAATCGAATCTCATATTATCTATATTATCTCTACAATCCCAGAGTACTATCTTACCTCCGTTCCAATTCTCTGCTCCGTTATCCAAACACTTGTCATTATTCAATTTGCTTCTTAGATGACTTGTGGAATGTTCATAGAACCATTTCTGAGCATTAGTATTGTTACAGTTCCAAACTTGGACACGAGTACCGTTTTCGGTTCCACTGTTACTTACATCCAAACACAGATTGGATTGTTTACTTTTTAAAGTGAAGTATCTTGGCTCCAGGTCATTCACATCCATGCATGCTTCGAATGCATATTGAGAGAAACGAGGACCGGCAAAATCCACCATCGCGATATTCAAACGTTGTCCGGATTTTTTAGCTTCTCTATCTAAGTCATAAACAAAACTTGCATGATCCAATTTATCATTGGTAAGATCTTCTATACTTCCCCAGTACGGTGGGAAAATGATCTGAGCGGCAGTTGGAGTTAAGATCATTTGAGCTACGTAAAATTTTCCACCTCGATCGTCTTTGATGCGATCTCTAAGCGCACTGATTAGATCGGATTCATTTCCGGTATTCTGCCAATCGCTCTTCATTGTTTGGCCTTGGTTCCAATACAATTGAGATAAGTCTGCGTAATTTCCGCCACCCCAGATCAGGATTACGTTCTTGTCTAGATCCCAAAGTTGACCGAAGTTAACTGAATTCCCTAAATTACGAGGCGCCATTCTGGAACCTAAATAAGGAAGAACCAGTTGGTCTTTTAGTTCGTAATGTTCCGCATCGCTCATGCTATCCACGTTCTGGATATGAACGAATACGACCTCTTTCTTGCGATTATTCACGAAGCTAGAGATATGTTGGAACACTTCCTGTGCGGAAACAGAAACGCTGGATCCATGGTGGATCTTGAACGTTCCGTCTATCTTTTTGATCCTAAGATCAAAGTATCGATACCCTAGAGATAATTGTTCTCCCACATTGTATTCTTGCGTTTGTGAGATATTCTCGTCGATTCCTTGGATCCCGTAAGTTCCGGAGTCATGAGTCCCAGGAATACAAATGTTTCTAAGCTGAGTATTGGATCTGGATTGGTATCCGCTGCTCATCCAAGCCTGCGGATCTATCTGTAATTTTGGAGCATATACTGGTCGTGGACTTCTTCCATCTTTTCCCTTGGTGCCCCCACCCTCGAAAGGAATTCCGCTTGGTTGGTCCAAAGGAGGAGGAGTTAGATATTCTGCCTTATAATTTATGTCTGCAGGAAGAGAGCCACCGGATTTACCGTTGGCTTGGACTAAAAATAACAAAGAATCGTAGTTCGAGGAGGAATCTTTACATCCTGCTCCAACCAGAGACACAGCACAAATAAATGCGGCTGCGACGATCCGGGAGGAAAATACCTTGGAAGTTTTCATTTTTTCACCATTCAAATGATCTGTTTTTCTGCATTATGAAAGTTTAATGCTTTGCACCGATATTCGGAGTAGAAGAAGAAATACCCGGAACTTTTTCTATGTCAACGTCCTTTCGAATTTTTTTAAAAAGTTCACATAACGATTGTTTTTTAAAGAATCAGAAGGTTCTGGATTTGTTATCTCGATATAATCGGAATATAAGGCAACTTCTTCGGAGTGAACAAAAGGGAAATCGCTTTGCCAAGAAGAGCGGAGCTTCCAATCTGACCGCAAAGAATCTATTATGAAATTATACTCTAGCGATAAAAAAGAATCTCTATCAACTTGGTGGTTGCGTTTTCGTTTAAACCATTGGCCTTGTTTGTGGTGTACAGGAGGAAAGATACAATTTATTTCCTCAGACTTAAGAGAACTTCATGTAAGTTTAAAGAAAAATCTCCGTACGTTAAATAGAGTCGGAACAATTTATGGGGGAAGTATCTATAGTTCTGTAGATCCGTACTATATGTTGATGATGATGTGGATACTCGGACCGGACTATGTGGTCTGGGACAAGGCTGCGAAAGTAAAATTCGTCAGACCGATCCTTGATAAAGTAAAGATCCGATTTTTGATCACAGAAGAATTGATCGAAAAAACAAAACAAGATATATTAGAAAAAGGTGAAATCGTTTTCGATCTTCCTGCAAAGTACGAAGATGAAGAAGGAACGGTGTATGCCACTTTCGAAAAAACGATCTACGCTGCATCCAAGGAATTTTACGAGAAGAAGTTAGCTTCTAAAAATATGACCTCAGCGTTTAAGCCCAGTAAAAGAAGTTAATACTAATAATTTCCTGTTTGGACTTTTTGAAGAAGAACATCGTATGTAGAACCGTCTTCCGGATACATTGCGACTCCTAAGGAAACGGTAATTTTTACTTCTCCCCAAATACCGTTAGAGCAGGATTCCGAAAATAATCTTTTGATCTTTTCCGCTCTTTCCAAGACTATATTCTTATGTGCACCCGGAAGAAGAAGTAAGAATTTTTCGCCTCCTATTCTGGATGAGATATCGCTCCTTCTGGAATTTTCCAAAAGTATCCTGCCCATTTCTTTCAGAAGAAGGTCGCCTTCGGTGTTTCCGAATATTTCGTTGATCTCTTTTAATCCATCAATATGCAAATAAACCACACCGACAGTGGAGCCACTTCTTTCCGCTCTATAAAGTTCTGCCTGGAAGGATTCGATCGTATATTCTCTATTAAAAAGTCCAGTGAGTTGATCTCGAATTTCTAATTCTTTAATTTTATTTTCTCTTCTTCTAAAAAGGGTCTCGTATCTTTTTGCCTTTGCTTCCGTGAAAGATCTTTCTGTAATATCCCTAAAATAGAATGCCTTCGCAGGTTCTTTTTCATCCACTAGGATCGGGATTGTTCGACAAATGAATCTCCTTTTGCCGGAAGAAAGATGTAAGGTAAGATGAGAATGATCTTTTGAATCTACTTTTAATAGTTTTGGATACCAAGAAGAATGTTTTAGATCGTTCTTTTCCGGGACAAGTCCAAGCTCTTTTGCCTGAACATTCGAATCCAAAAGTTTTCCCTTATTATCGGCGATGAGTATCGCATCTTCCTGATTTTCCAGAAAGTTCAGGTTTCGGATCCAATAGTTTTTAGGAGAAGAAGACATGAAGTTCTATTCGAAAAATTATCCCGGATTTGGCGGAAAATCAATCTTCTTCCGACTCTTTAAAAATTCGATCTTTAAGAAGTTTTTATTCGTAAATTTTTAGGATTTGTTTGGCCTTATGTCGAATCGCTTCCTGTAATTCTAAAGGTTCCAAAACAAAAGCAGTGTCACAGTATTGAAGCATACTGCCTAACGCCCATTCCTTAGTTTCCATATCGATTACCATTTCAGTAAAACCTTTTGCCATCTGTTTATGGCTTAGGCATTTCATATAAGGAATATTTTTGATATGTTCTGCGGTGGTATCAGTTACCTTAACTTTGATCAGGTATTTGGGAACTCGAGATTTGAATTCTTTGATCCATTCTTCCCAATATTTGCTCAGATCGAATTTTTTTGGTCTTTCGAACCTTTCCGTTGTAATCGCTGCTTCTTTAATGCGAGAGATACGATAGACTCTCATTTCTTTTCCGCGTTTCGCGACCACGTACCAGATCGTATCCTTTGCCACAAGTCCGTAAGGTTCTATTGTTCTTGGTTCAGGCTTTCCACCTTCTTTCTCGTAGATGATCTTTACTTTTTTTTCTTCCCAAACCGCGTCTTGTAGTATTGGAAGAAGCGGAAGTTCTCTGATTGCGCGACCCCAACCGAGGCCATCTATATGAATTCTTTGCCTTGCAGTTTCCGCATCCTTTCTAAAAGCGGGAGGAAGAGAGGCCATTAGTTTGACGAAAGCAGAATCGAAATCCTTCTTCTTTCCTAAATCCTCCAAGACCCTAGAAGAATGAACTAACAATAAGGAGATCACTTCTTCTTTTTTAAAACCGGTAAGGTTTGTCCTATAACCCTCGCTTAAACTCCAACCTCCACCGATCCCTCGTTCTGCGTAGATGGGAATACCGGCCGCAGAAAGTGCTTCCATATCCCTATGAACTGTTCGTTCCGAAATTTCTAGTTTTTTGGAAAGTTCCTTTGCAGTGGTCCTTCCTTTTGCCTGTAGATGCAGAAGAATATTTAGAAGCCTATCAGCTCTCATAAATTTAGTATAAATCTCTAAATATGACAGATCTTGTCATGTATATTCTGCTATACTTGTTTTTATGATTACTCTAGCAACTTCCGTTTTTGGCATCGTTCTTTGTAAAGGTGAAATTATCAAAACCTCCGTCCATGGTCCTACCGGAAAAATTTCCTATAAGGATGAAGGATTTGGTGGGATGCCGGTGGTATTCATCCATTCTTTCGGAGGGAATGTTTCTCATTGGGAAGAGATCAAGGATACTCTCGTTCCGACCAGAAGAGTTGTCCGAATAGAGCTCAGAGGTCATGGAGATTCAGAATTTCCTAAAGATGGGGATTATAGGATCTCTTCTATGGCGCAAGATCTGGCTACAGTTGTAAATCTTCTGGGACTCCAAAGATTTGTACTCGTGGGCCATAGCATGGGAGGAAGTGTAGCATTGCAATATGCGGGTGAAAATCCAAGTAGAGTAGCTGGGCTTGTTCTCGTGGATTCCAATGGCGATCCTAAAAAATTGCCAGAGTCTGTTCGCACGCAGATTAAAAATGCATTATATTCGGATGCTTATGTACAAACTGCCGAATCCTATTGGGAACGATTGTTGGCACATTCTAAACCTGAAGTGAAAGAAAGGATGATGAGAGAATTGACAAGGACTCCTAAAGATACAGTGATCAAGATCACATCCGAACTATTGGATTACGATCCGAACCATTCTTTAAAAAGATATGTGGGTCCTAAACTTGCTATAGTTACTCCTGAAAACGACGACCAGTTTGCTTTGCACAGGTTACATTTAGGATTTCCTCATAAAGTGATTTCTGATGCGGGACATTGGTTGCAATTGGACCAGCCGGAAGAATTCCGCAACATTCTGGAAACCTTCTTACAAAAATTCTAGCATATAAAACTCCCGGATGTCTTCCGGGAGACTTTGAATACTTTTCATTAAAGAGGGCTATGGATTCTTTAATGAAAAATTTTTCAAAAATCCCTCAGAATTTCTAAATTTCTGATTTAATAGATTTCAGAATTTTATTAGTATTACTCCCGCTTTCCGAAGAAGGGTCGGGAAATTCAGCTTCCGATCCGAGGAAAACAAAGACACCTATCGTCTAATCTCGAATCAAAGTCATATGAAATCTCTCAAAGTAATTCCATTCTTTCTATTTCTGGTTCTTATATTATTCTCCTGTCGAAACAAAACTTCCCCTAAAATTTCTCCCCTAGCAGAAAATGGGGTTTTGGATCTGAGAGATTGGAACTTTGCGGAAGATGGGATCGTAAAATTAGATGGTGAGTGGAAATTCCAGTGGATGAAACTTGCGGTGTCCAGACCGGACCTCGGACCTAAAGATGCTCAGACCCATGTAGTGAATATTCCGGGGAACTGGAATCAAATTCCTAAGCTGGAAGGGATGAATCCTTTAATGGCTTTCGGGTACGGTACTTATACTTTAAAAATTATCCCGGGCCAAAATCAGAGAAGGCTCATGATGCATTTCCAAGGAGCTGGAACTGCGGCTTCTATCTATTTAGATGGGAAGAAGATCATGGGGAATGGAGTGGTGGGACCTGACGAAAACTCATCTCGTCCTCAGTATCTTCCTCTTTATGTTTCAATCGGACAACCCAACAAGGAGATCTTACTCCAAGTAGAGATCTCGAATTTCGATCATTATAAGGGAGGACTTTGGGAATCTCTAAGAATGGGAACGGAAGCGGACCTTCTAAACTTCAGAGACAATAGCTCTTTCAGCGAGATGTTCTTATTCGGAAGTATTATCATCATGGCATTGTACCATTTTGGTTTATATTCTTTAAGAAGAAGGGACATGACCGGGTTGTTTTTCGGCGCATTCTGTGCCAGTATCTGTCTTAGGATATTCGTAACTGGAGAAAGATTTCTGATCCAAAAATTCCCTCATCTACCTTGGGAATTTTTTAATAAACTAGAATATATTTCATTCTATTTAGCGGTTCCATTCTTCATTTATTATTTAGATGCATTGTATCCACATTCATTCTCAACGAAGTTAAAAAAATTCTTTATTGGATTTAACATTATAGTATCCGCGATAGTGGTGCTTGCCCCCGCGAGTATTTATACTCATACTTTGATCCCATTCCAAGTATGTTTAATTTTTGCAATATTTTGGATCTTCTTCGTGTTAGTTCGTTTGGTAAGAAATGGAGCAGAAGGTTCCCTGATGGCGATTGCAGGGATGATTGCGCTAACGGCTGCAGCTATCAACGATAGTTTATATTCTCAGGCAGTGGTCAATACCGGATATTATCTTCCTTTGGGATTATTCGTCTTTATATTCGTGCAGTCCTATTTACTTTCCTTTCGGTTTTCCCAGGCGTTCTTATACATTGAACGTTTATCCGACAACTTGTTGGAAGTGAACAAGGCCTATAGTAGATTCGTTCCATTAGCATTTCTGAAATTTTTGAATAAGAGTGATATCACTGAGATCGGTTTAGGGGACCAAGTCCAAAGAGAAATGACCATCCTATTTTCGGATATCAGATCTTTTACCCAACTTTCCGAAAAGATGACTCCGAAAGACAATTTCGATTTCTTGAATTCTTATATGAGAAAAATGGGGCCGATTATCCGCAAACACGGTGGTTTCGTAGATAAGTATCTGGGCGATGGAATTATGGCGCTCTTTCCTAATTTACCGGACCAGGCTCTGGATGCAGCGATGGAGATGCTCCGAGAATTGGAGAGTCTAAACCAATCCAGAGCGGATCGACATTATGAGCCGATCCAAATCGGTATAGGACTTCATACTGGCACATTAATGCTCGGGACCATCGGAGAAGAGGAAAGAATGGATGGGACAGTGATTTCCGACGCTGTCAATCTTGCTTCTCGTATCGAGGGATTGACCAAGGAATTTCATGCGAACCTTCTACTTAGCGAAAGTACATATCGCAAGTTGAAGAATCGCAGAAAGTATTCCTTCAAAAAATTAGGCAAAGTAAAAGTGAAGGGAAAGTCCAAGTCCAGCGAAGTATACGAGGTCTTGGGCTAATTTCACTTCTTAGGGAACTTCTGTTTATAAAAATCTAATGCTCTGAGGATTAACTCCTTTGCTACCTCGGGGCCTTCCGGTTCTTCTACCCTGACTTCTTTTTTTTCCAATTGTTTATAAACGGAGAAGAAGTGAGTCAACTCGGCCCTAAATGAATTGGGAAGTTGAGAGACATGTTCAATGCCGTCAAAACTTCTATCTCCCGAGGCGACAGCCAGGATCTTTTCGTCACCTTCTCCTCTATCTATCATCCTCATTACCCCGACCACTCTGGCAGGCACCAAACAAAGTGGGGGAACTTCTTCTGAACAGAGTACTAAAATATCCAAAGGATCCTTATCATCTCCCAAAGTTTGGGGGATAAAACCGTAATGAGCGGGATAATGAGCGGAAGCAAAAAGCACTCGGTCTAGTTTGATGAGCCCGGAGTCTTTATCCACTTCGAACTTGGCCTTACTTCCGGAAGGAATTTCCACAAGCGCATGAACTTCGTGAGGAGGATTTGGGCCGGGACTGGCCTCGTGCCAAGGGTGTTGTATCATGCGGAGATCTTGGAACCTGATGGATGTATAGCAAGCAGATTCTTACCGGCATTTTGTGGGAATTCCAACAAGTCGCTATCAGAGCGTTTTAAAACGAACGGTCTCTATATTTTCTATTTATGTAAGTATACTGTATTTATTCAAAAAACATAATAAGACATATTTTTTCGTAAAAACTAAGGTATTAGAATTAATTTTGGAATGCTTATAAAATTTTACTTAACATAAAGGAATTTTAATTTATTATATTATCTTAAAATTCCGAATAATCCATAAATTATTTTCGTCTTCTTAATTTAGGAAGAAATTTATTGATTTCTTTTCGGGACCTTCAAATGGAAACGATGACGACACCTGATCAACAAAACCAACAAACAAACGAGTTCGGAAAATTTGCCTCTTTCAGGCCAACATATTTACAGATCAAATCCAAAGACTCTTATCCAAACGATGAAAGACCTTATTTCAGCCCTGAAATGGAAAGGCTTTTGTTAATAGCAGCAGAGAGCACAAATAGTGAAGGTTTAAATTCAGGCAAGATCCCGGTATATCCTGCAACCACGGAATTGGATTACAAGTTTGTGGAGGAACTAACGGAATTAATTTCCAAAGGTTTATTATTGGTCGTTCCGCGGATCTATGCCAAAAAAAACACAGGAGAGTTGGAGATACTACTTCATGTTTTAGGAGCCAAATCCTCCAAAAAGGGAAGTCCGGAAACTGTTAGGGATATATTCTTTCAAATCGCTCGAAAGTCTGCTGGGACGATCCGAAATTTCGAGATCTCATCCCAAAACGATAGAGAGATCGTTTTAAACGAAGTATTGTATTCTTTGGCGGATGGAAACACTCCACATTTCAAATACGCTTATACCGATAAGGCCAAGGAATTATTGGGAAAAATATATCATAAAAACTTAATGCATAAGGATATGATAGATGATTGTTATAAGCTGATCCATTCCTTTATTCAGGAAGAAGAGATACTTACCAGAACTTCTACTTGCGGTTATATTCATGTTCCGGATCAGGACGCTGATACATTATTTACTCAGGTATCCGAATTATACGAAAAAAAAGTAATCCCTAAACTAGTTACTGAAAATCCTAAATTAGCGGAACAATTGATCTCAATCCGAGAAACCATTCTTTCCGACGAATCCGGTTTATTGAATAATGATCCTTTATTGATCCGAAAATCCATTTACTCGGAAGAATTTGCCAAGTTGACCCAACTTTCCAGAAACAAAGGCGCTTACTCCGACTTCTTTCGTTTATCCAGGGTAATTACTCAAAAATCATTGGAAAGCGACATGTTTCTAAAGGGAGCCAGGGAAAAGAGCGTAGAGAATGGGCTCAAGAAAGTAGTGCTGAGCGGAAAAGGTGCTATGGCACGTTATATGTCTTTGTCAATCGGAAGGGACTTGCCATTTGATTCGGAAGTTATTAAGTCCGTCCAACATGACTCCAGTTTATTGAGTTGCATATATTATGGTCCGGATGGTCCAGAATTGTTCATCTGCCCTTGGGATAAGGTTTTGGTCAAAAATATGCTCCACGAATTATCCGAAAGATTCGCGTTTTACAATATGACTAGTCTGAGTTTCCTATTGATGTTATTCAAAAATAAAGACAAACTTCTTCCTTTGCTCTCCGACGAGTCTGCTGCGGAAGATTTTCGAAACGTAGGTTATAATTGTCTCTCTCATACGTTTCCTTGGTATAGAAGATTGACTTTCTTCTTGGGATTTAAGGGAAACATACTTACCGATGTTTTTAGAGAGTTGGGAGATATCCAATACCGCCAGATAGGCGAAAAACTGAAATTCGAAGAGAAGATCAACGCGATCAGACAAAAACTCAAAGAAGAATTGATCGTAGAAGTCCGGGAACATATGGCCGGAATTTTAGAAGGAAAATCCTAAATCATCACCTTTGTTTGAGGGGAGAAGGGATTGTGACTCTATCCTTCTCCTTTAAATATGTCTTTAAGATTCAAAAAATATGTTGACCGGTCTATTATTATGTGATCTAAAGATCCTATGGGTCAGAAGGGAGAAATCGCTAAGGAAAAGATGGTTCGTGCCATGGCGGAACGTCTGGAAATCGGGGGGTATGCAGGAACAGGGTTAAACGATATCGTAGAAGATGCAAAAGCCCCCAAAGGATCGATCTATTTCCATTTTCCTGGCGGTAAGGAAGAATTGGCTTCCTTAGCTCTCTTGGTATCTGGCAACGAATTGGCCAAGGAACTGAAGGCGGTTTTGGATTCCGCTAAATCCGTTCCATCCGGGATCCAAAGGATATTTTCCGCCTTGGAATATAGGCTAGTATCCTCCGGTTTTTCCAAGGGTTGCCCGATCATGACCACTGCTTCCGAGACCGCCTCGGAACCTTCTTTGGTTAATTCAACATGCGCTGCTGTTTTCCAAGATTGGATCTCCATATTGGATTCGTTTTTCCGGAAGAACGGATTTGAGGAGAGTAAGGCTTCCGAACTCGCGGTAGGAATTCTTTCCTTATTGGAAGGAGCCATTCTAATTTCCAGGACAAGCCGAAATACAAACGCAATACGATCCGCTTCTAAAACAGCGAAACTTCTCGTTTCGGAGAAATAATTATGAAACTTAAAATCACATTTTTGGCGATACTCGCCGCATTACTTTTAGTATTTTGTACTGCATTAGGAATTCCTAAATTAGCAGTTTCAGAAGTTCCGGGTTTGGAAAATTTATCCAAAGATCCCAGATTGGAAAATCCGTCCGGATTAGCTAAACTAAAATTTACGATCTTTAAAACTGGGGAGAAGAAGGCATCTTCCGCATTCATATTCGAGGGTGGGCCGCTATTTCACAGAAAGCAGATCTATCATAGCGTAGTATTTGTGGAACACCCTAAGGGAACCTTTTTGTTTGATTCAGGTCTTGGAACACAGATCCAAGAACAATACAAGGACCATAGGTTTTACGTAAAGCCTATGGTTGCTTATCAGAATCCGAATCCTTTGGTCTCTCAGTTAAAGGCGAATGGGATAGATCCGGAGAAGGTTCGAGACATCGTTCTTTCTCATTTGCATTGGGACCACGCGGGTGGGGTAGAAGATTTTCCCGGAGCAAGGATCTGGTCCACTGAAGAAGGAAGAAAACATCTGCAAGAGTTCGGGGTGAAGAAGGGTTACTTACCTAAACAATTAGATTCAGAAAACATAATATGGAAAGATCTCGGTTTTTCTTCTAAACCGTATGAAAACTATTCCAAAAGTTTGGATTGGTTCGGAGATGGATCCGTGGTTTTCGTTCCTATGGAAGGCCATACAGCCGGGGATATTGGAATGTTCCTGAATTTGCCGTCCGGAAAAAGATTCTTTTTTACGGGAGATATCACTTGGGCAAAAGAAGGTTTCGAAATTCCATCTCATCGGACCAGGCTGCTTAGATCCATTGTGGATAGAGACCAGGAGTTAGTCGGACGGGAGATATACAGAGTACATTGTCTTTTAAAGGTGTATCCAAACCTTGAGGTTGTTCCCGCTCATGACGGAGAAGTTATAGATCGTTTGGGATTATATCCTAAGTGGATAGAATAGATCTTTAGACAAAATTTAATCTATTCTTTCTTTTAAGAATGTATTTTCCTATGTTTTAAGGCGGGTATTTTTTTGCGGACCTTCCGGACTTCTTCCAGATCTATCTCAGTTAAGAGTAATTTTTCTCCTTCTCCTGCATCTCCTAAAATGGTTCCCCAAGGATCTACTACTAGAGAATGTCCATAGGTTTCTCTCCCTTTCATATGGACTCCGGTTTGAGCGGGTGCGAATATAAAACATTGATTTTCGATCGCCCTTGCTCTTAACAAAATTTCCCAATGAGCCTGTCCCGTGATCTTAGTAAATGCAGAAGGAACGAAGATCATCTCCGCGTCCTTTTTCACGATCTCTCTAAACAATTCTGGAAATCGCAGATCATAACAGATCACAGAGGAAATATTTCCAAGCTCCGGACTTTTGTATGTTTCAGGAACGACGTGGCCAGATTCTACAGTTCTTGATTCTCTATATTCTATCCCGTCTCCCGGATCTGTGTCGAATAAATGGATCTTATGGTATTCGAATTTTTCTTTTCCATCCGGTCCGAAGATAATAGAAGTATTAAAAACTTTTCCGTTTGACGCAGGTCTTGGAAATCCTCCGGCAAGGATAGTTATATTCAATTTTTTTGATATATCTGAGAGAAGATTTACGGTTTTGGAAGCGATCTCTTCCGCTCTTTCTAACTTCTCCTTCTCGGATCCTAAAAAAGGAAAATTCTCGGGAAGGCCGACGAGCTTTGCACCTTCGGAGGCAGCCTCACGGATGAAGTTCTCACATTTTTGCAGATTTAAATCCACATCGGATCCACTGTTTAATTGGATCAGTCCTAAAAGAAAACGATGCATAGACTCAGTATTCCAGATCCTCTGACAAAATGCAAAATGATATTCTTTACATTCTGCTTGTCTAAGCGACTTCCCGGAAAAATTTAGGAGAAGTATGGCATTCGCCCTGAAAGAATTCAAATCTATCCAAAAGTTTTACTCCGAAAAACAACATAAAGAGAATGTCTGGGCTCTCGTTTATCTTTTGCTCAGATATTTAAGCAGTGGAGAAGGCGCCATCCAAGCAGTCCAAACTTCCTGGTTACAAGGCCTTCCTGAGAATTTGCCAGAAGAGGACAAAAAAGAAGCTTCCGAAAAAGTTTTGGAACTTGCGGACCTTCTTCTGGAAGCCTTACGTTCTTGGAGAGATTTAGCGGATGAAGAAGGTTCCGAGTCCGTGATGGAAGATGTGTTGGAGCTCGGACAATCCGTTCTGATGGAAACAAAGGAAATGGGAGAATTTTCCGAACTGGTCAGAGAAGAATCCTTGGACATTATTTCAGATCTATGTTTGGTGTGCGGAGTACAGATCCCGAAAGCAGGTTATAAGAAGATAGATCTTTCCGCCTTTGATGATTCTGACATTGCAGAAGAAGTAGAAGAATGGATCATTGCACTTTCTTCTTTCGAAAAAGCAGAAGAAGCTTCCGACCTGGAAGATGGGTTTTTAGTCCTCTTTGTAAAGGTGTTTCTATTTTATATTTTCTTTAAGTAGAAGTTTTTAAGGGAAGTTGAAATTTTCCCTCTAGTATTCCTTGGACGGTCAGGTCTTCGTCCAAGTTTTCCCAACGAAGGGCATATCCTTTTAATTCTAATCTAACTTCTTGGAGTTGTGAATTAGAAGCGGCCTTTAGCAATTTAAACCTGTCTGCAGGAAATCCTAAAATTCTACCATCGCTCAACTCTAAATAGATCATGCGATTTTCTACCCAGACCTTGATCGCAGGCACATTTGTAATTAGATTATTACTAGCCGTGGAACTCATTATAAGCCTCTAAAAATCGCTCTCTATATTCGAATATAAGGTTTTCGATTTCTCGAATTTCATGATTTCGAAATCCTTCATTCGAATAGAAATGAAAACGATATCCGAATATTTTTAAAATTGTAGGCATTGAGTTTTGCCACTAGTTTTGAAAACTTAGGCAAAACCAATTTATTAACTAGATCAACGCCGGAATATTGATTCCGGCGAATTCTAACTTAAACTTGATTTTTACAGGTTCGTGAAAATATCTTTCACGGCAGTGACAACGTCTTCAATGTCGCCGTCAGTCATTCCTGCGAATAGAGGAAGAGAAAGAGTTCTCTTATACATTGCGTCTGCGTTCGGATAATCATTTCTCTCAAACCCGAATCTTTGGTAGAAAGGATGTTCGTATAGAGGAATAAAATGAAGGCTGGAACCTATATTGCGTTTTTGTAATTCAGAACATAGGATGTCTCTGTTAATCTTTCCTGGAACTGTATCCACTTCTACTCTGAATAAATGCCAAGAATGTTCTCCGTCAATTGCAGGCAGAGGAAGATGTAAAAAAGGTAGACCTGCAAATTCGGAGCGATAGATTTCAGCGATTTGGATCCTTCTTCTCCAAAGATCTTCCGCTTCTGCAAGCTGTACAATTCCAAGCGCCGCAGCAATATCGCTCATATTATATTTATACCCTGGAGAAACTACTTCGTAATACCAGCCAGGGCGTCCGTAAGTCTCTCTATTGATCCCATGAAGTCTCATCAGCTTCATTCTTTCTGCGAAGTGAGCATGACGAGTAGTAACCATTCCGCCTTCTCCGGTAGTGATCCCTTTAGTTGCGTAAAAACTGAAGACGGTAAAATCTCCGTGGGTCCCGATCCTTTCCCCCTTGTGAACTGCCGGGAAGGCATGCGCAGAATCTTCAATTACATAAAGATGATATTCTTTTGCGAGTGAATTGATTGAATCCATATCGCAGACTGCTCCTGCAAGATGTACCGGCATCACTGCACGCACTGTCTTTCCTGTCTTTTTATGGACCAGATTCCCTTTGGAAAACACACATTCTTTTTCAATGGTTTCCTTTAAGGTTGCCTCAGTCATGAGATTGTAGATTGGATCCACGTCAGTCAGGATAGGCTCTGCGCCAAAATAACAAACTGTCTCTGCGGTTGCGGTAAATGTTACTGCAGGAACAAGAACCGCGTCTTCGGAACAAAGCCCGATGGATTCCAAAGCAAGATGAAGTCCTGCGGTTGCGGAATTCATGGCCAGGGCAAATTCGGCTCCTGTGTATTTTGCAAATTCTTCTTCGAATTCTTTTACTTTTGGTCCTGAGGTGATCCAGCCGGAGCGAAGTACCGCCGCTACTTCTTCGATTGCCTTTTCGGAAATCGAGGGGAGTGCGAAAGGTAAAAACGTTTTTCTTGCTGTGATCATGAGACAAAATCCTCCGGCGCTTCTTTTAGGATCGGAAGATTTTCGGAAAAGATAAGGGGAAAACCTTCAGAATCTTTTTCCGAATTGAAATCCGACGGGGTTTTACTTACCCTGCTCCCGTGGGCGTGACCTTCTCAGAAATTTTGGAAAGAATCCGGATCTTAGACCGGGATGTCTCCGAATTGAACCGTCTGAAGAGCAGACTCCCTGCAGATCGGCCTTATTCTTCTTCTCTTCAAATTTCTTTCGACAAGCAGATCAATAATCTACTGAACGAAAGGATCCGACTTTTGGATTTGGAAATTTCAGATCCACCTCGTTGGCTTTTGGGAGACACGGACGCTTATGATTCCGGGCAGAGAACTGCTTCCGCATTTTTGGAACCTGCGGATCTTTCTTCCAAAAAGTTACAAGACCAGGACGTTATCAATTTAATTAGAGAATTGCCTAAGACGGAGATCCATCTTCATTTGGAAGCTTGCGTCAATAAAGACACCATGAAAAAACTCATGGCGAAAAACTCGATCCAACTCAGCGACGAAGAGTTCGAAGCTAAGTTTAATTTTAAGGACCTAAACGGTTTTATCCAAGTATTCTTCTTTATCCAAAGTTTGGTGAAAGAACCTGCTGACCTTTATTATTTTGTGGGAAGTCTCGCGGAATATATGAGAGCAAACAGGATCCTTTACACCGAAGTATTCTTCGCTCCTTCTAAATTTATCCAAAACGGTTTGGACTTCGACGAAATGGTAAGCCAACTTGTGGAAGGTATTCGAGAAGAGAAGGAGAAGGATGGCATTGAGATCCGACTTCTCGTAGACGTTTCTAGATCTTTCGGTCCTGAAAACGCGATGAACAACTTAAACAGAGTTCTAAAACTCAAACATAAGGAAGTCATCGGCATCGGTTTGGGTGGAGCGGAACTTATGGGACCAGCCAGGGACTACGCAGAAGTATTCAAAAAAGCTAAAGAAGCAGGACTCAGAACGGTTGCTCACTCTGGAGAAGACGACGGTCCTTGGGCAATTTGGGAAGCTGTAGAACTTTGTAAGGCGGAACGTATCGGTCACGGAACTTCCGCCATCCAAGATCCTGAACTTGTAAATTATCTAAGAGAAAACAAAATTCCAATTGAGATTTGTGTGACGTCTAATGTGTTTACCGGAAAATATGTGCGTAAAGAACAGAACCATCCTGTTCGTTATTATTACGACCAAGGTCTTCCGTTATGTATCAATACGGATGATCCTGAAATATTTAATGTCAACTTGACTTACGAATATTTTAAACTTTGGAGATTTTTGGATTTCTCTTTGGACGAGATCGTGGATCTGATCAGACAAGGCGTATACGCTACTTTCCATCCTCAAAAAGAAACGCTTTGGAAGGATATGGAAGTCCAGATCAAAAAGGTAAAAGAGAAATACGGTCTTTTAGAACCCAGCGTCCAATAAATTTCCTTTCTGGTCGGTTCGTAGGTTGATATATATCGACCCGAATACATTCAAAATCTTTCTTGCAATCGGTATCATACTTCGTTTAGAATTCCCTTCCGGAGTTTAAGATGAAGTTGAAAATTTTCTTGGGCGTTATTCTTGCCGTCCTCGTTTCAGGGATCGGTTATTTTTATTATTTGGGCGCGTTCGATACCGTTCATGTAAAGGAAGAAAGTTTAGGGCCATTTTATGTTCTTTCACATGATCGATTAGGAAGTTACAGAAACGTAGGAGAAACTTTCGAAGCTATCCAAAAAGAATTTCCGGAGAAAGGACTTAAAAATTACAAACTGTTCGGGATCTATAAGGATAATCCGAAAATGGTTCCCGAGGAAAAATTAAGATGTGAAGTTGGTGCTTTGTTTTCTGCGCCTATAACCGAAATTCCTTCCGGATTTTCTTTACCTTTAAAATACAAGGTCATCGAAAAGAAAAGATATCTAACCGCAGACTTCCCGGTAAAAAGTTTTGTTTCTATCTTTCTTGGAATCTTTAAAGTTTATCCTGAACTTACAAAGTCTTGTGTAGAAAAAGGCTGTGATATGAATGGAAAGGCCTCCATGGAAATTTACGAACCGATCGTTGAAAGACAAACGAAATATCTATTTCCCTTGGATTCTCCCGGATTCGATTGAACCATGAGAATATTTTCGCAACTCAAAGAGATCTTAAAAGTATCGGTCCCGATAGATCGTAAAAGTTTTTTTATATCGGGGACGATCCTTTTCTTTATCAAATACGGAATAGACAGATCCTTATCTTATTTCGTATTTAACAGAGAATGGTGGGCGGTTGATTATATAAAAAATCCAACTGCGTTGTTCACTTTGGATCCTTCTTCTGAGGATTTTGTTTTCTATTTTACCTTGATCGGATTCTCCCTTCCTTTTTTGTATTTAGGAACGATTCTCTGTTTGAAAAGGCTGAGGAGCATAGGTCTTAGTTCTTTTTGGGTATTTTTATTTTTCGTACCAGCTTTGAACTTTCTCATGTTCTTCCTGTTATGTGTTCTCCCGGAAAACTTGTACAATGTTCCGGGATCGGAGTCTTCCGCAGAATTTATTCCGAAATCTAAACTGATCGTTTCTATATGGTCGATCCTGATCACTGCAAGTATCACTCTTCTATTCAGTCTTTTTTCAACGGATATATTAAAGACGTATGGTGCTAGTTTGTTCATAGGTGGGCCTTTTATCATTGGGTTCACTTCCGTAGCTTTATATTCCAGAACGGAATTTGTAGGTTTTAAACAGGCATTATTGATCTCGGCGAGTTCTATTTCTCTTGCAGGCTTTTTAACTTTTATAATCGCGATGGAGGGAGCTATCTGCCTCATAATGGCCGCGCCACTCGCTTATTTTTTAGGATTTATAGGCGGTGGTATTGCATATCTTCTGCAGGCAAAATCTAGGTTTGTATCTTCCGTTTTACCATTTCTTTTTTTGATCCTTCCCTCCGTTGCTTATCTAGAAGCGAATTTAGGCAAGGAATCCGATTGGTATATGGTTGAAACCAGTCTGAAAATTTCCGCCCCTAAAGAAAATGTCTGGAAAGGTTTATTCGAATTTTCTGATATACCCGAACCGAAAGAACTAATTTTTAATGCAGGCGTATCTTATCCGGTTCGAGCAAGGGTGGAAGGAAAAGGGATCGGTGCCATTCGCTACTGCGAGTTTAATAACGGTGTATTCGTCGAAAAGATCACCAAATGGGATGATAATAATTCATTGGAGTTCGACGTGGTTCGCCAGCCGGACGCAATGAGAGAGTTGAGTCCTTATAAGAATATCAGACCTACACATTTGGACGGATATTTTGCTTCTAAAAAAGGAAGTTTCCAGCTCGTTTCATTAGGGAAGAATGAGACACTTTTGATCGGAAGGACTTGGTTCTTAAATAAATTCGGTCCTACTTCATATTGGAATGTTGGGATCCATTGGATTTTACATAAAATCCATTACAGGGTTCTGGATCATATCCGCAACTCTGTCGAAGTTTCTTCATAGATCTATGTTTTAGAATTTTGCAATATCGGAAAATAAGTATTTCCAACTTCCGAAAATCCCGATGAAATAGTCGCCTATGAGCGTTTTCAAAACCTTGTTCGAATATTGCCGGGTCCCGGAAAAGATCTGGAAAAAACTATTATCGATCGGAGTAGAAGACGCACCTGGAGCAAGATACATAGTCGCTACTAATGCAGTGGTATTAATCACTGCTATATTTACATTAGTTTATTATATCGTATTCACTACCTTTGGATTAGTATTTCCGATTTGGCTGTATTTGCTTTGGACGGTAAACGTATTCGGATACGCCTTCGTTCTATTCTTCAATTTTATACGTTCTCATAAGGCCGCGAGGTTATTGCTTGCAGTTGTAGGAACAATGCAACTGTTGATGATCTCAAGGATCTTGCCGCAAGAAGCAGGATTGGATCTTTACATTCTTGCAAGTTTTGCATTTCCTTTTTATATATTTCCTCCGGAAGAAAAGAAATATATCTATATGATGGAAGCTGCACTTGCGCTTCTATTCGTCTCCGTGCATATCATACCATACTTTTTTGATCCTATACTTAGTTTGGATCCGAAATACGGAAGTTATTTCTATTTCACCAGTTTGATCCTTGTGGTCGCATGGTTTTCCTTCATAGGAAAGGAATTGGCCCAAGCTGCCTGGGAAGCGGACCGTTCTCTCAAAGAAGAAAAAGCAAAAACAGAATTACTTTTACTGAATATACTTCCCCGAGAGACCGCGGAAGAACTTAAGAAAACAGGCAGTTCCGAACCAAGGCTGATCACTCAAGCCACAGTTCTGTTTACGGACTTTTACGGATTTACTTCTATTGCGGAAAAACTTACGCCTAACGATCTTGTAAAAGAATTAGATTTTTGCTTTAGACATTTCGATTCAGTTACTGAAACGCATAGATTAGAAAAATTGAAAACGATTGGGGATGCATACATGTGTGTTGCCGGAGTCCCTTCGTATAGATCTTCTCACGCGGTCGATAGCTTACTCGCTGCATTAGAGATGCTCGAACGTTTAGAAGAATTGTCCAAATTGAAGAAAGGCCCCAATTGGAAGGCAAGGATAGGAATCCACTCGGGTCCCTTGGTTGCAGGAGTAATCGGAGCACGAAAATTTTCGTACGACGTCTGGGGAGACACAGTCAATCTCGCGAGCCGAATGGAATCTAATAGTGAACCCGGCAGGGTAAACGTAACTCAATCCATTGTAGACTTAACCGACGAATATTTCCAATTCAAGTCTCGCGGAAAACTTCCAGTAAAGAACAAAGAAAAAACCGCGATGTACTTTCTATTAGGATTAAAACCGGAATTCAGAGACCGAAAAAATCCTCGGAATCCAAACGGGAAATTCTGGGAAGAATATGGCAAACAATTCGGAAGAAGAGAGCCGATTGTTTCTTTTTAAGAATGATTTGGCCGCGTCCTTAGCTTCGCTCGGACCGGGCTCTCAGCAAAAGAGCCCTAAAAAGATCGTTATTTAAGCTTTTTCAGCTTCTAACTTTCTCCAAGTAATATAAGAGACTGCAACCAACGCTAAGAAAATAAATGGAGTTGCGAAGTTCGGATCTTTTGCGAGAAGATGAGAGAGCCCAGCACCTAACACGTTAAAGGTGATGCCAGCATACGCCCATTCTTTCAGTCTTGGAAATTTAGGATAAAGAAGTGCAAGTGCGCTTAGACCTTTCGCAGGTCCTAAAATTAAAGCTAAGTATCCGGGATAGCCGAGATGAGCGAGGTTTTCCAGAACTTGTGGGCTTTGGCTTGTATAAGCATAAGCACCGAATAAATTTCCAACGGCGATTAGACCTGTTGTTGCCCAATATAAAACTTTAATCACTGTTTTATTCATATAGATCCTCTGATTTCGAGATTCGATATAGTTAGTAATCCATGCCGAGTTGTAAATATAAATCGGAGTAGAGTGTAGTTTGATCGTTTGTTGTTGGAGTTCCTACACCGCGGTTCAATAATAAAGGGATTGTTTTAAGTAGATGTGTAACTGTCAATATGGCACTTATTGATGTAAACTAAAATACAATAAAATAGTTTACTTTTTTAAATTGATTCTGTCCTAGTGATAGTAGGACAAGACTATGAAAATCTCTCTTCCATTCGATCGCTGGATCCATCAGATCAAAGAAAGATCTAAACTTCTGGTTTGGGGCATTCTTCCCTTAATCTTACTTCTGATCCTTTTTATTTGGAGGAGTAGGAATTCCGACGCGGACACTTCCGAGATCATCCAGGGCTCGATTGTTGAGTCCGTATATGGATTAGCGACAGTTAGCTCTTCGGAGGTGTATCATCTAAGGGTTGCGATACCTTCTGCCATTCGAAAAATTTATGTGGAAGAAGGAGATCAGGTCCAAGAAGGAACTCCTCTCGTGGAGTTTGACAGTTTTGGTATTATGAGATCTCCTTTTGCTGGAGTGGTGACTAACGTTGCCTACGAAACAAAGGAAACTGTGGTTCCCCAAACTCCGGTGGTCACGGTGATGGATCTCAAAAAGAGATACCTGACTGTATCTTTGGAAGAGAAGGGGGCAGTAAAAGTCAAAAAAGGCCAGAAGGTCCGAATCCGATTCGAAGCATTGGGTGATAAAAACTTCGATGGAGAAGTTAAGTCTGTATATCCTGCAGATGGACAGTTCCAAGTTCATATCACTCCTATTGGAATCCCTCCTGAGATCCTTCCTGGTATGACAGCCGATGTAGCGATAGAAACCTCGAGTAAAGAAAATGTAATATTAATCCCGATCAAAGGGATTAAGTCCGGAAGAATTAAAGTATTAGAAAATGGTAAAGTTCTTGTTAGAGAGATTGAGACAGGACTTGCAAATGGGGAATACGCCGAGCTCGTTTCTGGAGAAGTAAGTTTAGGAGATAAGGTACTTGTCCAGGAGGATAAGTAAATGTTGTTTATCGCTCTTAGGCAGATGTCTGCGCGTAAAAAACAAACTATTCTAACCTTATTGGGAATTATCTTTGGTGCGACGGCGTATATAGTCATCTCAGGGATCATGTTAGGTTTAAGGGAATATTTGATAGACCAACTCGTGAATAACGACGCTCATATACGGATTTCTTCCCAGGTAAAGATTATAGGCGAGAAGGATCTGGACCAGATACTTTTTCGCTCCAAGGAAATTCCTTTTTGGTCGGTTCCTCCTTCTGGTAGAAGGGATACTGAGCAGATAGAGAACCAGGCAGGATGGCAAAAGAAAGTTGCGTCCGATCCGGAGGTGGAAGCAAGTTCGCCACAACTTCAGATAAAAGTAATATATAGAAGAGGAAAAATTGCAGAAGCAGGAAGGATCATCGGTGTAAAACCTGAATTCCAAGCTAAAGTGGCAAGGATCAAAGAGAATATTATCCAAGGTGATTTTTTAGAAATTAAAGAAAGTGGTAACAAACTAGTGATCGGAGAAGGACTCAGGCTTTTGCTCGGTGCCAGGATTTCTGACACTGTTTACATCAGCACAGGAAAATCGGAACCGATTCCCTTTAAAATAGCCGCTTCTTTCCAAATGGGGAATAAGGCAATCGATGAGAGCACAGCTTTTGCGAATTTAGGAGACGTTCAAAATTTGAACCAAACTCCGAATCGGATTAGCGATATTGCGGTTCGTCTTAAAGATGTTTCGAGGGCGACTTTAAAGGCAAGAGAATGGGCCGAATCCGGAGATGTAAAAGTGCAAAGCTGGGAAGATGTGAATGCCACATTCATTTCCCTATTTAAAATGCAGGATGCAATCCGTTACGCTTTAGTTGGGACTATCCTCCTCGTAGCAGGATTCGGAATTTATAATATTCTAAACATTGTAATCGGACAAAAAAGAAGGGAGATAGCGATCCTTCGGTCCATCGGATACGAAGCAGGGGACATTCTGAAAATATTCTTGATCCAAGGTTTGATTTTAGGGATCGCCGGAGGAGTTTTGGGAATGAGTTTAGGTAACTTGATTTGCAGAAGGCTGGAACATGTTTCTTTTTCTAATCCTCTAATGCAAACTAAATCAGGCATGATGATGGTTTCATTTGCGCCTTCTATATATTTTCAAGCATTCTTACTCGCGTTTATTGCAACTTTGATCGCGAGTATTTTTCCGGCTAGATCGGCGAGTAAACTTTCTCCAATCGAGATCATTCGGGGGGAATAATGGGGATCATATTAGAAAACGTTAAAAAGAGTTTTGGAAAACCTCCTGCCGATGTCATCAAAGGGATCAGCTTAGAGATCAAAGAGAATGAATTCGTTTCTTTAACAGGAAAATCAGGCTCTGGAAAAAGTACTCTTTTGTATTTGATTAGCAGTTTGGATGATCCTTCCGAAGGTGTAATCAGCATAGACCGAAAAAAGATCAGTTCCTTGTCCCAAGCCGATCTGCATTCTTTTAGAAATCTTCATATGGGATTCGTATTCCAATTTCATTATCTTCTTCCAGAGTTTACAGCTTTAGAGAATGTTCTAATGCCCGCTTTAAAAGCGAGAAAACTTAAAGAAAAAAGGGAAGATGCAATTCGCCTTTTAAAACGATTCGATCTAGGGGATAAATTAGATCATATTCCTTCTAAACTTTCCGGAGGACAGATGCAAAGGGTTTCCATTGCGAGAGCGCTGGTGATGAGACCAAGATATCTTTTTGCGGACGAGCCGACCGGGGCCTTGGATTCTGCGAACGCAAAGATCGTAATGGATATTTTCAAGGATATCAATAAAACAGAAGGAACCACAGTGATCATGGTTACTCACGATCCTGATTTTGCTAAATCGGCCAAAAGGCAGATCAAACTTGTGGATGGTATGATCTCCAATGGAAAGACGGAAAGATGATAGAAAGAATTTTAGAAAGGACTTTTCTTCTTTTTTTATCTTCCGGTTTTGCAAAAACAAACACGGATCAGATCGCAAAACATATAGGTATTAGTAAAAGAACATTATATAAATATTATGATACCAAGGATAAGCTGATCGATTCCGTTTTTGAGCTGATGAGATCCAAGGTGCAAGCAAAGTTCGACAAGGTTTTGCAAGATAAGACCAAGGATCCTATAGATCGCTTAAAGGAGATCCTATTTTTCATTTCGGATCTTGGATCTAAGATGTCCAAAACGTTTGCTAAAGATATAGAAATGGTACGTCCGGATCTATTCGTGACTATGAGGGAGTTCCGTAAACAAAGGATATTGAGTTTAGCGGACCTTCTACGAGAAGGACAAAACGCAGGACAAATTCGAAAAGATGTAACACCTGAGCTGACGATCGATATTTTACTAGCCGCTGTAGATGGGATCTTAAATCCCACCTACCTATTCCAAAGTCCCTATTCTAATACCATGGCATTTGATGCGATCGTTACTATCTTCTTAGAAGGAGTTCAGGAAAAACATTAAAGAGTTTTTAAGTAAGCCATAATGAACGGCTCTATATCTCCGTCCATGACTGCTTGCACGTTTCCAGTCTCTTGATCTGTACGATGATCTTTTACCATATTATAAGGATGGAATACGTAAGAGCGGATCTGGCTTCCCCAAGAGATGTCTTTTTTCTCTCCGGATTTTTTTTCCAGATCATCTTTTAATCTTTCTTGTTCCAGTTCATAAAGTCTTGCTTTTAACATTTTAAAAGCTGTGTCCCTGTTTTTGATCTGGGATCTTTCGTTCTGGCAAGCAACTACAATACCGCTAGGAATATGAGTGATACGAACAGCAGAGTCAGTAGTGTTAACGTGCTGGCCGCCCGCTCCAGAGGAACGATACACATCTACTCGGATGTCTTTATCTTCTATCTTGATATCTATATCGTCGTCCAACTCCGGACTCACGTGAACGGATACGAAAGAAGTATGTCTACGTTTGTTTGCGTCGAAAGGAGAGATCCTCACTAAACGATGCACACCATTTTCGCATTTCATAAATCCGTAAGCAAAGTCACCTATCACGTGTATGGTGGCGTTCTTAATACCGGCTCCGTCTCCCTCTTGGAAGTCTACAACGCTGTATTGGTATCCTTTTTTGTCGAAGTATTTCAGATACATTCTGAAAAGCATCTCCGCCCAGTCTTGGCTTTCCGTTCCGCCTGCGCCTGGATGGATATTCAAGAATGCAGGCTTCATATCCTCCGGTTCGTTTAGAGCGCCTAAAAGTTCCAATCTTTCGAATTCAGTTTTTAGTCTTTGGTATTCCGAGCTGAGTTCGTCTACTCCCTCTTCTCCTTTTTCGTCGAAAGTGAGTTCTACCAAATCAGGAAAATCTAATATATCTCTTCTTATACTGACCCAAGGCCCCAGCTTTCTTTCTAATTCCGTCTTTTTTTGGCTGATCGATTTTGCTTGGTCAGGGTTATCCCAAAAAGTAGGCTCCCCGATGCGATCATTATAAGATTTGAGTTGATCCTGGTCTTTATCCAGGTTCAGTAGTTTCCAGCGATTTAAAAAATTCTCTTGAAGTTCTTTAGAGAGGCGCTTCAGTTCCTTGGCGTTCTTAACTTCCATTTCAGTCCAATAAAATATATAATATTAATCTAATTTGCAAATTTGCGGATTGCAGTCCGAGATCGTCCTGTAAAGGAGGAGAGTTATCGAAAGAGGAAATCTTCGCTTTCTTCTCTGGCTTCTTCCCAGCTAAATACTGTATCTCTAAGTTGAGGAGTGTTTCCTTCCACTGTGGAGACGAGCTGGTATTCTTCCTTTCTGCCAAATTCTTCCGGGAGTCGTTTTAGGACAAGTTTTCCGGAGCGGATCAGATCCAAAACATGCAGTAAGAATGGGTCTCTTTCGGAACGTTGTAGTTCCTTCATGGAAGAATAAAAAGGCATGATCCCTTTATAGAACCAATCCACGGTCTCATTTTTGCCTGGAGCCCAGAGTTGTTCCAATCGAATGGATTCCTCTTGGACTAAACTTTTGCCTTGGAAAGGTTTTTGCAGATGTCTGCATTGAAAATATAGTTCGTGATTGATCTCTCGCGGAAAGGTCCTGCCGTAACCTGCGCCGATCCATTCTAACCATGCCTTCTTCTCTTTACTTGGAAGTGCAGGTATCAATGCGAATAGATAGTTTTGATTTCGGAAAACTCTGGATTGTGCCAGAAAATCCAAAACTTCGTAGGGAATCATATAATGACCGGCTTGCCATTCGATTACGACCGGAACATTTTCCACATCCAGATATTCGTCAGGAGTTTCCTTTTGGACCACGTCACCGAATTGAGTGAGTATATAAATAAAAGATAATAGTTCTCTGCGCGTCATGGAACGGATCAGAGTATCCGAATCCAGTTTTTGTTTTAAGGAAGCGCGAATTAGATTGTACTGCTCTAAGGGATATTGATGAGGAGATAAAATGATCCCTAAATGTTTTTCTAATTTGCGAAGGTTGGACCTTTCGACTAAATCGATATTTCCGGAAACTAGAAATGGCATAAAATTAAAGAGCTTTACTCGCGATATCTTTACGGAAGAAAGTTTTGGAAATTTTAAAACCGCTTAGATAAGCATAAACCTTATCCACAGATTCTTTTAAGTCCTTACCGTAGGAAGAGATTCCTAGAATTCTTCCACCTGTCGAGATTAAGTTTCCATCCTTTTTTGAAGTGCCCGCATGAAAAACTACTAGATCTTTGCTATTCGTTTCAGGTAAATTTAAAGGAATATTCTTTTCATAAGAATCGGGGTAACCTTCCGCGGCCAAAACGACTACGGTGGATGCTCCGGGTCTCAAACCTATTTTTACATTGTCGAGTGCCCCTTTGGCAGACGCTTGGAAAATTTCAAGCAAGTCACCTTCTAACATGGGTAACACACATTGTGTCTCAGGGTCACCAAATCTACAATTGAACTCAACAACCCTTGGATTTCCTTTGGTATCTATCATTAATCCGGCATATAAGAGGCCTTTGTAAGGGTTTTCTTTTTTGCGGAAGATCTCAAATACAGGTTGAAAAACTAGAGTATTCACTTTTTCTAATGTTTCTTTGGTGACGATTGGGGCCGGACAGTATGCGCCCATGCCGCCCGTGTTGGGACCTTGGTCTCCGTCATACGCTCTTTTATGATCTTGAGCTGCAGGAAGAGTAAAATAAGTATTTCCATCGCTGATCGCAAAGATAGAAGCTTCTTGTCCTTCCATGAACTCTTCTATAACAACTTTGGATCCACTTTTTCCGAATTTATTATCTAAAAAGATCTCTTTTAAGGCTTGTTCAGCTTGAGAAAACTCGGTACACACGGTCACACCTTTACCTGCGGCAAGACCATCAGCCTTGATTACGATAGGTGCTCCCTCTTTTTGAACATAAGCAAATGCCGATTCATAATTTTCGAAAGAAGCATACTTAGCAGTTGGGACTCCTGCTTCTATCATTAAGGATTTTGCAAATTCTTTAGAGCCTTCAATTTGGGCGCAATAAGCAGAAGGTCCGAAAACTGGAACTCCTATCTCCGCCAACCAGTCTACGATCCCGTCTACTAACGGATCTTCCGGACCGACTACTACTAAATCATATTCATTTTTTTGAATGAAGTTTTGGACGGATGATTTGTTCTTCAGATCGAAAGAATTTGGGGCCAAAATTTCAGAATCTGGAAATCCTCCATTACCAGGAAAAACATGCAATTGGCTGAGTTTAGGCGACTGACGGAGTTTATACGCAATAGCGCTTTCCCGACCTCCAGAGCCGATTAAAAGGATCTTAGACATAATATTCCACCGCGGTTTCGTCCGAAAAATTAACCTAGCTTTTCCAAACCTTTTTGGAGAACTTCTTTTTTATCACGGACAGTTTTGAGTTTTTCTTTTTCTTTTTCGATCACATCCGGATTCGCTTTTGCGATGAAGTTCTCGTTCCCTAGTTTGGAGGCGAGTTTTTCTTCTTCTTGGATCAGCTTCTGTAATTCTTTATCTATACGAGCTTTTTCTTTTTCGAAGTCTATCATTCCTGCCAAAGGAAGAATAACTTCTCCGAAACGGAATGCACCAAGTGAGTCCGTTTTTTCTCCCGCATAATTAGCATTCACTTCTATACTTTCTAAACGAGCTAATTGTAAAATAGAGAATTCAAAATCTTTTACTGCAGAAGCAACAAGTGATTCCGAAGATTTCAAGATCACCTTGCATTTTTTATCCAGAGGAACACCGTTCTCCGCTCTTTGAATACGGATTTGGGTTACTACATCTTGTAGGATAATAGTTTTTTGAACGCCTTCATCGCCTGCGGAAACATTATAAGAAGTCGGGAAAGGAGTTTGGATCAAAAAATCTCCTTCGCTAAATACTTCGTAAATTTCCTCGGTTAAGAACGGCATAAAAGGATGAAGAAGTCCTAATGCTTTAATTAAAATACTTGCAAGTACTTGCTTTGCGATCTCTTGGGATTCCTCTCCCAGTTTTCCGTAAATTCGTGGCTTAACTAACTCGATATACCAATCGCAGAAATCTCCCCAAACAAAATCATAAATTTGAGAAGCCATTTCGAAAAACAGAAATTTGGAATATGCTTTTTCGTAATTCGCAAGAGTTTCATTGAACCTATGAAGGATCCATTTGTCCATCGGTTCTAATTTAGGACTGTACTTTGATTCCAGATCTTCTAATTTCCAATCTGCGTCCAAGTTCATTAGTATGAAACGACTGGAGTTCCAGATCTTATTGCAGAAAGAGCGATAACCGTCTAACCTGCTTTCGTCAAAAAGAACGTCTTTTGCTTCGGGTAAAGTAGCTGCTAAGAAGAAACGGAAAGAATCAGTTCCGTACTTATTCATCATGTCCAAAGGATCTATAACGTTTCCTATAGACTTAGAAAACTTTTTACCTTCTTTATCTCTTACGAGTCCGTGAATGATCACTTTTTGGAAAGGAGCCTTACCTAAGAACTTCTTTCCCATCATGATCATTCTTGCCACCCAGAAGAATATGATATCGAATCCGGTTACGAGTACGGAGGTAGGATAGAATTTTTTAAGATCTTCAGTATTCTCAGGCCAACCTAAAGTGGAGAATGGCCAAAGCTGAGAAGAGAACCAAGTATCTAAAACGTCAGTGTCTTGCTCTACTTCTGTGGAATTACATTTAGGGCAGTTGTTTATCTTTGTTTCGGAAACTTCTATATGTTTACAATTTTTGCAATGATAAGCAGGGATACGATGTCCCCACCATAATTGGCGAGAGATACACCAATCTCTAATATTGTTCATCCATTCGTAGAAAGTTTTTTCCCAAAGTTTCGGAACAAATTCGGTTTCTCCGGATTGAACTGCTTGGATTGCAAGTTCAGCCAATGGTTTCATTTTACAGAACCATTGAGTGGATAAGTAAGGTTCTATAATTTCTCCACCTCTGGAGTTATGACCGATGGAATGAGTATGTTCTTCTATCTTTTCGACCAGGCCTAAAGCTTGCAGATCATCAATTACTTTTTTACGAGCTACGAATCTTTCTAATCCTGCATATTTTCCTGTGTTCTCATTCAGAGTCGCATTAGGATTCATTACTAATAAAGGTTTAAGCCCTAATCTTTGGCCGGCTTCGAAGTCGTTCGGATCGTGAGCAGGAGTGATCTTGACGAGACCGGATCCAAATTCTTTATCTACGAAAGAATCAAATAAGAGTGGTATCTTTCTGTCAGTTAGTGGGAGTTCCAACTCCGCACCTTTTAAAGATTTATACCTATCATCGTCAGGATGAGCTGCAACTGCAACGTCCCCGAACATAGTCTCAGGTCTTGTCGTCGCAACGATCACATATTTGCCTGGTTGGCCAACAATCGGATAACGTAGATGGTAAAGTTTACCTTTTACTTCTCTATGTTCCACTTCCAAATCGGAAATTGCAGTCAGAGTTTTAGGGCACCAGTTGATGATCCTTTCTCCTCTGTATATTAAACCTTCGTCATATAATGTTTTGAAAACTTTAAATACTGCTTTGGACAATCCTTCGTCCATAGTGAATCTGGAACGGGACCAATCTACGGATTCTCCTAAAAGCCTTTGTTGGTTCTGGATCATTCCACCTGAGTGTTCCTTCCATTCCCAAACTCTTTTTTCGAATTCTTCTCTGGTGAAATCGGTTCTCTTTTTGCCTTCTTTTGCGAGTTCTCTTTCTACAACTACTTGAGTTGCAATCCCTGCATGGTCAGTGCCCGGAACCCAAAGAGCGGATTTTCCCTTTTTACGTTCAATACGGATCAGAATATCTTGGATAGTATGATTAAGTGCGTGACCGATATGAAGGCTTCCGGTCACATTAGGAGGAGGAAGAACGATTGTAAAAGATTGCTCTGCTTTGAGGTTTGGCTCAAAACTTTTCTCTTTCTCCCAGAGAGAGATCCATTTCGGTTCTACACTGGTAGGTTCGTAACGGTCGCTGATTTGTTTCTTCATAGCCTTCGTTCGGATAGAATTTTCCGCCAAAGGGTGAGGTCAAGTCGTACTGATCCCATAATTAAGAGAGAATATTCAATAAAAAGGCCCTAGAATGATTCCAGGGCCTTTAAACCTAAAGATCTGTTTTATAACGAGATAGTTAGAAAGGTATTCGTTCCTTAGTGTAAGGTCTTTTTAAGCAATGTTTTCAAATAAGAAGAAGGAAATTTCTCCTTATCCTTAATGATCACGCAACTCTTGCCACTTTCCAATTTTGGAAACTTGGCACGAAATGCCCTTACAAAAGATTCTTCGCAGAAATAGATAGAAAGATGGCTTTTATGGTTCGAGAATGCGACCCATCGCCCATTCCTTTCGAAAGTAGGCATACCATATTTCAGACTTTCTCTCAGATCGGAAAATTCTTCCCGGATCGAATCCACCAAATCCATTAATTTTTCACTCCTTACGGAAGGAGTTCTTTCTAAATAGTCCTCCACGTCCGGATTAGAATTGGAATCCAATCTGGGGAGTGTGGGAACTAATGCATAAAGTAGCATATAATTTGTCCTAGGGGCAGGACCCTATCACTTAACCTGCGTTCGCAACCAATGGTAAAGGTTCCAAGCTTGGAGCAGAAACCGCACCACCTTTGAAAAGTTGAGCGAGCTCGCTCCAATCTTCTCTGCTAAAATAATCTAATCCGCCGTCCGGGCAGCCGAGCAGATCTTCTATCGTTTTGTGATAAGAAAGCATCAGATCGTAGATATCGGCTTCGGATTCTTTACTTCTTCCTAAAAGATAGAAAGCAACTTTTTCCCCCAAAGCATCGCTTAGATCAAAAATGATGGAAGTTAGATGATCCGCTCTCAATGCACTTTTGAGCGATTCATCCTGCTGGCCTTCTACTATTAAAGAAGCAAATAACGGAAAACTTAAGTCCACGGATTTGCGTCTGATCTTATCTCTTAATTGAAGATTGCTGGCAGAAAAAAGGGACTCGAGAAGGAAGCGAACTTCTTCCGATTTACCTTTTTTCCAGTTTCTTGCAACTATGAGTGCCCTGCGGAGTTTATCCAGGCCGGTGCCTTCTGATCCCAAATCTCCAATCTCTACTTGCATCGCAGCATGCGCTTCTTTCGCGAATTGCACTGCGATCTCTTCTAAAAGTTCTTCTTTGGATTGAAAATGGTGGTAAAAGGTTCCTTTAGCTATATCTAAAGCGGATAGAATATCCTGAATGGATGTTGTTTCGTACCCTTTTTCGAAGAATAGCCGTCTGGATTCGTTGAGAATTCTTTCTTTTGTGGAGATTTTTGCTGGGATCATTGTGGTTCCTCCTGCTAAACCGACGGTCGGTATAGACCATTAGTCGGTTTTGACAATACATCCGACTATGCGTCGGTCAAACGTATTTCTAAACATACTATAAAAAAATCAACAAAGGAAACAAATAAAATGAAAAATGTTTCCTGACTTTCTGGCGGAAAATCCGACGGTCGGTCGAATGGCTTTCCGGTCCTGGGATTTTGTTGTATGAACCGCGGAATCTAAATTTCGCGGATTGCACTGCCGATGGGCAGGCACGTTAGTTATCTTATAACGAATCTATTTTATTGAGCAGAAGTTTATATCCATTCTCGCCGACTGTCTTTGTCCCTAAGGAGAAGTCAGTCTTCTGGTTCAGATCAGTAAATGGAATATTATATTTTTCTAAAATTTTTGAAAGTTCTCTGTGTATCGGAGAAATGGAGAAAGTCACAGAAGGTATCTTTAAATACAGAGCCTCGAATACACTTTGACCGAAATATCCTAAAAATTTTTCAGAAGATCTCAATGTTTGTAAATACTGGACTCTTGAAAGTCTTGGAAAATATTTTATCTCATTTGTCCCTGGAGGAGTTCCTCCGATCCGAATTCTTTTTTTGGAAGAATTTCGGATCAGAAATTTATCTATATTATTTGATTCTTCTTTTCCTAGGTTTCCTGCGTAACAAAAAATTTCGTATTCTTTATGAGGATTTTTTTCCCCGCTTGTTGCAGAAGAAATCAGATTCGGAGGAATTAAGATCTGTTCCCAATTAAAAACAGGATCGTTTTGTGGATGAGGAAGAAGGTCCCAAAAATCATACTTCTCCTTATCTTTTCCGAAATGATCTAAGAGCAGTACTTTTGTTTTTTGATAAGAGATGGGGACTTCTATATCTCGATAATCTATTAGGAGAATATCATATTCCCCGTCTTTAGGAAATATTGATAACCATTCAGGCTCCCAACCTTTATAAGGCAGAAAAGAATACAAAAGAGAAGTCCTGGAAAAATGTCCTGAACCGAATTCTTTTGCGGGGGCAACCAATACTCCGATTCTTCCTTTAATCGTTTGGTATGGAGAAGGGAGATTAAATCTTACCTGAGGAACATCCAGATTCTTTTGGAATAAAGAAGGCTCTTCCTTCTCCCATTCTAAAAATTCTTTCGTATTAAAATTGCCAATCGACTCGAAAGATTTTCGAGAGATTAGATCTGAGATTGTTTCAAAATCTTCAGGAGTGTCCACTGTCAGTCTGAAATTCGACAGCCTGGAACCTTCTTCTTTTGTTAGTAAGCTTGGTATTGCAGTGATCTTGTATCGATTCGGATCTTCTTTTATGTGAATGCTTACATGCTCTTTATGTCTTTCCTCTTGTTGTGAATCCGAAAGATCTATAAGTGCGGAAGCTCTGAAAACTTCTCCTCCTGTTCCAAGAGGCAATCCTTTGAAATATGCCAGATCCGAATCCGATTCTATGAATGTTTGGACGAGTAGATCTAAGTGTGTTGTATCGTAAAACGGATTGTCCCCGGTCAGTCTTAGGATCGCATCTGCATCGAATTTTTCCGCAGCAAGAATATATCTTTTACGAACATCTTCCAGCGGCCCGGAGAAATGATTCATTCCATTCTTCTCCAAAAAGGATTCGAGTTCGGAATCTCCTTCTGGGATCAGATAAACGATCCTGGAATTCGGTAAGATCTTTAAAACGCGAGAATGGATATGATCTAAGATTGTTTTATCCGAATTGGAGGGAATCGGACGGATTACTTTTTTAGGGAATCTAGTAGATCCGGTCCTCGCCTGTATAAAAGCGAATAAAGAACGGATCTTAGGTTTAGGCGTTGAATGTATACCACTCATCGCAGGAAAGGCAAGGGGCAGGAATTGCTTCGTGTGCTCCTTTCGCAGAAGAAGTGAAGAATGGATTTCCTTTTGCCCAAATTTGTTCCAAAAGATCTTTGTTTAGATTTCCTATGGAATGTTTTTTAGAGCCTGGAGTTTGTTTGCAGATAGAAACTTCTCCATCTGCGTTCAAATAAAGATCTCTGGCGATATGCCAGCAGAAGTCTCTTCCTAAAGGTGTCAGATCTGAAGCTCTGCGTTGAGGAAGAATGTCCGAATACGAATTATACTTTTGTAAAATGATTTCGTACCCTTCTTTTTGTGCCTGTTCATACCAAGAATCTAACTCCGAGTCTATATCTTGGATTTTTAGGAATTGAAGATGGATAGAAGATTTAGGTAGAACCAGAGAAACTGCTGCCAGATTTTGTAAAACCTTGTCCAGGTTGTCTTTCCCATAAAGTTTAGAATAGGCTCTTTTGTCTCTGGTGGTCAGGTTTACGATCAAGCTGACCTTCTTCTTATCTTCTTCTTTTAAAGAAGAAAGAATTTTTATAAAACCGGAAAGATCGCCGTATAAAGCGGATTCTATAAACAATTCTTTTAGATTGGGAGATGCCAAAGTTTTTTGGACCAGTTCTGGGAAGTTTGGATGGAGTGTAGGTTCTCCCAATCCACCAAAACATACGCTATAAGGAAGTCCTAATATTTCTGCCTGAGATAAAAGTTTCTCTAATACTTGAGGATCTAATATTATATTATCTTCTTCCGGTTTTAGATTTTGCCTTGGGCAGAAATTACATTCGTATTCGCAGCCTCTGTACAATTCTACTTCATAATAACTTGGAGCTGAACGGAATATTTCAGGACGTGAGATTAGGAAGGATTGGATCTCATCATACTTCCAGTTTTCCTTCTCCTTTAAAAAAGAAGATAGAAGTCTGAAAGATCTAGGATTGTTTGCAGAGAAGTCCAATCTCCATTGTCTGAGATCCGGAGAAGTGTAAAAAATTTCCGTATCGAATTGGTTGATATTTTTTGCTAAGAAGTCTTGAGTTCCACCTGAGTAGCCGTTAGGTAAACTTCTGACAAATTCCCTGGAAAGAATTCTGGGCACAATTCCAGCAGGAAGATTTTCGGAATAAGAATATTGGGCCAGATACTTTTCGTGACGAAGTATCAATTCTTCCGTAAGAGTGGAGTCCAGCAAAGGTGCAAATCCGTCGAAAACAAGGAAGCAAGTCTCGTCCCATTCCGGATCTCCTGTTCTGGAAGCAGGGAGTGCATCGCAGATCTTGGAGAAAAATTCAGTTTCCGATCCGGATTCTATCATTATAAAATCAGAATATTCTAATTTGTTGCATATCTTCTTGGAATCGTCGGCCGATCCGAGTTTCCGATTGGAATAGACAGGAATTCCTTTTAAAACGGAGGATAATTTTTTAAGAGTAAGCTCTAAATAGAAAAGCTGGTTCCCCTGATCTATATTTCCTTTTACGGAAATAAGATCTTCTTTCAGATAAAATACGACTGCTTGGGGGGGATATTTCATATTCTGTTCGGATCTGTTTCGCTGTAGATTTTGGAACTTAATCTAGGGTGAAGGTTTCTTGTTGGTCCGGGATCTTGTTCTCTTTTTTATAAGCGTCATCGAAGATCTGTATCGGCACAGTGGACCTGGATTCTCTTACCCATTTTATAAAATTTTCGTCTTCTTTTTCTCTGCTAAGAAGATTAACGATCCCTTGGCGAACGTTTTCTAAAGGTGTCGGTCTTTTACCTTCTACCTTGACGATACAATAACGTTTTCTTTCATCTCTGAATACTTCTGAAATGGAACCGACTGGAACAGAAGATAATGCCACAGCAACAGAGCGATTCGTTTTATATAATTCGAAAGAAGAGACCCAATCCATAAGTCCTTTTCTGGCTCTTAAGTTTGCATCCGTATTTCTAGGAGAACCCGCGATCAATCCGAAGGAGCTAGGATCGGATAGAACATTCTTTTTGATCTCAGTTGCTTCTTTGTGGATCCTGGATTCTTCCGTGATGGAATCATTGGCAGGAGTGACTGCGATCTGTCTGTATTGGACTTCGAATCCGACCTTCTCTCTATTCTGAGCATACCATGCACGGATATCTTTATCCGAAGGTGGGTGATTCGGAACCTTGTATTGCATTAGCTGAGTTTTTTTGATTTGGTAAGGAAGTTCCGTATACCAAAGCTCGTAAGACATTCCTGAGCTGGACTCGACCGCTTTTTCGAATTGTTTACGAGAAGTGATTCCCATAAATTCCATTCTTTTTTCGATCTCGCTCTCTAACCTTTTTTCATTCACTTGGATGGATTCGTCTTCTGCGATGGAATCCACTACCGCTCTATCGATTAAAAAATCTATAATACGAGTGCGCAGAGATTTTCTCATGTCTTCGTTTTTGAGATACTTGGTAAGTTTTTGGTATTTATCTTGAGCGTCGTCGAAATCCAATTCGCTGATGGATTGGTTTCCAATGGTTGCGATGATCTTATTCAAGGATTCGGCTGGTCGGATCTCAGAAGTGAATACACTTAGGGAAACTATACCGGAGAATAAGGCGAGTTTACGCGAAAATGAAGCTGAGGATGCGGGAAAAATTCCTAACACAGGGAAAAGGATGCTCCCGATCCTCTCTTGTTCAACTGTTTTTCGAAAGCCCGAAGGTCTCGTGGATCTTGTTTACGGCAGTTTCTGCATGAATTCTTGGGATCACGCAGGAGATTTTGATCTCTGAAGTGGAGATCATTTCAATATTGATCTCTTTTTCCGCCAAAGCTTTGAACATTTGAGCGGCCACACCTACGTGAGATTTCATTCCGATCCCTACTGCAGATACGATAGAAATCTCCTCGTTGATCTCAGGTTTTTTCGCTCCCTGGGAATTAGAGAAAGATTCCAAAATAGGAAGTGCTTGGACTAGGTCTTTTTTAGGAACTGTGAAAGAGATAGTGTTCCTTCCATTATAAGGAGAAGATTGAACGATCACATCTACAAGAATATCTTTGGAGCTTAAATCTCCGAATAGAACTGCTGCGAGTCCCGGTTTGTCAGGAACATCTGCGATTGTAATTCTGGCTTGGTCGTTCTTTGCGGTAACTCCGCTTACTTTCAATTTTTCCATAATTTTGTCCTCGTTTACAACCAGAGTCCCCGGATTATTATTAAAGCTGGAACGTACATGTATGACCACATCATAGTTCATTCCTAATTCCACACTTCTGGAATGAAGAACCCCGGCGCCTAAACTTGCGAGTTCCAACATTTCCTCGTAAGTGATCTGAGAATGTTTAGTGGCGTGGGGAACCACTCTTGGGTCGGCGGTATAAACCCCGTCCACATCCGTATAAATTTCACATTCTTTTGCACCAAGTACAGCGGCTAACGCTACTGCAGAAGTATCCGAACCGCCTCTTCCTAAGGTGGTGATATTTTCGTGTTGGTCTATCCCTTGGAAACCTGCTACGATCACAACGTTCCCTTCGTTTAATGCTGCGTCTATTCTGGAACGATCCACTCCTTGGATCTTTGCATTGGAGAAGTTTCCGTCAGTGATCATCTTGATCTGAGAACCAGTGAATGATTTTGCAGGAACTCCAACTTCCCATAGAGCCATTGCAAGAAGAGCGATAGAAACCTGCTCTCCTGTGGACAATAACATGTCCATCTCTCTCTTTGGAGGATTTTTGGTGATCTTATCGGCTAGATCCACCAGCTCGTCCGTCGTATGGCCCATTGCGGAAACGACTACGACAACATGGTTGCCTTCTTCATGATAACGTTTGATTCTTCCGGCTACGTTCCGGATGCGATCAGGAGATCCTACAGACGTTCCCCCGTACTTTTGGACGATTATGTTTGCCATCGCTGCCTACCATCTTTTTGGGCTCGAAGCGGGGATCAAGATAAATCAAATATGGACGACTGGAAAGAATCCTTGTTTTCAAGGAAAGTCGGCCGATCTTTATGGAGAGTTCTCCCTTCTTTGGGAGAAGGGGGACCCCATTTTTTCTCCTATCGATTGGTATCTAATCTTAGCTTATATCATTTTCGCTTTTTCAGTCGGGCTTCTTCTTTCCTCGAAGGCCGGAGAAAGTTTGAGTTCCTACTTCGTCGCAGATAGAAAACTTCCTTGGTGGTGGCTCGGAACTTCTATGGTGGCGACCACATTTGCTGCGGACACTCCTTTGGTCATTACCGGAATGGTTGCCTCGGATGGCGTAGGCGGGAACTGGCTCTGGTGGAGTTGGGCAATCGGTTATCTGATCATTACCGTATTCTTCGCAGCTTCCTGGAGAAAGGCAGAAGTTCTCACAGATGTCGAATTCGTAGAATTAAGATACTCCGGAACAGGTGCTGTAATCCTAAGAGCTGCAAAAGCATTCTTCTTAAGTATTTTATTTAATTCCATTATCTTGGGCTGGGTCTTCAAGGCAATGTCCAAGATCACTGCACCATTCTTAGATTGGAATGTATTGCTTGGCGCAGAAGTTTTCGGATCCATCTCAGATGCTTGGCCGAGCTTTTTAATATTAGGAGATTTGAATACTACTCTTACCGTCCTTATTCTTTTTTCAGTTGTAGTATTCTATAGTAGTATGGGCGGGATCCAAGGTGTGATCCTGACGGACTTATTCCAATTTGCTTTAGGAATAGGCGGTGCAATCGTATTTGCGGTCTTTGCGATCCAATACGTGGGCGGATTAGCAGGTTTATATTCCAAATTGGAAACATTGTATCCGGGAAAATCCGAATCCATTATTTCTTTTTGGCCAAGAATAGGAGAGGAAGAACATGGACTTCCTCTTCAAGTTTTTCTAATATTCATAGGAGTACAATGGTGGATCCAATATCATTCCGACGGATCCGGATACTTGGCCCAAAGATTACATACTGCAAAAACTCCTAAGGACGCAGAGTTAGGTTCTCTTTGGTTTAATATCGCTAATTTTATTTTGCGCACCTGGCCATGGGTCTTAACAGGCCTCGTATGTTTGGTCGTATTCCCTTTACACGATGCAGATATGTTCCAATCTGCAGGTGGTGTCGTTCAATCCGACAGAGAAATCGCATATCCTGTCCTCATGAAGATCGTTTTGCCTGCGGGATGTTTGGGATTGGTATTCGTGAGTTTGATGGCAGCGTTCATGTCTACTGCGGATACTCATATCAACTGGGGTGCCAGTTATTTGGTAAACGATCTTTATTTAAGATTTCTGAAACCGGACGCAGGTAATAAAGAAACAGTTGTCGCTGGAAGGATCGCAGTAGTCTTGATGGCGGGAATTGCGATCTTAGTCGCGACTCAGATGAATTCTATAGCCTCCGCATGGAAGTTTTTCTTAGCGATGGCTTCCGGTTTAGGTCTTCCCCAGATCTTAAGGTGGATCTGGTGGAGAGTAAATGCTTGGACGGAATTATCCGGAATGGGAACTGCTTTAGTTCTTTCATTAATTTTATATAAAGTATACCCGAACGTAAACGCGGATTATCTTTTATTTTTCACCGCTCTCGGAAGCGTGATCGTTTCAATTTTAGTGACCTTCTTAACTGCTCCGGTTCCGGACCAAGTATTGGATGCATTTGTAGCCAAGTTACAACCTTTCGGATTCTGGGGAAAATGGGGTGGGATATCCGCTCGTAAAAAATTCTATTCCAGAGTTCGGATCTGGTTATTGGCGATCTTCTCCTTATACGCTTGGCTTTTCGGAATAGGATACATTCTACAATTGAAATATACGTTAGGTATTGTATTCCTTATATTCGGAGTAATTTCAGGGTTTATAGTCTGGAAGTTATGGGAAAAGAAAGATTCAGTTTCCTAATATAAATTGTCTTCTTAACGATCGCGATTTTCTGCCCGTTCGGATCTAAGACTTCTATAAAATAGATCCGAGTAGTTTTCTTTTTAGTTCTACATTCTTCTCGGATGGATTTTATATCTTCCGGGAAAACTTCCGTTTCTACAACCAGATCTTGATTGCTTGCTTTTAGAAAATCAATCTCTGCTTTTGTATCCAAAACAAGATATTCGGAGCCTAAATTTTCCGAAATGGAATACACATATAATGGATCTACGAAGGCATAGATTGCTCCACCGAAATGAAGTCCATTATACCCTTTGGTTTTATTGTTAAAAGGAAATCGGATCTTTAGTTTTAGCAAATCTTCGGACACAAATTCAAATCGGGGACCGAGTCTATGATAGACAGGCCATTTTTTGCGGATCATTCTATTAAATCGAAATAGTTTCCATTTTTCTAATATTCTTTTGAAAGGAATAGCTTCAAAGGTGGAGAAGTATATTAGATACATTTGTCGCTCCGGTTGTATGAGAATAATCCCTTTTCAGAGGATATTTAATTTTATGTCAAACTAAATGGATCGGTTTGGATTCAGAACATTTATTGGATCAAAATTGTAGATTGGGTCCTTTTGACGATTTGATGAAAATCCTAAGGTTTTTGGCTTAGGAACCGGTTCTGATTGAAGAGAAAAAAAGCTTTTCAGCTCAGGGCTTTCCAGACAGTAAGATACGTTTCCGGAAAGAAAATCCGAGATTCTTCTCGGGGATAAAAATAATAAAACAGGTGTTATGTTAAGGAGAGAATCATGCAATTAGGTGCAGTAGAAAAGGGGCTGCTTCCGGCTCTTTTAGCAATCGTAATGCTCGGAATGGGTTTCGGGTTGGCAATCGGAGATTTTAGGCGGATTTTTACAACTCCTCTCCAAACTTTGGTCGGTACTTTGGGCCATTTTGTGATCATGCCTTTAGCTGCATACGCGGTTGTATTGATCTTAGGTTTGGAATACGAACTCGCGTTAGGCGTCATTCTTGTGGGATCCTGTCCTAGTGGTACCACTTCTAATTTGATAAATTATCTGGCAAAGGGTGATGTTGCTCTTGCAGTTGTGATCACTGCACTTTCTACACTTCTTTGCCCTTTACTGACTCCGATTATTGTTACGTTCTTTGGCTCCTTATTGGATCCCACTGGTTCGAGCGTGATGCAAATCTCTTTTGTGGAGATGCTTAAGACAGTTGTAGTAATCATAGTGCTTCCGATTTCCATCGGTATGGCGGTAAAACATAAGTTTCCTAATTTTGCTCAGAAGATCGAAACTCCTTATAAAGTTTTCTCTATCTTATTCTTGGTTTTTGTAGTTGCGTTTGTAACTTATAAGAACAGAGACAATTTTATAGAGATGGTTCTTTTAGTCGGACTCGCAGTCATTCTTCATAATACTTTTGGATTTATAGCAGGTTATTTTTTCCCAAAAATATTAGGGATTGCGGAGAAGCAGGCGAGAACGATCTCTATCGAGGTCGCGATCCAGAATACTACTCTTGGCATGACTCTTGCGATCCAGTTTTTTGGTCCTAAGGTCGCGCTTCCTTCTGCGATCTTTAGTATTTGGATGTACATTGCAGGAATCATGATGGCTCTTTTTTGGGGTTATGTAGTTCCATTAAAAGAAGAAAAAGCAGCTTAGCAATCGAATGAAAAAAAGAAGGCGGCGAATTTTACCGCCTTCTTCGAGAGATCATAGTAGAAGATTAACTAACGCGAACCAGAAATTCGTTACGTTTGCATCGTTCGGATTCACACTTTCGAAAAAGCTTCTGAAAGTAGAACTTCCAAGCAGATAGTCATTGATGAAAGTCCCGAGCGTAATTCCGGTATTTTCTATCTCCGTTCCGGTAAATTCCACAATAGAAGTGCAATGGCTGTCATTGATACTTCTATAATACGGTATAAAATATTCAAGATTCGAATATCTATCGTATTGAGCCTTTAAATTTTCAATGTCCTGAGCCCAAAGAGTGCCGATGATATATTCCTTATCCGCCGGATTGTTTTCATCCAATCCATAGAATCTTGCATAAGAATACATGGAATAATTAGCATCTCTTCTGAATAGAGTAATAGCTAATTTATCATTCGGATATTTTTGAGCCAGAGCTTCGCTGATCTTTCCATAATCGGCACGAATATCCACGGAAGGGAAATCAGGCTGAGCCTTGCTTATAAAATACTCTGTATTCCAAGCATCTTTGATTTTTTGTTGCAAAGGCCATTGGTTCCCGAATCCAGGAGCAGGGAAGATTGGACCGGAATCATTCAATAGATAGCTTTTAGAAGGACTTAAAGCTTTTCTAATGAAGTGATAATTGATCATAGAGCCTGCTCCACCTGCGCTACACCCTGAAACAAACATCTCTTTCGGTTTATTAAAATTGTTCTTCAGCCAATCTATGACAAGCTCCATGTTCTTAGCGCCTACATGTCGATAGGTGATCGGAGGATTTTGTCCTGTCGGATCGGAGTAAGTTGCCACCTTATTTCCTGCATACACATCTCCAGTGCAATAAGGAATGAAAACTTTGTTCCAATTAGAAGTTTTAACGTTTTGTCCGGTAGGATGGTTTCTTAATATGATCGGAGAGATCACCGCATTTGGGCTTCCACCGGGAACATTCGGATCTATAAACGCTCCGAAGTTCATATGATTATCAGGAATACCGTTCGGATTTGCAGCTCCTCTGATCCCAGTTTGTCCAGTGCAGCTTTCGTAATCCCAACAAGCTCCTCCCGGTTCTAGATATACCAATAATCTACTGGAATATCCTAAGATCCAATCTAAGATCCCATCGGCGCGATCTACAAATATTTTGTAAGGGGTTCCGTTGCTACAGACTGCACCCGGAATATACACCACATCGTAAGAGCCATAGACTACGCTCGTTAGATCGTCTAAAACATTTTGGGTTTTCGGATCAGTGTTATCTAATCCGGTCAAATTACCTGTACCTTTTTCAGGAGTTTCTAAAAGTCCTCCTAGTAAAGCCAGGTCTTGCGTATTGTTCGTATTTTGGTCCGGGCTACAGTAGAATGACGTTACGGATAACGCTAATACTATTCCTCCCAACCAAATTCTCTTCACATCTTTCATTTTGATTTGCCTCCAGTTCTTAACTCCCTATTTCGCTTTTGATTGCGGAAATTCTAATATTACCTGGGCTCCTCCGAGTGCTTTGGAGTTGCCTAGGCGGATGCGTATTCCCATTCTATCTAATAGTTTTTTAGCCAATGCGAGTCCGATCCCGCTAGAGGATTCGGAGCCTGTCGGTTTTGCGGAAAGAATAGAAAATTCCCTAAACATATTTTTTTCGTCTTCGGGTTGGAATCCTGGTCCTGAATCTTCTATTTTGATGATTAGAATTTTCTCATAAACTTCCGAGATGAGTTCACTTTTGAGATAGATCTCTGAATTTTCAGGAGAGAATTTGGCGGCGTTGCTTAATAAATTATCGAATACTCTATACAATATTTGCGGATTTGCTTGGAAGTAGAAATTATATTCTGAGAGTTCGTCTTTTACTTCTATGTTTTTTGAGGAGAATAAGAAGTTTAGATTGCAAGTTACTGATTTTAATAATAACTCAGGATTTAACTTTTGGGTTTGGTTTTCAATCGTTTCGGTGTCTCCGGAACTTGCGAGATACAAAACGTCTTCAATAGATTCCAAAATTTTGCGGGAAGTTCTGTCTATATGATCTAAAATTTCGGGAGGATCCGCATATGAAGAAGCTACTCGATTGACAGGAATATAACTTGGTTCTCTTGTATAAAGCCCTACTAAACTTAAGATCCCTGTTACAGGGCTTTTCAAATCATGGATTGCTATCCTTAGGATTTCAGATTTTTTAATGGATTCCATTACCAGTTTTCGGTTTAGTTCACGGATGGATTGTTCTTTATGAAACGAATTCACTTTTGTGAGAAGGCTGATCAGATCCAATAGAATGGTCATGACCATTGTGAAGAAAAAATTCTGGATCAGAAATGATGAGTTCTTTCCTAACCAAAACATTGCCGCGAAGAATATTGCGTAATTTGTAAAATAGATAACCTTCTTCGTTTTATCAGGATAACGAAGAAGCACTGCAATCCCTAATTGAGTAAATGCAAATAGAGAAATATCCGTTCCGAATTGGAATATGAGCAGGTTCATTGCTGTTCCTGCGGAAGTTAAGAATAAGGTTCCGGCTATCGTTAACCACCTTCTGCCATTTTCACTTTTAAGGATCGGGAGATTTAAAAGCGCGGTAAAAAGAAAACAGCCAGGAATAAAAATTGAGTTATAGATCAAGAGGGGAAAGTATCCTGAATTTTTCAGAAAGTCAGTCCAATCAAGGGCCGCAAAAGGAATATAAACTACGAATAAAAATGGGAAAAGATATCTTAGTATGAGATAAACTTCGAAGTACGAGGATCGGATGAATTCTTCGTTACTTTTGACTTCTCTTAGGATCTGAAAATGTCTCTTTATAAATAATATAAAGTTTTTGGTTCTAAATCGAATGGCAACGTAGAAGTTTTTCACGGCAGACCTAAAACCTTATGATTTGAATTTTTGAATAATGAGAGAAGTTTACTTCCTTGCGATCGACTAACAGGAATACTGTGATCTGAGTGAAGTAAGAGTCGGTAGGTAGTTGGCGTTTTGAATAAGATCTTTTTAACTTCTTCCAACCGGACCAGATAACTTCTGTGGGCTCTGAAAAATCCGTGGGCTTCCAAATCTTTTTGGAGTTGGTCCAATGTTTTTCTGACCTTCTCCACACTTCCGTCCTTGGTAAATAACCTTGCGTAATTTCTTTCAGACCTTGCGAATACTATATTATCGGGTTCGATCGCTTCCTCTTTTTTGTGTGGAATTCCTTTCGGAGAGAATACATTAGGATGAGAGGAAAGATATCTATGGATGGAAATTCCGAATCTTTCTCTTGTGATCGGTTTTGGTAGGAAATCCAACACTGAAAATTCGAAAGCTTTTACTGCATTGTCCCTCTCCGAAGATACAATGATTGTTTGGAAAAAACTTCTGCTTTCAATTTCCAAAAGTTTGAAACCGGTTTCTCCTTGGAGATTTATATCCAAGAATAATAGATCTAACGGATTTTTGCGTATAAATTCCGCGGCAGATTCCGGATCGGAAACCGCGTGGATACTTTGTATCCTTTCATTTAAAAATTCTTTCGCTAAAATTTCTAAACAGCGAGAGGATAATATATCATCTTCTACGATTAGGATTCGCATACGCGGGAGTTTACTCCAGGTTCTAAAACTAGTCAATTTATTAGGGACAAAGAGATGCCATCGGGGGACGAATGGATCATTTTATGTAAAACGAATGTTATTAATAACGCCTGAATTTTTTGTATAAATACAGCGACATGTTGTTATACGTTATGCGAAATAGATTAAAAGTTAGAAAGATTCGGAATTTATTTCGCAAGTGGAAATCATGTTGGAATTCCTACATGATTTGTAGGTACGAAAAATCGGTTGATTTTTGTTGGGAATTGTGGTAAGGGCGGTGAATGTGTGTGTGGTTGTGTACCACCGTACCGGCCCCCCTTCGCAGCGACCATAGGGAGCGAGAAGACGACCGCAAACGAGTCGGTGACCGAGGGATCGAGGTCATACGAGTTTAAAGATGAAATCAGCGCGATCCGTTTGATCGAAAGTGTTTTGTGTACCACCGTACCGGCCCCCACCCAAAGCAGGGCGGGGAGATCTTTTTCTAAAATCTGAGTCCTCATGCACAGTAGATCTTTCCAGGAAGAATTTTATGAATTTATAATGTTCTTTTGATTTTTTCCGACGTTATTTCAGTAGGGATTTTTGTTAGGCTGGTCGGCCAAGAGTTTATAGGACGGATTCGGCTTTTTGCTTGGATTTCTCGGAGGGATGGGAGAGGCCAAAAAGGATGGACAGACTGGAAAAAGCGGGTTTTGTTGAAAAAGTAGGACCGGTTTTTGGCCGACTATCCTGCTTCTGATCTTATATATTTTTTAAACCGATCTATTCTTAAATGTAAGGGGAAATCTGATGTCCGGGCATAGTAAGTGGGCAACGATTAAACGCAAAAAGGACGCTATCGATTCTAAAAGAGGGGCGATTTTCACTAAGGTGGTCAAAGAGATCACTGTTGCGGCGCGTATGGGTGGAGGGGATGTTAATACCAATCCGAGACTTAGACTTGCGGTTTTGAAAGGCAAGGCCAGCAACATGCCGAAAGACAATATCGACAGGGCGATCAAAAAAGGTACCGGAGAATTGGAAGGCGTTGTGTATGAAGAATGCCTTTATGAATGTTTTGGACCCGGTGGAACCGCAATAATGGTCGAAGCCGTAACTGATAAAAAAACTAGGACCACTCCGGAGATTAAAAGTATCCTTACTAAGTTGGGTGGTTCTTTAGCGACTACGGGTAGCGTTAGTCGTCTTTTTGAAAGAAAAGGTATTATCGTAATTCCTTCCGATCAGATTTCTGAAGAAGAGTTATTCGAATTAGCAGTTGGCGCAGGCGCAGAAGACGTTCAGAACGAAGGGGAAGTTTTCAGAGTAGTGACTTCTCCTGACGATTATGAAGCTGTCCAAACCGCTTTGACTGACAAGGGGATCAAATCGGAAGAATCCGAGATCAAATTTGTTGCCTTAGTTGGCGCAGAAGTTTCCGACAAGGAAATTGCAGAAAAAGTAATGAAGCTGATCGACAACTTGGAAGCTCATGATGATGTTCAGGGTGTGAACTCTAACTTCGAACTTTCTCCGGAATTAGAAAAAGAATTCGGCTGAAATTTTTAGAAGCCATGGAAATTTTTCTTCGGCTTCTACTTTTCTGGGATCGGTGATTGGCAAAACTTTGTTGGAATTCCAACAGAGTTTCGCGCAAGGAAATGAGGTTGCCGGTTCAAGGAATTTATGATAGAGGGGAATCGGCTCTCCCACGGGCCACTCCCCCCACCCGAAGCCGGGCGGGGGCGCCCTTTAACCCCATGTAGGAGTTCCTACAATAAGAGCGAAATTTTAACTCAGGAGTCTTTTGGTGAAAATTTTAGGAATAGACCCTGGGTCCCATCGTCTAGGTTATTCCGTTCTTCAAAAAGATAAGTCTGTAATTCGTGTTCTCACTTACGGCACGATAGAAGTTCCGAGTGGAACCAAAAGTCCCGTAAACTTAATCGCTATTCGCAGGCAGTTGGATGCGATTTTGGATGAGTATCATCCCGATCTGGCTTCTGTGGAAGAATTATTTTTTGCTAAAAATAGAACGACTGCAGCCAGGGTTTACGAAGCAAGAGGAGTTGTTCTTCTTACATTAGGAGAACATAATATTCCTTTGGTTGAACCGACCGCTTCCCAGATCAAAAAAGGTGTCACAGGCAGCGGAACTGCGGATAAAAAAGATATTAAGGCAGCTTTAAAACTTCTTTTGGGAATGGAAAATTTGACCGGACATGATGATTCTTGGGACGCAATTGCGTCTGCTTATGTAGGTTTCGCGATGAGCAGCTCTTTTAGAAATAAATGATATATTGGAGGATCTATGGATCGAAAAATTTACCCTTTTGTGATTTTGGCTTTTTTGCTTCTGTTAACTTTCTGCTATAAAAAAATACAATTAACTGCTTTCGAAGAGGATGGCGTTTATGGCTATAAGGACCAGAACGGAAAAGTCCAGATCTCTCCTCAATATTCAATCGCTTATGATTTTAATGAGAATGGCGTAGGTTTTTCTTTTAGCCAAGACGGATGGATCTGTATAGATCCTCAAAACAAAGTTTTATTGAATGTATTCACTTTCGACAATGGTCCTGATTATTTTTCAGAAGGTCTGGCCCGATTTGTGGAGAATTCTAAATTCGGATTTTTCGATGCCTCTTGTAAAAAGGTGATTCCAGCAAATTATGATTTCGCTTTTCCAATTAGAGAGGGGTTCTCAATCGTGTGTAACGATTGTAAGTCAGTAAGTGATGGAGAACATTCTACTATCGAAGGTGGAAAATACGGTCTGATCGATAAAACCGGAAAGATTGTGGTCCAGCTCGAATACGATTCTCTTTCGGAAATCAATCCGGAGACTAAAACCTTAGAGGGATCTAAGGGAGGTGCTAAAAAAGAGATCCGTCTTCCTTAAAAGGTGAGCGTCGCTTTTTATTTGCTTACGTATACTCCTAATAGCACGGCGGTGATACAAACTGTCGTGCTAAGCATTATATATGCAAAAAAACTAAAATAGCTTCCTGATTGTAGTAATTTTAGGTTTTCTAAAGCAAAAGCGGAGAAGGTTGTAAATCCTCCGCAAAATCCTACCGTTGCAAACAATCTAACTTCTTCGGAAACTTTTCCCTGAGATAGTCCGTAAAATACTCCTATCAGTAATGAACCGACTATATTTACTGCAAATGTTGAAATCGGGAATAAGCCGGATTCTTTCGCGATTGTTTGAGATATTGCGTATCTACAAACTGATCCTAAAAATCCTCCAAGCCCTACTATCAAAAGATTCATTTTGCATTATCTTCGTATAATATTTGCAGTCCCCTTAAAGTGAGCAGGGGTTCTATCTTATCGAAAATTTTAGGATTCGCTGCATGGATGGTGGTTACTAGTCCACCTGTTCCTATTACTCTATAATCATTTCCGTGAGCGGCTCTAACTTCTTTGATGATGCCTTCTAAAAGGCCTATCCATCCGAAAAAGAATCCAGCCTGTATAGATTCTATAGTAGAATCTCCTAATATTTTAGAGGGAGCTTGGAATACGATCGGAGGTAATTGTGCAGTATTTCTTGTCAAAGCATCCATGGAACCTTTTAGTCCTGGAGCAATTACCCCTCCCAAATAATCGGGAGTATCATCCACAACGCAGAATGTGGTAGCGGTTCCTAAATCTATGATGATTGATTTTCCAGGATGATCTTTTACTGCCGCTGCAGCATTCACCAATCTATCCGCGCCTATCTCGAAAGGTCTTGGGTATTTGATCCCGAATGGTAACTTCATTTGATATTGAACTCTGATCGGTTCTATCTGGAACCAATCTTGGATCATTCTTTCTATGATCGGATTCAATTGAGGAACGACAGAGGAATAGATTCCACCAACGATCTGGCTGCTATCTATTTCGAATTCTCGGAGGAAACCCTTGAGATAAAGTCCCATTTCGTCGGAAGTTCTATCTCTACGAGTAACTGTTCTTCTATGGAAAATCGGCTCTTTAGAACCGTTCTCATAAATTCCAAAGACTGTGTTGGTATTGCCGACGTCGATTACTAGAATCATTCTACTCCAAGGACCTAAAATCCTCGGGGCTGTCAATGAATTCGACCATGTTTCCGACCGAGGTCCGGGCTAATAATTTTCCTTCTTCATTTACTCCCAGAAGCGTTGCGGTTTTTTGTTCTCCGCTTTCCGTCCAGGCTATGGTTTCTCCTTTCCAGAGAAGCTTCTCGTTTATGAATTCTATTCTTTTTTCTCCATCTGAAATTGCTAATACTGCATCGTTCAGAAGAGGAAGTAAGGTTTCTAAAAAACGGGCCCTTCTTCCTTTTTCATTTTGATCGCTTGTGATAAATCCGGCGTCGATCAGATAATCCGGAATTTCAGTGCCATAAAGATTGGCTCCGATCCCTAAGATCCAATCCCAAACTTCTCCTTCTTTTTCCGTTTCAATTAAAATACCGCAGACTTTTTTTCCATTTAAATAGATATCATTCGGCCATTTGATCCTAAGATCTTTTTTACTGGTAGAAGGATATACGGATAAAATTGCCTTTGCTACCGCGACTCCCACATATAAGGAGAATAGCCCGGGAGAAGATAGATTAGAATCGGAGGAGAATTTACCTGAGAAGATAAAAGGCTCGTCTCCCAATATACTCCAGGTTTTTCCCTTTCTTCCCCTTCCAGAAGATTGAAAATCCGCTAGGATCCAGGACCCTGGTGGGAATTCCTTACCTTTTAAGATGGTATTCGTGGAACCTGCTTCTGAGAGAAATATTCCTTTTTCGGGATCCAATAATTGAAACGACATGAGTTCTGTTTAGTACCTTTTTCCGATCTTTCGGACAAGAAAAAATCTGGCACTTGTGCGAAAAAGACAGGTCCTATAACTAAACAAAAATTCCTCCCTACAAATACAGATAGAAAGAGGTTCCTTTGAAGCTTTCTGAGGTTTCTATTCGCAATCCAATTTTTGCATGGATGATGATGGCAGCTATCATCCTGCTGGGAAGTATCGGCTTCTCCCGTATGGGTCTTTCTCAGATGCCGGACGTCGACTTCCCGATCGTGAACGTTACTCTCAACTTGACCGGGGCAAACGCTCAAGTTATGGAGACCGACGTAGTCGATCCTATTGAAGAAGTCCTGATGACAGTCCAAGGTGTTGTAGAAGTTCGTTCCGTTTCCACAGACGGTTCTGCGACTATCACTGTGGAGTTGGAGCTCAAACGTGATGTGGATGTTGCGGTCCAAGAGATCCAAACTAAGATCGCTCAGGTAAGCAATAAACTTCCGGATGATCTGGATCCTGCGATTATCATGAAATCAAATCCGGATGATCAACCTATTATCTGGGTTGCACTAACTGCTCCGAATAGAAGCGATCAGGAGAAGATGGTCTTTGTTAAGACCAGGCTCAAAGATAAATTCCAAGAAATTCCTGGAGTAGGGGAAATCATACTCGGCGGTTATGTGGACCGCACAATCAATGTATTCTTGGATCCGATCCGCCTTTTGAGAGCGGAGCTTACAGTAACCGATATCATTAATACATTAACAGAACAGAATATAGAAGTTCCTTCCGGAAGAGTGCAAAATAAACTCTCCGAAGTTTCCTTAAGAGCGGTAGGAGATGTTCCAACTGTAGAACAATTTTCGAATATATATATCAACTCCAGAAGCGGGGCCGCGATGTTTCGTCCGGTTCGCTTGAGAGAAGTGGCAAAGATAGAAGATGGCCTGGACGAGATCAGAAGAATCTCCAGATTTAACGGTGTTTCCGCAGTGGGTCTTGGGATCAAAAAGATCAAAGGTGCAAACGCTGTACAGGTCGGCGACTTGGTGAAAGAAAAAGTAGAAGAACTTAGATCAAGTCTTCCTCCTGGATTCGAACTAAATATCTCCAATGATAATACTACTTTTATCAGAGATTCAGTTCATGAATTAGTTTTTACTCTTATACTTTCTGCGGTGCTTACAGGGATTGTTTGTCGATTGTTCTTAGGAAATTGGAGCAGCACTTGGAACGTTCTTCTTGCAATTCCTACTTCAGTGATGGGAACTTTTTTGATCCTGTATTTTGCAGGTTTTACATTAAACACATTCACATTGCTCGGTCTTTCTTTAGCGACTGGTATAGTCGTAGATGATGCAATTATGGTATTGGAGAATATCAGTAGGCATAGAGAATCAGGAAAAACTTGGTTCCAAGCATCGTTAGATGGAGCGTCCGAAATACGGTTCGCAGCGTTAGCCGCTACACTTGCGATCATCGCGATCTTCCTTCCTGTCGCATTTATGTCAGGGATCATCGGACGTTACTTTTTGGAATTCGGAGTTACAGTTTCCGTGGCGGTTGCACTTTCTCTTTTTGAGGCATTGAGTTTTACCCCAATGAGAGCTTCTCGTTATAGAGAAAGTAAAGAAGCACAGAAAAAGCAAAGATCCAAATCGCCATTCACCTTGCCTGCAGATACATTCTTTTCTAAATTAAAGAATGCTGCGGATCGTTTTTCCTTTTTTAAAAGAATGGATCCAGTCATAGAGAATTTTCTTCAATTCTCAGAAAGAGTTTATGGGAGAATTTTAGAATTCGTAATTCGTAAACCTGGAACCGTGATCGTTTCATCTGTCCTATTCTTTGCGTTTTCTATTATCTTTTTGTTCCTATTGAAGAAGGAGTTCATTCCTCCTCAAGACATGGGAAGATTTATCGTTCGCGCAAAAATGCCGATCGGTTCCTCTATCATTCGTACAGATGAAGCAATGAAGAAGGTAGAAGGTTATCTCAGCACTCGACCTATTGTAGAAAAATTCCTGAGCAATGTGGGAGGAATGGGAGGCACTGAATCTAATACTGGAATGTTCTTCGTTACGATGAAGGATATGGGGAACCGTCCTAAGAGTAAAAAAACAGGAAGAGAGATCACTCAGTCCGAAGTATTTATAGAATTCAGAAAAGATCTGAAAGATCTTGTGCCCGAAGCAAAATTTTCCGTCCAAGATCTTTCTCAGAGAGGTTTCAGTGCCGGACGAGGTTATCCTGTTGAGTTGGTTTTGACTGGACCAGATTGGGCCACACTCGCAAAACTTTCGGACTCTATTCGTGAAAAATTAGATTCTTCTAAAACGATTTTGGACATAGATACCGACTATGTTTCCGGACAACCTGAAGTAAAAATTCTACCAAACAGAGAAGCAGCTGCGATCCGTGGTGTGAGTATGGCCAACATTGGTAATACGATCGGGCCTTTGATGGGAGGGCGTAACGTAAGTCGTTTTACCGAAAATGGTAGAAGTTTCGATGTTCGCGTTAAGATCGATAAGGACAAAGGAGAAAGCACCGATATCATTCCGAATATCGGGGTTAGGAATACGTATGGAGAGATCGTCCGTTTGAAAGATGTTTTGGTCCTTCAAGCGACAAACACTCTCAAAAATATCACTAGAGTAAACCGAGATAGATCCATTAAAATTTTCGGAAACCCTCCTAAAGAAAAAGGACAGACCTGGGCGACCACCGAGGCCATCCGCATTGCAAGAGAAATGCTTCCGGAAGGTTATCATGTAGAAGTTACCGGTTCCGCAAAAACTGCTTCTGAATCACAATCCAGCTTATCGGGGGCTTTGATCTTAGGGATCATAATGTCATTTATGATCTTAGCAAGCCAGTTCAACAGTTTAAAGCAGCCTTTCTACATTCTTCTTTCCATGCCTTTTAGTTTTTCGGGCGCGTTAATCGCTCTTTTCATCGCAGGACAATCCTTCAATATGTATAGCTTTATAGGATTGATCCTGCTCTTGGGACTTGTGAAGAAGAACTCAATTCTTTTGGTGGAATTTGTGAATCATGTGAGAGGGGAAGGGAAGAATATTGCGGATGCCATCCGAATCGGGTGCCCTGTCCGTTTAAGACCGGTGCTTATGACAACATTCTCTTCGATTGCGGCCGCTATCCCTCCTGCTTTGGCTTTGGGCCCGGGAGCGGAAACTAGGATCCCGATGGCGATCACCATTTTAGGCGGTTTGATCGTTTCTACATTGATCACATTGGTGGTAGTTCCAGCCGCTTATTATCTTATGGAAAATGAGAAAGATGAAGTACGTAGATACTCTTAAGAATTATAAAAAATTAATATTCTCTATCCTTGCTTGTTTATTTTTTTGGGAATGTGCCTCCACTCCGGAAGTGAAAGTCGCGGACGGAGTAGTGGAAGAAAGTCTAAAAAATATAACAGGGATCACTACCCAGGATGTGGAAAAAACGATCGCAAAAGAAACATTCAGTCTGGATGATCTCTATATTCTCGCAGTAGAAAGAACGGAAAGGATCGCGCTAAAGAACGAAGCGACAGAGCAAGCTTTGGCACAGAAGGACAAGGCATTTGCAGGTTTTATGCCTACTCTTTCTTATGTGTTTAACAAATTTTACTCTGTTCCCGGTCATACGCAGCAGCCCTCTATAGTAGATAATTATAAAACATATAAGGCGATCCAAAGTGGAGATCCTCTTTCTTTATTACCCTCTTCAACTTCCGGAAGCAATCTTCCTCCTACAGTGGGAGCGGGTTCTCGTTTGTTGTTGAGTATTCCGATCTCTGCCGGACTTTCTTCTTACCAAGATTACAGAGCATCCAAAAGTTTGGCCGAACAAAGAAGATTAGAAGCAAAACACGAAGCAGGCAGAATGTATCTGGAGATTGCACAGGCCTACTTCAACTTTTTACAATTGGAAGAAAGTGTTAAAATTTCCCAAGAAGCATATGAGTTAAACCAAGACTCTTTGCAGGAAAGAAAAAGAATGTATGCAGTAGGAAGGATCATGAGATCGGACCTTCTGAATTCGGAAACAAGTCTTTCCAATGCGGAAGCGGTTCTTGCAGATGCAAAATTCCAATTGGAACAGGTGCGTATTACGTTAGCCACTATGGTTGGTTATGAAAAGCCGATCTCTGTTGCAGGATTCAAAGCAGAATTGGAACCTCTCCCAACGGGTATGGAACCGGAAGAATATTTAGCAAAAAGATATGATGTTCTTTCAGCCTTTCAAAGTGTTAAGGTAGCGGATGCACAGAAGGACAAGGCTTGGGTAGGTTTTGCTCCTACGATCGCATTAAATAATTATTATTCTTTTCCTTATCCCGGCCAAACACATTCAAAAGATATTACTGCTCAGTTGCAGATTACAATGCCTTTGACCCCATTTTCTCAAATGGCTGATCTAAAAGCAGCGGACTCTGCAAAGAAACAGGCAAAACTTACTGCTTCTCAAACAAGAAGGATTGCTACTCAGGAAATCCGAAATGCTTTCGAAAGTTTTAAGAACTCTCAAAAGATATTAGCGATATACCAAAAGGCATTTGTATCCGCTCAAGAAACATCTCAAAGCCAGGCAAGTGGTTATCGTTCCGGTAGAAATAGTAGGATCGAAGCGATTGCTTCCAGGATTTCTATGTTAAATGCAGAAATCACGTATCGCAAAATGTTGCATCAACATTCTTTGAATCGTATCGCTCTTGGAGTTGCGATCGGAGAAATTCCTCATCTCCCTGGAGAAAAAAAGGAAGAATAAAGAAACGGCCGACGATCGCCGGCCGTTTTTCTTTTTAAACTGCCGCAGCAGCTTGCCTATTCGCTCTTTCTAAACGTAATAGATTCCCTTCTGCGATAGCTAAAGAATCTATATTATAATCTTGTGAATGTTTGGTTCTCTGTTTTTTCAAATCTCCATCCACTTGACCCAGAGATTTTTCTAAAAGCATTCCAGCCACAAATCTTGCTGCGATCTCTACGGTTTCGAAAGCGAGTTCGTCTTTTGTAAAACCATCTCCTATCGATTTGTAAGAATGAACCGCTTGTTCCAATTTTTCCCAAAGAGATCTAAGATCTGTAGAAGGAGAAAATTTGGACATTTCTTCTTCTGCGTAAGCTCTTAGTTGTCCACTCGCAGACATTCCGGAAACTACTCCTCCGATTGCGGCGACGATCTGTAATTGAGTTGTACCTTCGTAGATTGTAGTGATCCTGCTATCTCTGTAGATCCTCGCTACATCGTAATCCTCAGTGTATCCACTTCCACCATGGATTTGGATTGCATCTGATGCAAGAGCCACACAACCTTCGGAGGCATAATATTTACTCATAGGAGTGAATAAGTCTGCGAGTTTTTCCCAGCGACGGATTGTTTCGTCTTGGTTTACATCTCTCTCGCTTTTACCTTCTTCTTTGAGCATTCTTTCTTTTTTCCAATGATAAAGATCGATCGCTCTTCCTGTTTCTGAAACAAGACATCGTGTGGCTAAAATTTCTCTTTCCATCTTGTCCAAAATTTTTCGGACTGCAGGTATCTTCTCTATCGGCTTGCCGAATTGTATTCTTTCAGAAGCGTATTTTTTTGCTTCGAAATAAGCGGCAGTTCCAATTCCTAAAGATTGGGTTGCGATTGTTAGCCTTGCAGCATTCATCATTCCCATAGAATATTTCACAAGACCGTAACCAGTTTTTCCGATCAGAAGCCCCGGGGAATTTTCGAAAACGACTTCGCAAGTAGGAGAACAATGTAATCCCATTTTATGCTCTATTCCCGCGACATGAACATCTTTACCTTGTACTAAAAAGAATGAAAGACCTCTTGCTCCACTTTCCGGACTTCCTGTTCTGGCTAACGTAAGAATTACGGAAGGAGAATCCACATATCCGCAGGCATGAGTGATAAAACGTTTTGCTCCGTTAATTCTCCATGTACCGTCGGGATCTTGAGTGGCTCTGGTCTGCACGTTAGGAAGATCCGAGCCATAGTTAGGTTCAGTTAAGGCCATGGCTGCGCTGAATTTTCCTGCGGCGATTTGAGGCAACCATTCATTGCACATTTCTTCGGACGCAAATCTTTCCATGATCTCGACTATATTAATATTTCCGTATGCTAGACAAAACGCCGCATCTGCTCTTGCGGCTATCTCACACATCATGGATTGCACAGTCGCAGGCAAACCTAAACCTCCATATTGTCTGGAGATGGAGATAGGCATAAGTCCTGCATCTTTTAAGGTTTTATAACATTCTTCCTGTGCCTTCGGGAAAGTGACTTTGCCGTTCTCATATTTTAAACCGGTTTGGTCCATTTCCTTACTACGAGGAGCTACAAAGTCTCCCATAATTTCTCCCAAGGCATCTACGGTAGATTTATAATAATCTATTGCTTCCTGCACTGTAGAAGGTGCATATGCAAATCTTTCGTCGTTAGTCTGCTTGTATTTGGCGGCGTCATGAAAATCGCCTTCGTACGCTGCTATGATCTCCTTCCAATCTATAAGATTATCAAAATGAGTTTGTAAGTCGGTATTGTCCTGGAAATAGTTTCCCTGAATCATTTGTATGCTCCCTGTCGCTTAGAGGTATTTAGGTGTACTTCTTTATTAAGCTTGTGTCAAGTATTACCCATACTTCCTTTCCATAATAGAAACTTTGGTTTGTAATACGAACGAAGGATAAGGAACCGAACAGGTGTTTGGAAGAATGTTTGAGCTTTACAACTTGAACAAACGAGAATATTTTTACTCTTCAGGGACCTCAGGGATTCCTTCCAAAAGTAACCTTTTTCAGATCTGGACCGAAGTATTTGGCGAGGTTAGGATCATGAGTAAAATCGGACTAAGTATCGGTTTTGTATGTTTACTAGGATATGCTTTTTCAGGATGCTCCGATTCTGTAGGAGCTCCAAATGAGAAGAAAGGAGGTAAGATGAAATACGAAGTGCAGAAGTCAGAGGAAGAATGGAAAAAAGTCCTAAGTTCCGAACAATACCGGATCATCAGAGAAAAAGGTACAGAAAGAGCGTTTACCGGGGAATATTATTATAATAAAGAAAAAGGAAAATACCTATGCGCTGCTTGCGGTGCAGAATTATTCAGTTCGGATACAAAGTACGAATCAGGAAGCGGCTGGCCTTCTTTTTATAAACCTGCTGCAGACAAGTCAGTCCAATCCGAAACGGATACAAGCCATGGAATGACTCGCACAGAAGTTCTATGTGCCAGATGTGGAGGTCATTTAGGACATGTATTCCCCGATGGACCTGAGCCGACCGGGCTAAGATACTGTATTAATTCAGCTTCTTTAAAATTTAAGAAAGATTAGGATGAAAAAGGTCTGCAAAATTCTGTTTGCGCCTCGGAGCTGAGAATGGATTCTACCGTAGGGCGGGATATTCGCCCGCGGCAGAAACCGAATGAAGAGAGACCATCTTACTTACCTTCCCGAAAAAGGGAATATCCGTCCTGTAATCGTACAGCATTTAGCCGAGATCTATCACCATATATATTATTTTTTCTGTCATATTCTGGGGATCTTTATAGAGCTTCCGGATCATACCGAAGGATACAAACGCCCGATCGTTTGTGTTTCCGGATTTTTAGGAAGAGGCCTAACTTGGACCGCAATGCGCAAGCATCTAATCTCTCTTGGACATCCGGTGTATGTGGTTCCGCTTGGATTCCAAACTGGAAATATTCGTAAAAAAAGTAAGATACTTGAGAATTTCTTAATAGAGAAAAACATCAAAGATTGTTATCTGATCTGTCATTCTATGGGCGGGCTTATTGCTGCAGGTTTAAGTTATAAAGGAAGAGATAGGGTCCGAAAAATATTCGTGGTAGGTTCTCCTATGCACGGAACTTATATGGCATACCTCGCACCAATCTTTCCTTGCACCTGGCAGATGATGCCTGGATCCAAATTGGTGAAAGAAGTTGTAGAAACTTATTCAAAATTTCATAATGTACAGGCAGTGTTTACAAAGGGAGAAGGTATCGTCCGTCCTTGGGAAAGCGCTACTCTCGGCCATTTTGATGATGTAGAGATCCCTGAATACGGACACTTGAATTTATATTTAGGGCCACTAGGAATAGAGTGTTTAGGCTCCTTGGTAACTTCAGAAGAGAAGAAGGACCCACTTCCTATCAAACAAAAGCCTGCTGCTAAGGAAGAAGTGAAGAAGGAGACAGTTGCATCTGTACCTTCTAAAAAAGTTTCTCCTAAAAAGACTGTGACTAAGAAAGCAAGTCCTGCTAAAAAGAAAACGGCTAAAGTTTCTCCTAAAAAAGCGAAACCTAAGAAGAAACGTTAAACTAAGACTGATCTTCCGATAGAACGATAAAAGAATCTGACTCGTGTAAGGTAAAAAATTCCAACTTATCCGGGATCAAATATACTCCATAACCTTTGGATTCGTCTGTTTCTTCTGAAACGATACGTATCCCGAAACAGGTTTCCTTTCTTTGTTGGGCCGCTAACATACAGTCTGCAAAATTCACACGTTTTGGAAAGTCCTCAAAATATAAAAATGCAGGTTTAAGATAGATTTCACTTCCGTTCGGATCGAATAGGCTATCGTAGACTCTCATAACGTCCGGTTCTTGGGAAACTTGGGCCATCATTTTGGAAACGAATTGGTTCGAGATCAAAAAGTCTTTCACTCCTGTTTCCAAAACCAACTCAGTGTTTTCAGAATTCATAATTTCAGTGATTAGCTGAGTTTCCACCCTTTTAGCGCCTGCCTGATGTTTCTTCTTGAAGTATTGGCGAAACCTTAACAAAAGAGAGATAGTCCTTGCGTCAACTTCCTCAATGTTCTCCTTCTCCTCGGCTAAGAATATTACGGAATCATACTGTTCTGGAGAGAGTTTTTCCAAAATACCTTCTTGAGAGAGATTTGCGATCAAGGATCTGAGTTTGATCTGAGGATATTTTGTCTTCAGTTTTGCAAGAACGGTTTTGATTTCTTCGCTGGATCCATGTATCAAAAGATCGATTTGAGAATCAGGAGAAGAGAATTTCGCATACTCATCTACGATGATCTTACTTTTGGAATTCCAACCTACGATCAATTGTTTGTCGATTGGCCGAGAAAGAGTCGTGTTCGGATAAGAAAGTGCAGGGGTTACAGCAACGGGCTTTTCATCGAATTTGATCTTTGAATCGTCTTCCGCAAGAATGATCGCATCTTCTTCATTCTCCGGTAAATATTCAGGATTGGGATTTAAAATAATTTCTCCGTTGGTCTTTCTAAAACCGAAAGGAACCGATTCCTTGAATCTAAATGAAATTTCGGAATAGTTTAAGCCTCTCCAACCGTTCTTCGGCTTATAAAAATAGATCTCATTTCCTTCAAAGCCAACCAAATTAGAATACACGATCGCAAGACCGGAAGTTCTGGAAGTTTGCACAAGCAACTTGGATAGAATACTTCTTTCATCCATGACCCGAACCGATTCTGAAAGATCTACGGCAATATTTCGATTTTCTAATCCGTGAAGTTCAGCAACGATCGGAGGCAAACCGGATTCTCCGTTTAATGCAACAAGTGCCATGATTGACTTTAATACTTTTGCATCTCCGATAGATTTACCTTCTTCCGATTCTTCCGAACCGGAAGGATTTAAGATGATGATACTTTTTGCCTTCGAAGCATTTACTTTCTTTAAGGAATGAAGATGAGAAGGTAGTCCGGATCTCGTGATAATTTTTGTAGTCTTAGTGTTTTCTAGATTTTCGGAAAGAAAATCATCCATTTCTTCCTTATCGTTGTCCGCAAGTATAACTGCTGCTTTTCCTGATTCGGAAGAATTTGCTTCTATCAATTCTCTTAATATTTCAATGGTCCGTATTCCGAATCCCAAGATTAACGTATGACCAGATTCTAAAACATCACTTTTACCTTTTCTGAGTTCTTGTATTTTCTGATCGAATTGGTTTGTGATAAATGCAACTAAGCTAGAGAATAAAACTAAACCGGAAAATACGCTTAGTATACCGACAATTTTATTGAACCAGTTGGATTCTCCATCTTCTGCAACTGCTCCTGCATCTGAGATCTGCAAGAACACTCTCCACAAAAAGTCGCCAGACTCTTTGATGGACTCATCCGGAAAGAGAAATGTCCCAAGTATCCTCACAAAAGATAAGAATACGAACGCTCCTAAGAATAGGGTCATTAGCGCCGCAAATACGGAACCTCCTCCCTTAGACATAAAGTTATCGAAGTGGTAACGGAGCTTCTTAAAAATGCTGACTTTCTCTTTCATGAGGGCTGAAGATTAGTCATAGAATCCTCCATTTCAAATCTAAAATCCTAAGACTGGAAATTTATTTTTGAGCAAGATTCGACTTCGGGTTCAAAAATCCGGAAGACTTTTATAATCGATCTAAATTCGAATATTTATAGAACCGGATCTAAGATTTTGACCGACAGAATTCAAGGAATATGAAACACTCGCTCGATCGGATTATGGCTCGCATCTTCTTCTTTTTTCTTAACTGCGTATTCTTTATATTCTCCTGTAATTCTCCCCAAGTAACCGCTTACCAGGAACATAGTGAGCATCACGAATTTATAGGCAGTTGTTTGGATTTTTTGGCGGGAAACGACTCTTTCGTTCCTTTGACGGACGCAGTCGCCCTAGAGGAATTACGACATTCTGCCGAAGAACATGCCTCTAATAGTGTGATCATCGGAGATCTGTATTATGATTTAACCCAGAAAGAAGGAAGACATTTCTATTTGGAAAGTGATGATTCGATTGCCTATTATCGTCCGCAAGCGGTTGTACTCGGAGGATGGGAGATGATCCAGCATCTATGTGCTCGTCATATCCGGCATGAAATAGAAAGAGGATTTGCAAGATCTTCTTCCATAGTAAGAAAAGATCAAGCTTCCATGAAAGAGGCGGAAACACTTGCGGAAAAAAATCTGATCATCTATTTGAAATTCGCGGAAGCTTCTAAGGGGAAACCGAGCCATATCAGAAATTTTCTTTTTATTCCGGTTTCTAGATTTCTGAAGAAGGGAGGCGGGATTTATTTTCCTTCCTGCAATCTGATGGATAAGATGAAAGATCCGATCCTTTACGGATTACAAAGTGCGAAAAGAAATCCGGAAACTATGACTGCTTGGACCCAGATGATGTTAGCGGTTACGAACTTCTCCGCTACTCATGCTCAAGAATGTAAGGTAAGTGCGGAAAGTCCTTTAAAACTTTTACAAGCAGAGAAGACAGAACTAAGGGACGTACTTGAAGAGCCTCAAAAAAATAAGTCTACTTCTAAAATCAAATTTGGACCTAAAACAAGGCGATGAATTCGACTTATTTAGCGGTATATTCTTCGAAGATCTCTCTGAGACTATCTTCCATTTCTCGAATATAGCGCAGATCTTTGGTCATTCTCCAGAGAGTGATGGAACCGTGATACGCCATTAGAACTCTTCTGGAAACATATTGAATATCCATACTTCTGGAAAATTGTCCGGAAGCTACTGCGCGACTCAGATAATCTCTGATCATCTTAGTCCATTTCTCAGCGATACCTTTTAAAAATTCCGTATATTCGGGATCCGCATCCATGACTTGATTTGCGAAACCTGCAAAAGGATCTCCGAAAAATTCATGATGACGGATCTGTCTTTCTTTCAAGATCACCCAAGCTCTTAAAAATTCTTGGACCTCAGGATATCTTTCCATAAGAGAAGCAAGATCAGAAAGAGTCTTCTCTTCCTGACGAGCAAGGTATGCGATCCCTAGTTCTTTTTTAGAAGGAAAATGATCGTAAAGACTAGCAGCCACTGAACCGGATTCTTGGATAATCTGTCTCATTCCGGTATTGGAAAATCCCTGTTTGTAGAAAAGATCTGTCGCAGTATCCAGAATTCTTTCTCGGACGCTGGCTCCGGAATCTCTTTTTTTTCTCTGAGCGGTCATGTGCTTAAATACGTTATTTTTTCAGTATTGCCTTAAAAACCTCGTTTCGTCAATAGAATTTGGGTTTAGCGTATAAAAAACCAGAACGAACGTTCTGTATTTTTTTATTGCCCCGATTTCCCAGGGGTCTAAGCTAGTGTCAGGACGGTTCAAAATGTCTGTTACGGAAAAAGAACAAGTCAGAACCAGATTTTCGGATCTAGATACTCAAAGACATGCCACTAGTAGGACGTATGAAGACTCTTGTCTAGGGGATAGATATCGTATCTTAGAAGAAGCGGGCTATTCTTGGAAAAGAATGATCGAAGAATCAGTTCGATTACAAACCGTCGGAGCAGATATTCGCTTCCTTGCCCAACAAATGGAAAACACTGAGTTATCCATACGCACTAGTTATCGTTCCGGTGGGGACGGCCTGTTAACCTTCTCCCAAGAAGTTTTGGATCCAAACGGAAAAGTAGCCGCAGAGATCAAAACGTTAGCAAGAACTGAGAAAGCCGGAAAACCTTTCCAGCTAATTGCAGCCCAAGATCCATCCGAAGAGCTGATCTTATCATTCGAATCTGTACCTTCTTTTTCCGGATCTTGTGAGCGCACACTGGCAGAAAGGGATCTTTTTTACTGCGAACGAAATCCATTCGGCGATTACAATCCTTCTCACTATTGGCGACTATTGGAAGAAGGTCGTTGGAATTTTACTGCAGAATGTGGACTTAGCCTAGAAGATCTGGTCGCAATGGACACCACACTTTTCTACATGGGCGGAAAGATACGTTATCGTAAACCTCTCGCTGCAGGCAGAAGAGCTAAGATACAAACCTGGATTCATAGTTTTGATAAAATTTGGAGCCGTATGAGACAAGAGGTCAGCGACTCCGAAACTGGAGAGATCCTGGCGGAATCTATGGATGATCTGCTAGTAGTATCGGTAAGCAAGGCCAGACCTAAAAAACCTGGAGAGGATTTGCTGAAAGTATTCGCAAGGGTCACCGAATTTCCTGAGGGGGTCCCCAAATGAAATATTATCTTATTCTAATGAACGTACCAAATAAAAGGTCTGGAGAAAGACAATGAAACTCGATAAAAAGTTGGCGATTTGTACGCCAAGAAGAACTCCCTTCGCTCAGATTGCGAAAGCTTTAGGACCCTATCCTGGCCATCACCTAGGTCGCATAGTGGCTGAAGACGTTATTGCAAAGAGTGGAGTTAAAAAAGATCAAATCGACGGGATCGTAGTCGGAGAAGGTTTCTCTAACGCTCCGAACTCCGCGAGAGTGATCGCTAACCTGATCGGACTCAGAGACGAAGTTCCTTCGATCACGGTTTCTAACAACTGTGTATCCGGTATGGAAGCTCTCTCCGAAGCAGCTCGCCGTATCGTTCTTGGAGAAGGAGAGCTTTTCCTAGTAATCGGAGAGGAATCCCAAACTTCTATGCCTTTCGTAGTGAAAAACGCAAGATTGAACAAGAAAGCTGGATCTTTGGACAAACTAAAAAAACTTCTTCCTGACAATCTTCCTGAAGGTGTTGAACTTAGGGACACTCTTGAGGACGGACTTGGCGACGGAGAAACTTCTTACGGAATGCAGGTAACTGCTGAGATCCTTGCTCAGAATTACGAACTTTCCCGCGAAATCACCGACAAACTCGCTTTTGAATCTTTCAAGAGAGCATTAGAATCTTCTAAAGCAGGAAAATATGCTCCGTTCATTATCCCAATGAAAGATGAAGACGGAACTGAACTTACTATTGATGAAGCAGTTGGACTTCGCGAAGGACTTGTTGAAAACCCAAGCCGTATGGGAAGAGCAATGCTTCTTTTTGAAAATCCTCAGATGAAATTTGACGAGTTCAAAACCAAGTATTCCAAGTATCTTAAAAAATCTCACGGACCAACCGTTTCTATCTTCAACGCGAGCCCTCGTTCCGATGGAGCAGCCGGTGTTATTCTAACTACTGTTGAAAAAGCAAAAGCTCTAGGATTAAAGATCGAAGCAGTTCTTTCCGGATGGAAAATGCATGGTGTAGATCCTAACTTGATGGGAATCGGACAAGCTTATGCTACCGAGGAACTTCTTAAAGACACCGGAGTTAAGATCGAAGATGTAGACTACGTTGAGATCCACGAAGCGTTTGCAGCAACTGCAGTCGCAGCTCTTGTTCAAATCGAAAAAGATACCGGTTGGAAATGGGAACAAAAATTCGACGAGAAGAAGATCAACCCTAACGGTGGATCTATTGCGATCGGTCACCCGTTCGGAGCAACTGGTATCCGTTTAGTGGGTAACGCGATTATGGATCTTCAAGAAGATCCTAAAGCTAAAAAAGTAGTTATCACTGCTTGTGCTCACGGTGGAATTGCAGGAGCAATGCTCATCGAAAGATTCGAAGGTTAATTATTAGCCTCTTGAATTGAATAAAGGCCCTGGGGAAGGAAACTTCTTCAGGGCCTTTTTTTTGCTTTCAATGTTCTCGGTTTTATGGTCTAAATAGTGTATATACACCAATTAAAAATTTTCGGAATTGAATCGGGAGAAAAACGATGAAACTCGAAACTAAACTCGCAATTTGCACTCCTCTTCGGACTCCATTCGCGCAGATAGCAAAAGGATTAGGAGCTTATCCAGCTCATCATTTAGGAAAGATCGTAGCGGAGAGTATTATCCAAAAAAGTGGAATAAAAAAGGAAGATATAGACGGGATCGTAGTGGGGGAAGGTTTTCCAAGTTCTCCGAATCCAGCTCGTGTAATCGCAAATCTAATCGGGCTAAGAGATGAAATTCCTTCTATCACTTTATCCAATAACTGTGTATCCGGATTGGAGGCGGTCTCCGAGGCTGCGAGAAGAATTATCTTGGGAGAGGGAGAAGTGTTCCTCGTGATCGGTGAAGAATCCCAGACCGACATGCCTTTTATTGTAAAGAATGCCCGCCTAAACAAAAAAACAGGGTCATTAGAAAAATTGAATAAACTTTCGCCTGATAATTTTCCGGAAGGAGTTGAACTAAGAGACACTCTGGAGGACGGATTAGATGATGGGGAGAATTCTTACGGAATGCAAGTCACCGCAGAAATTCTTGCACAAAACTATGAATTATCTCGTGAGATTACTGATAAGGTTGCATTCGAATCATTTAAACGTACTTACGAATCTTCCATGGCAGGTAGATACGATTCATTCATCATTCCTGTAAAAGACCAGGAAGGTAATATGCTGAAAATAGATGAGGCAGTAGAACTCAGGAAAGGTCTCGTAGAAAATCCAAGTAGAATGGGAAGAGCAATGCTTCTATTCGATAATCCTCAAAGTAAGTTCGAAGACTTTAAGAAAAAATACGGAAAAGATTTGAAGAAGACTCACGGGCCTACTGTCTCTATCTTCAATGCAAGTCCTCGTTCCGATGGCGCCGCCGGAGTAATCATTACTACTGTGGAAAAAGCAAAGGTTTTAGGATTAAAAATAGAAGGACTGCTTTCCGGATGGAGAATGAAAGGTGTTCATCCGAATCTTATGGGGCTTGGGCAAGCTGTAGCCACAGAAGGATTGCTAGAAGACCTACAATTGAAACTGGAAGACATGGATTATATTGAGATCCATGAAGCTTACGCTTCCACTGCAGTCGCGGTAATGGAACAACTCAAAATGGATACTGGTTGGGATTGGGAGAAAAGATTTGATGAGAAGAAGATCAATCCTAATGGAGGATCAATTGCGATCGGCCACCCATTCGGGGCGACAGGAGTTCGTTTAGTAAATAATGCGATCATGGATTTGCAAGAAGACCCTAAAGCAAATAAAGTGTTACTTACTGCATGTGCTCATGGAGGGATTGCGGGATCTATGTTAATTGAGAGATATAAAGGTTGAATGAAATCGATTCGTTTTACAAACGAATCTAAGAATAAATCGATCATCCTTATTCTTTTCGATTTGATATAAAACGAACGAAATTTCTAACTATGTATATGACAGAGAAATTCGACGTTTTATCTATACCTTTCAACGTTCATATCCAGCTTTCCAGACCTAAACAAGGAGAGGATGCTCTCTTAGTCATGGAAGATAAACCGATATATAAAAACCATGTAGGCTCCGGACACGCCGCGGCGTTATTCGCTCTCGCAGAAGGAAGTGGAGGTGAATACTTGCTTTCCAGAGTGGCCTCTCTTCCTTTTGAGATCATTCCAGTAGTGCGTAAGTCCGAAGTAAAATATAAGAAACCTGCGCAAGGCAGAGTGGTCTCTAAAGGAGTTATCGACGAAGAAGAATGGTCCACATTTATGGCCCAACTCGAAAAGAAGGGAAGAGCGGGTCTTACTGTTGGTGTAGAACTTTTCGACGAAACTCAATCGAATGTAGCAAGCTTCAGCTTTGATTGGTTTATCGCGAAGAAGTAAAAGTCTTCACTTACATTAGTGTACCGATCACTTATATTCTAATTATAAAATTATTTGGTGCGCCTCTTTGACGTTCGAAATAAATTCAAAACTTGTAATGCGTTTTTCGAACGTACGTGTACAATTACATCTTTTCTAAAAATTGTTTGACCTTCCTTAAATTTCGGTTAGGCCACTTCGCTGAACTGTGGAGGCAAGGGAAATGAAAAACATACATTCGAAATTTTTAACCTTGGCATTGGCTCTGATACTCGGCCTAACCGGTTGTGATCAGAAATCAGACGATGATAGATTATTGGAACTAGCCGTTTCTTCTAATGGGATAAAAGAATCCGGCTCTAATCCAATTCTAAACAGTCTTGCTTTACCTACATCTACACCTGCAGATGTGTTTTTGGTGGGCGCCGCAAAGGCTGATATTACGGGACCTTTTGTGCAATCAAGCACTGGATATAATAGTCCCGGTGACGAGATGTCCGGTTTAGCTATGAGGCTTTATTCCAGAGCATTCGTGATCGAGCGTCCAGGTGGCGGGCGAGTCGCCATTGTTACCAACGATATGATCCATATGTATCAAAGCGTAAAGATGGGTGTAGTTAAAAAATTACAAGCCGACGGTTATGGTTCAGCGTTTAACAATGATAATGTTCTTTTGTTCGCAACACATACGCATTCTGCTCCTTCTAATATTTCTTGGTACACATTATTTAATCTATTCAACGGAGTGATCGGTTTTGATAAGGTTCATTATAATATAGTAGTGAATGGTATAGCTGAGTCTATCAAGGCAGCTTACAATAATAGAAGAGAAGCAAGAATTAAATTTACTGCGGGAAATCTTTCCAATTTTGCAAATAACAGATCTTCTGCGGCTTATGCTTGGAACTTGGACAAAGCAAATTATTCTTCCAATATAAACGAGACAATGAGCCTTCTTCGTTTTGAAGGTACTGACGGTTCCCCTATCGGATTACTGAACTGGTTCGCTGTTCACGGAACTTCTCTCGGAATTACGAATCGCAGGGCTCATGGCGATAATAAGGGTTATGCTTCTTATCTGGTCGAGACTTCGTTTGGCGGAAACTTTGTGGCTGCATTCCCTCAGGGACCAATGGGAGATGTGAGTCCGAATACTCCTGATCCGACTGACATTACAAAACCTTTCTTAAGACCGAATGATATTGATCCAAGCTTGGATGCCTTAGAAAACCCTATTGTTCATGGAACAAAACAAGGAAGCAAAGCATTAGAATTATATAATGCGGCAACTACAACACTAACTGGGAATATTGGATACAGGCATTCTCACGTAGTTTGGAACAATAAAGTTGCTGTAGATCCTTCCTATATCGGGACCTTCTCCATGCCTTGGGATACCGGTACTGGAAATACAACCTGTGTGGCAACGATCGGTGGTGGATTTTTGGCAGGAGATGAAGAAGGTGCTCCTGTAGATTTTGCGAAAGAAGGTGAGATCCGGAACGATTTCGTATTCGAGAATGGAGCCTGGGTTAAGAAAAATTATTCTTTAACAAACTTGAGCGGGGCCGCTCAGATTTTAGGATATCTTTGGCCTCTTGCTCAATTGGCATTGGGTTCCACAAAGTATGAGGGATGTGATAAAGAAAAATTCACTCTTCTTCCTGTGGGAGAAGTGGATAATTTCTGGTTCCCGAATCCTCAAGTGCCTTTTGTACCTGTAGTTCTTCCATTGCAGGTGATTACGATAGGAAACACTGCGATTGTTGCTTCTCCTTTCGAGGTAACTACGAATGCAGGAAGAAGGTTGAAAGCAAAGTTGACTACAACTCTTGCGCCTGCAGGGATCTCCAACGTAGTTGTAGGAGCAATGGCAAATGCTTACGCTCAGTATTTAACTACTCGAGAAGAATATTCCGCTCAGAACTTTGAAGGTGGATTTACCGCTTATGGACCTTGGGCAAACGCAGCATTGATCCAAGAGTTTGATAGGATCGCAAAGGATATAGTAGCGAATCGTTCCACGACTGCTGGTCCTAATCCTCCTGATCTTTCTAACCAGCAGTTTATTCAAACTTGGTTATCCCAAAATGGTATAGTGAATGATGGAGGAGATTTTGGAAAAGTTCTGACTGACTCAAATTCTTCGTACAATAGGGTAAAAGATACTGTGACAGTTAAATTCCAAGGCTCTCATCCAAGAGTAGTTCAGGATAAAAAACTGGATGGATCTCTTTCTTCTTTTTATGATCCGAATACATATACGTATTTAGAAATCCAAAAGAAGAATGGAAGTTCTTGGACTACCGTTGCTAACGATAATAATCCGTATACGGCTTATGATTGGGCGAGAACAGGTGGAGATCTTTCTGCTACATCGGAAGTTACGATTACTTGGTTGATCCGTAACCAGCAAGCTGGAACGTACAGAGTCGTATACAACGGTTTGGCGAAACAATTTTGGGGAATTTTCTGGACTTACAAAAAATTCACCGGAACTTCCAAAGAGTTTGTTTTGCAATAAAACGATCTTCTCTTAAAAAACCGGTTTAAGACCGAAAGAATATCCCGGAAACGGATGGACCTGTTTCCGGGATTCGGATATGATTCCACTATGGCTCTCAAATCCGTTTTGATCTTTCTTTCCTTATTGATTATTTCTTCTTCTCTATTTGCCGCGCCTAAAGCGGTTTATGATTTTACTGTGAAGGATATCAAAGGAAAGGATGTGACTCTTTCCAAATACAAAGGCAAAACTCTACTCATCGTAAATGTTGCTTCTAAATGTGGGTATACCTACCAATACAAAAACTTGGAAAAGGTATACAAAAAATATAAGGAGAAGGGCTTCGAGATTGTAGGCTTTCCTGCGAATAATTTTCTCTCTCAAGAACCCGGTAGCGATGCAGAGATAGAACAATTCTGCAGAGTGAAAAAAGGTGCAACCTTTGATATGATGTCCAAGATCTCAGTAAAGGGAGAAGACCAACATCCTCTCTATACTTATCTCACTTCTTCTTCTCCGGACCCGGGCGATGTAAAATGGAATTTCGAAAAGTTCCTGATCTCTCCTGCCGGTAAGATCGTGGCGAGATTTCGTTCCGGAACAGAACCGGATAGCAAAGAAGTCACGGATGAAATTGAGAAAAATTTAAAATAAAGTCGTTTGTTGGAGTTCCAACATCGGTTTTATCGTACAATGTAGGAATTCCTACAAATGTTCTTTCAGAAAAGCTAATGTGATTGCCCAGGCTTGAGCGGCAGAAGTCTTATGATACGCCGCTCTTGCATCGCAGAAGAATCCATGCTCTGCTTCTGAAAAAAACAACTCCACGAAATTTTTTCCAGATCTCTTTAGTAATTCGGAAATCGCAGCAATATGCGTTTGTTTTACACTTCTATCTTTGCCAGCCCAGACTAAAAGTAAAGGTGCGTTTTGTTTGGGAGAATATTCTTCCGAAGTTTGCACAATTCTGGATCCGTAATACGAAATAGCAGCCTTGAAAGTGTAAATTGAATTCGCCAAAAAGGAAACCCATCCTCCCAAACAATAACCGATACTTGCGATTCGATCCGGAATACTTTTAGGATTCGTTTTGATCCAATCCAGGACAGCATTCAGATCTGATTGTAAATTTTCAGGAGTCAGTTGGCTGAAATGAGGTTTTAATGCCATGAAGTCTTCGTAACTTCCTGCAAATCCCGGAGGTGCAGTTCTATAATAAAGTTCCGGAGCAACTGCAAGATAACCTTCTTTCGCAAATCGGACCACAACATCTTTGATATGATCGTTTACTCCAAAAGCTTCTTGTAATACTAAAATACAAGGAGAAGGAAAAGAATCCGGATAGGCTACGAATGTTTGCATTTCTCCATGAGCCGTTTTGATAGTAATCGTTTCCGTATTCATTTTCACCTCTTCAAAAGCAGGTAGAATGTCTAATCATTTGCATCCTTGTCGATCGATTTCCGGTTTTTTGATAGTCGTTTAAGTCTTTTCTTTTTTCTTTCGATTTCCAAACTAAGTTTCATGCTGTTTCGTATTTTCTTTTTCCTTCTTCTTTTTCCTTCTGTATTATTCTCCCAAACTTTTAATCCTGAAATTTACGATTCAAAAAGTAAGTCCAAGGTCGAACTTTCGTCTATCATCGAAAAGGCGAAAGATGCGGACGTCATAATTTTTGGAGAAGAGCATAATGATAAGGTGGGACATGCTTGGAAATTAGAGGCTTTCAAAAAAATGGCTTCGGCATATTCTACACTTCTTTCCTTAGAGATGTTGGAGAAGGATCAGCAAAGATCCGTGGATGAATACTGCAAGGGAGAGATCACCGAAAGAGGCTTTTTGAATTCGGGAAAATTTTGGCCGAATTATCAAACGGATTATCATCCGATGGTGTCTTTTGCGAAAGAAAAAACTCTTCCAGTGCTTGCGGCTAACGCTCCCAGAAAATATGTGAACCTTGTATCTCACCAAGGATTGGATTCTTTATATAAGATCAGATCTCCTTTTCTTCCTCCTAGATATACTTATAATTTATTCAGACAAAAAGAATATGAAGAACTACTTTCCGCAATGATCGCAGAACACGCTCCTACAGGATTTTCTCCCGATGCGCAAAAGTTTATTGATGCTCAATATGTTTGGGACGCTTCTATGGCAGACTCCATTGCGCAGGCCTACTTTTTATTAAAAAGAAAGATAGTGCATGTGAACGGAAGATTTCATTCTGATAGAAGTTTAGGACTGACATATAGGCTGAAACAGATGGGCCTGAATGTTTTGACGGTCAGCATTTTCCCTTCTGAAGAAGGCAAAAGTTTTCAAGAAGAAGATTGGAAATTGGCTGATTTCCTGGTAATCACCGAAAGAAAACCGGTGCCATAACACTTTCTTGCTTGTAGGGTTAGCGGATCTCTCCGACATTAATAGAGATGTTGGAAACCAAGGTCCGCACTCTTACAGAATCCAAGTTTGAATGCCTTTCTTGCGGAACCATTTCCAGGCTGCCTGAAGGAGTTCCTACAGGGACTGTTTTTAAACTCACCTGTTATCGCTGCGGCCAGAAGGCATTAGTCAAATACGTATCTTCTCCAATTGAAACTATAGAAGAAAAACCATCTCCCATAGAGGAGATGCCGGTTGTTCCTGTTGGAACTCCAACATATCAGGAAAGAGAAAGACCTATTGTTCATCCTATCCAAAAAGAAGTTCCGAAAGAATCTCCTCTTGCGGGCTTCTTGGAAGGTTTACAAACTAAATGGGAAAATTGGAAAGAGTCCCGGTCTAAAAATTCTTCGGAAGATCGTCCTTGGTTCCAAAAGGTGAGGACCGAAACTGAGTCGCCTACCGCATTCCATCGTCCTATCAAAACTTTGTCGGAAAGATTATTAGAGAAGGGTAGAAGGTTCCAATTTCCTAAATTCCGCCCGAATATCTGGCTCGTTCTGATACCTTTGCCTCTGGCATTAGTATTCCTGATCTTTTTCTGGATGGGAGTCATTCAAAGAGAAGCAGAAGTCCCCGGTCTATTAAGTATTTTTTATATTCATCAACCGACCGTCATTTATGATAGAGATGGAAGAAAGGTCTCCGAAATTTTCGGCAAGAAGACAAGTAATTTAGAATGGGAAGCTTATCCTGAGAATCTGAAAAGAATGGTGCTTCTTGTAGAAGATCGAAGCTTTTTCTCTCATGGAGGAATCCATTATTCTTCCGTGCTTCGTGCTTTTTTTGTAAATATAATCAGTCTTCGATTTAAACAGGGTGCTTCTACAATTACCCAACAGTTGGCTCGTATCCTTTTAAACGATCGTGAAAAAAGTTTAGGAAGAAAGTTGAAAGAAGCACAACTTGCCTACGCTTTGGAATCTTCCTTAGACAAAGAAAAAATCCTATTACATTATATGAATAATGTGTATTTAGGTCATGGTGCCTTCGGCTTTGCTAGCGCATCCGAGTTCTATTTCGGAAAAAAACCGAAAGACTTGAATGTATCGGAGATGATCGTTCTCGCTTCTTTGGCTTCCGCTCCCAACCGTTTTTCTCCATTAAAAAATCCTGATCTATCTGCCGGAAGAGTAGAGGCGATATTGAGATCTCTTGAGAATGACGGCGCATTAAAAGAAGATCTAAGACCTACTATTCAAGAGATTTACCAAGCATTTAATACACGTTCCCCTGGAGAGACGGTCTATGGAAATCGTAAGGATGATTCTCCTTACGTGACTGAACATGTCAGAAAATTCCTCCAAACAATGTATCCGGATACGAATATATACGAAAGCGGAGGATTTTCAGTTTACACCACAATTTCTCAACCTGTTCAGGCCGAGTTACAAAAGGTTGTCAAAACACATGTGGAAAATCTTTTAAAAAGCGGACAGGTTAGACGAAACCGACTTACGGAGAATGGTAAAAATTCGGACGTAAACCCTTTCCGCAATTTAGTCGCGGACCTTTCTCCCGCATTGGAATTATTTATAGATACGGATCGATTTGCGACCGGAGGTGACAGCGGGCTACAGGCGGCTGTCGTAGCTGTGGATCCTCAAACTGGAGATGTTCTTCTTTTACATGGAGGAACGGAATTTAAATCGGACAACCAATTTCCGAGAGCCACTGGAATGTACAGACAAACAGGATCTACGATCAAGCCGATCCTGTATTCGGAAGCGATTGATTCTGGGATCGCAAATCCAGCGACACATATTTTAGATGCGCCTTTGATCTATAAGAACTCTGTCTCGAATTGGATGCCTGAGAATATCGGAAACCAATACGATGGAGATATTTCTCTTAGAGTTGCACTTGCAAAATCCAAAAATACTGCAGCGGTTCAAATAGCCGAAAAACTAGGGTTAGGCGAGATCTCAACTGCGTTTGAACGGTTTTTCTTTCCGGAAGAGAAAGTTCTGAAAAACAGATTTAGGCGAGATCTTTCCTTGGCATTGGGCTCCTTGGAACTTTCTCCACTGGAAATGGCTTCTGCATATTCTGCATTTGCGAACGATGGAAATATAGTGCGACCTCATTTGATCGAAAAAGTGGTAGATAGAGTGGGTAACGTGGTTTACCAAAGAAAAGACCAGGACGAATTCAATTTAAAATGGCCCCAAACTAGAAAAGCGATCTCACCTCCTACTGCTGAGATCATGGTGGACCTACTACATGGAAGCGCAAATCATGCAGGTGTCCGAAATACAGGATACAGGGGAGAAGTCGCAGGAAAAACCGGTACTACAAACGAGCATAGAGACGCTTGGTTTGTAGGAGTAAGACCTGGAATTTCTATGGCAGTATGGTTGGGTTACGATTCTCCAGGGTTCGGAATGGGGACTTCTGCGTTAGGCGGAACAATTGCAGCTCCTTTATGGGGAACGATCGCTAAACTATTCGATTCAGCGGAATCAGGCGATAAAGAAGAAAGAAAAAAATACCAATACTCCCAAAGAGCGGTGAGTATGGAAATTTGTCCTGAATCCGGAAAACTTCCCGGACCCGACTGTCCTAAAAAGGTAAGCGAACTATTTCATCCTTCTCATCTTCCTGCGGAAACCTGTCCTCTGACGCATAAATCGGATGCAAAACAGGAGCTTTTGAAGAATGTTTTCTAAAAGGAAGAACGTTGTTCTTTTCTTTCTAACATTTTCTTTTTTTCCGAGTTTGAGCTTCGCAGTTTCTTACGAAGAAGCTTATGAGTTGGAAAAACTTTCTCCCGTATTCGCGATCCCATTATACGAAGAAGTAGTTCGATCTTCCGGCACAGGAGACTTTAGGAAAACTGCATCTTCCAGGCTTTACTTTTTATACGAAAAATTTAATAAATACATTCCTGCTATCCAATACCAAACAAGAGCAGGAAGTTTAAAAAATAAAAAGGGAGAATGGTCTTCTCTTGTAAAAACGCTTTCAGATGGATTAGGAGTCACGCCATTCTCCTTGTTAGCGGTCATAAATTCTTGCTCTAAAGAAACTCCAGTTTGGGAACCGCCTGAACCGACAGTGCATCCGGAAACAGGAGAGTTGATACAACCGACTCCTCCGGATCCTTACAGAGTATTATCCAAAAAAGAAAATCATTCTTTGATCCGTCTTTGTTATTCTCTCAAAATGAAACAAAAAGATTTTGAAGGATGGGATAATGTATTCTTCTATCTATTCTCCAAAGATGTGCTCACGAAAGACGAGGCTCTTCCACTTTGGGTGGGATCTTCCATACAATCCGGAAAAGGAACACCGTATAAAAGAGTATTTTTATCCGGAAGATTTAAAGAATTAAGTAACGAATCTAAATCGGATCTTTTATTTTTATACGCAAAGTTCCTAAGACAAAACGGAAAATTCGAATCCAGCACCAGATATTTTCTAACAAGCGGTACCTATGCTTCTTCCAAAAGAGGAAAATGGGAGACTGCAAAAAATCTGCTGCTCATGGATAGAAAAAAAGAAGCCTGCACAATGATCGGAGATTCTTTCAACGCAGGTGATGAATCCGAAATATTAATGAAGAAGATCTGCCAGTCGGGTAATTGGGATTGGATACAAGCGTATTTGCCTGCTCTCAAAATTTTGATGAGAGAAAATCCTGACCCGGTATTTGCTTATGCACTTGAAGGCGGGGGCAGAGAAGCAATTGATCTATTCTTAAAACAAGTCGGTGCAAAGGCTACGGACAAAGACGATGACTCTGAAGAAGATTCGGAATCAGCAGATATTCTGAATAAACTTATCCCTCCAGAGGGCAGGAATAAGTTTCCATTTTGGGATGCACGAGATAAAGAAGCGGATCTTGTAGTTCCTGACAGAGCAAAATATTTATGTAAGGTAATACGCAGGCCATTCTTCGGAACTCCTTCGATCCAACCTCAGTTCTGCAAAGAGGTTTCTCCAGGAAGTTTGGAAACATTACTATCTATCGTAGCGGAAGAAGAGGAAGAAGCAAGTTTTGCATTTGCTGATCCTGCTTATCTTCCTCTTGCAGTAAAATGGATCTGGAAAAACGGATCAGAATCCGAATCGAATGGAGAGCCCGCACTTGCAAAAGTTTTGGGTCCTTCTTCCGAGCCTGGTCCTTGGAATTTGGAATATATAGTATATCGTAAAATTCTAAATCGCGCTTATGCTGAGATCCGCATGAAGGACAGATATTTTGTGGTTTCAGTAAAACCTTCTTATGTGATTTGGAATAAGAATTAAGAGAATTACTCGAATTTACTGCTGAGCACCTGCGCGCCAAACATTACGAATCGATAAAGTATCCGAAATATTCCGGAGAGGATTTCCATCTACCAACATTAAGTCAGCTCTTGCACCTTGAAAAATTCTACCACGATCATTCAGACTAAATCTTCGCGCAGGGACGGAAGTCGCAGCACGTAATGCCTCTATTGGTTTGAATCCTGCTTCCACCAATAACTGCAATTCGTGATGAAGACTTGCACCATGAGCGAGTCCTCCAAGATCTGCAATCGGTTCGGAGACATCACTGCCTGCCAATATATCTATACCTTCTTTATGAAGAGCCATTACACTTTCATAAGAATCTTTCAATTTTCCTTTCGGATAAACATTCATATTTTTGGAAAGAGCTTCTAACCATTCCTTGCTCAACTTTGAGCTGACTCGTTTATCTGCGATCAATGTTTTAGGGCTATTTCCAAAGGCAGTGGAAAGGGTAGTCAATGTAGGTACAATAAAAGCACCGGAAGATTTAATTGCGGAGATCAGTTCTTTGTCCGGCTTTTCGTCAAAAAACAAATGTGCCAAGCCGTCTACTCCTGCAGAAATTGCTCTACGTCCTCCAGCAATAGAAGTAACATGAGCGATCGCCATCTTGCCGCGACGATGAGCTGCATTCACTGCCGCTACTAAAGTTGCATCATCAATTACAGGAAGTCCTGGCGTGCCAACAGTATCACCATCTTCAATAATGATCTTAATGAAGTCGGAACCTTCTTCTACTTGTTTATCCACAAATTTGATCGCTTCTTCCGGAGTGGAAACGAATGGATAACGATAGAATGTTTTTAAGAACCAGTTACTACTCAGCTTCATGTACTGTGTAGGATGTCCATTAATCGGAGTGATCCCCATACCTGCAGAACGCATGTCTGCAATATCATTCCGATTTGCAAGTTGCCAACGTTCCCAAAACATCCATTGGCCAGTCATCTCCAGCTCAGTAGTCACTCCGAATAAAAGAGCATCATGTAGACCGTCAATATCAGTATGAACATGAGAATCTATTAGACCTGGCAGTAACATTCCACCTTTCGCGTCTACAATATTGGCGCCTTCCGGAATATTTCCTCCGATAGAATGGATACGATTTCCTTTGATGATTAAAGTATGATCTTTAATCAGATCTTCTCCATCAAAGATGTTTGCATTAATAATTGCGATTGCCTGGTCTTCCGAAGTGGAAGGTTTTTTACAATCAATCAAAAAGCAGGCCGAAGCTATTACGGCTAAGGTAACAACTTTCAGAAAATAGTTTTTATAAGTTTTAGTTAATTCGTTGGAGTTCATACCGAGCATCACTTTAAAATCAATTCTACAATTTTTCCTGGATTTTCTTGTGCCCTATGAGACCGCGATTGGGAAGGAGGTTCCACGAATTTGTTATTCGGGCGACCCTCTCGCTTCGCGAGAGATCGCGCTACTCCGGGTTCGCGCCTTCGTCCATCCTTGGACTCGGCACGCGTTTGCTTACGCTCCCTATTTCTGATAATTTAAATGCAGTTTGATTTGAAATTTGACTTCGCTTTGCTCAGTCACCCTGCGGGTTTTTCGCTTCCTACGGGTCGCTCAAAACCTTCTGGATTTTTCAGTATATTAGGATTTTGTTTTAAGGGGAGAGGAGAAACTTTTGGGCAGGGAAGGATTCGAACCTTCGAAGGCTTGGCCAGCAGATTTACAGTCTGCCCTCGTTGACCGCTTGAGTACCTACCCGTTGTTGAGAGCCATTATTTTTGCTCAGGGTGGCTGGTCAATCTTATTCGGAAAATGAACGAGCTGCCTATAGGAATCGAACCCACAACCGTCTGATTACAAATCAGATGCTCTACCAATTGAGCTAAGGCAGCGTTCAAAGACAGTTTTCGAAACCATTTTGTCGGGTCAATCGATTAAAAAGGATTTTCTCCTGCTTTTGAATATTGTCTTTTGGACAGATGTCTCTTTTTCTGATCAATACCGGAATGACTCTCTCTATCCTATTTTTTTATACAGGGTATTGGTTTCGTTTTCGGAACAATCGACTTCATAGAATTTTTAATTCGGGAGGGATCCTTTTCAATCTGGCGACTGCGCTTTATCTACTCGGCTTAAAGTATTTGGGGGAAGGGATAGAACAGTCGGGTCTTATTGCAACTGTTGATAAACTGTATATAGACATTCACAGAGCAGTTGCGGCTATTACACTTATTCTGATGTTACTCATGGGTTGGTCTGGGCTGACTAGAAAAAAAGAATTCCATAGGAAGCTTCATTTTATTTTTCTACCATTATACACACTCGTTTATCTGTCGGGACTGTTTTTGTTCCGTTCGAATTAATACGGAGCTTTGCAACCATGGAAGATACCAAAGAAATCAAAATATTCGCTAATAATATCCGTAAGAACGTGATCAAAATGGTCGCTGCGGCAAAATCCGGTCACCCGGGAGGCCCTCTAGGACTTGCGGATATCTACGCAGTATTGTACAAAAAGGTCCTAAATCATAAACCTTCCGATCCGGATTGGGAAGATAGAGACAGATTGATCCTTTCCAACGGTCACGTATGCGCAGTACGTTATGCTGCCATGGCTCAGGCCGGATTTTTTCCTGAGTCCGAACTTCTTACTTTTAGGAACATAAACTCTAGATTACAGGGACATCCTTCTACCCGTTATTTAAAAGGGATCGAAAGTTCTTCCGGATCTTTGGGCCAAGGACTTTCCGTTTCAGTAGGGATCGCTTTAGCAGCGAGACTTTCTAAAAAAGACTACAAAGTTTATGCATGTATTTCCGATGGAGAATGCGGAGAAGGTATGACCTGGGAAGCGGCGCAATCCGCTGCTCACTACAAAACTGATAACCTGATTGCGTTTATGGACAAGAACGGGATCCAGATCGATGGATTCACCAAAGATGTGATGAATCTGGAACCTCTAAACAAAAAGTTTGCCGCATTCGGATGGAATGTATTAGAAGCAGATGGTCATAATATTGAATCCATTATTTCCGCTTTCGAAAAGGCAAAAGCTCATAAAGGTTCTCCTACCATTATTCTTTTCGAAACCGTGTTAGGAAAAGGTGTCTCCTTCATGGAAAATAATCCAGGATGGCATGGCACTCCTCCGAATGCGGAACAAGAAAAGAAAGCATTGGAAGAATTAGAGCAAGTAACTGCATAATCCTCTCGGGTTAGAGAAAGAAATTTTTCTAACCTCCACATTTCTCTCAACATAACAAAAGTCTCATTTAATTTTTCCGATCACTTGAACAAGTGCGTTCGAAAAAGATGGAAGACATAGTTAATTTATACTGCTCATCCTTTTTTGTTTAGATCTTTAAGATCCGAATTGACTTTCGTTTTTGAAATCGGATTTTATAGATATGCAATCCTCCGATTCTTTTTTCGGCACAGTTCCATTTCCTCCGGACAAGATCGAGGACAAGTTTTATCAGTTAGAGTTTTCTTCTCTGCAAGATAAATCTAGGATCATAAAAGAGATCGCTAGCATGATCCCTTGGCAAGTTCGAGTGCAGGAAGTTGCTGACGAGCTAAAAGATCCAACTCTTAGAGTGTTTGCGCGTTCGGTAAGTGCGGCAGTTCATTCCGAACGGATCAGTTATCGTTATTCTATCTTGGCAGAAAAGGGTCATCCAAATCATTACGACGATCTGGAAGAGGGAGTGTTCCTCCTTTCTTCAGTGATCGATTCAGATCTTTCTTATTTGGATTTCAGGACTTATCTGGATAAGATCGCAATTCGAGTCGAAGAGTTAGTGGACCTGAACGAAGACCTAGCTTCTGACGAAGTTAAGGTGCACTTTTTAACCAGAGTTCTCTCTCAAGAAGAAGGTTTTGGTGGAAATCATGACCAGTACGAAGATCCGAATAATTCTTATCTTCACAAGGTATTCTCTTCTAAAAAAGGGATCCCAATTTCTCTTTCCGTAATCTATCTGTTAGTGGCTCATAGATTAAATCTCCCCTTATACGGGGTAAATATGCCTCTGCATTTTCTATTGCATTTTGAATCTTCGGAATTCCAAACCTATATAGATTCTTATCATGGCGGCGTGATGTTGGATCGTTCTACCTGTATTCGTTTTCTAAAAGCAAACGGATTCCAGGCTCATGAAAGATATTTCACTCATGCAAGTAGTCTGACAATTCTCAAAAGAATGTTCCGCAACCTGATCCATATCTACCGTAAAAAAGAGGACAGAGATATGGAAAAGATCCTTTCCCGTCATCTTCTCGCACTAGACAATAAATGGAAACCTTGACCATAATTTGGTTCCGAACTTCTCCCCTCGCGTCCTTTACTGCTTGAGCCAAAAATTCGTTTCTAAATACTGTCGTAACAGGAAACCCGCGTGAAAGCAAAAGGATTGAAGGATCTCTTAGTCCGTAAGTTCGATAAAAAACTAAAAGATATCATAGACGAAGATCTCCGCATTTTGGCCGAGATCAAAGAGTATACGATCCGGTCCGGTGGAAAGAGGATCCGTCCTATTCTACATTATTGCCTTTGTAGGATCCTCGGCTATAAGGGAGATAAATACTCCGACGTAGGTGCGATTGCAGAGCTGATCCATGCTGCGAGTCTTCTTCATGATGATGTAGTGGACGAGGCTCAAACTAGAAGAGGAATGCCAAGTGTTCCTTCTAAATTTGGAAATAAAACTTCTATCTTAGCGGGAGATTATCTTCTCGCTTGCGGGATTGACCATCTAAACAGTTTGGGTTCACCCGATCTTATGGATCTTTTTACAACTGTGATCAAGGATCTTTCCGTTAGCGAACTCATTCAAATGGAATGGGAAAAAAATCCCAAAATTACATTAGATATCTATAATAAAGTAGTCTATGGAAAGACTGCATCCTTATTCGGAGCGGTGTCCGAGGCAGCGGGAATTTTGGCAGATATTCCTAAGAAGACCAGGAAAAAACTGCACGAGTTTGGGATCCGATTGGGTTCCTTATTTCAAAAGCAGGATGATGCTATAGATTATTTCCAGGCCGGAGACCAAACGGGAAAAATTCCTCTAAAAGATTTTCGCAACGGTTTATATACTTATCCGATCTTGAAATTGCTGGAAATTGCGGATAAGAATGATAAAAAACTGGCTCATTCTTTATTTGCCAAAGATGAAAGGAACTCGGACGACGATTTGGTCATTCTATCCTTACTGAACCGATATAATATTCGAAGAAGTCTGAATGAAGAATTTGTAGCGGACGTCGAGGGTCTGTTGAGCTTCTTAAAATCTTATCCTGAGTCCAACGAAGGCAATCTTGTTAAAGAACAATTCCGCAAACTAATGGAAGTTTGATCTTATAAAGTTAGTTTACCTTCTTCTTAACGTGCTCTCTAAAAACAAAAAAGCCGCGATGTCAAACCGCGGCTTTTCTTTTAGCTCTATGTTAAACTCGGATCACTGACCGGTAGTGGAAGAACCGGAAGGGATCGCGTTACTTGTACAATTAATATCACCTTTGATAGAAACAGTAGGACCACTTGCAGTATTCGTATTATAACATTTTAAACCATCTTGTGTATAACACATACTCGAAGAAGTAGCAGAAGTACAGTTGATAAAGTCTGTAGTATAACATTGGGTCAAGGCAAGGCCTGCGGATCCTGTCGTTACTTTGTTTCCTACTAAGTCCAAGGTGACAGTCAAATAAGAGAGAGCTTGCGTGCTCGAAGTTCCTGTATCCACAGGTACTCCACTTCCTCCCCAGAAAATTTTTCCGTAGTTTGCTACTACTGGAGAAATTCCTAATAAAGGTAAACCAGAGAAGGAGAATCCTTGCTGAGCATCTACTGTTCCTTGGTTTTGAGTCGCATCGTAAACGAATTTCAAGGTTACGAATGCTCCTGTGGTAAAATACATCCTGGAATTGATCGTAAATAAATTCGTAGTGGAACCTGTGCTTGTAGTAGTTCCTGTCGTGGTCCCACTGCTGGAACTGGAATAAGGAGTTGCGCTTCCGCAGTTGGATGTCTTGTCCTTATCGATCTCTCCTTGGATAGGGAAGGTGGAACCGTCGGTCCCGGTAACAGTAAGATCTACTTTATTGGTATCACCAGTGTTGCATGACACAAGCACCGCGACCGTGGCGATTAGGCCGACAAATGCAGGGAATAATTTGGAAATAAACTGTTTAGAGGACGCCATAATTCTAATATCTATCTTCGGAAAATCATGGTCAAGAATGAAATCTTGGGAACGAAAACTCAACCAGTTGGACTTAGACCCTGAAAACTCCCCGAGAGGTTCCACCATTGAGTTGACTTGCCTCCGATTTTAGTTTCCGATCGTCCTTCTAATGAATGCAAGGGCCGAATCTTATTCAGATTATAAACCAGGTGTTTTGGAAAAATGGGGCATTAAAATTCTCCGGAATTATGTCAATGCGGAGAAGGAAGAGGAAAAAATCCTTGGACCAAGCCCGGACTTCTTCCCCAAAAGCACTACGATTATACGCTGGGCTTCCTTCTTAGGATTGCAGATCGGATTTTGGACTACTTATTTTATTATCCTAGTAGAGAAACTTTTTCCGGAATCACCGGAAGTATTCTCTCCAGAGTTTATAGAAAAATGGAGTTATGCGGGAGCAGCACTTGCAATCGGGACCATCGTAGAATTTTATCTTCTTTATAAATTAGGATTATGGGCTGCATATAAACTTACAAAACTTTCCGGCATCCGATTAGAAGAAGATCCGGACCTGGTAACAGGAAATGCAAATTTACTTTCCAGAATGGCTTTGGAAATCCCGGACCCGGATCTAAAACTATTGGGAATAGATCCGTTACGACTCACAGACAAAAGAAGTTTGCTCATACGAACATTCTTTTATAAGACAAAGGTATTACTTTCTAACCTGCTCGCTAAGATCGTACTCAGAAAAATTTTAGCCAGAAACTCCTTACGAGTATATGCAGATTATATTGCCGCTCCTATAACGGCGATTTGGGACGGAGTTGTCATGTATCTGATCTTAAAAGAACTTAGGATCAGATTACTTTCCAGGATCATAGCGAAAGAAGTCACAGACGAAATATTAAAAAATAGGGATAAACTGAGTAAAGAAGGGAAGATTGCATTCTTAGCCGCTGTCGGGAATTCGGTAGTATTCACCCAAGTATTTCATCCCAATTTGGAATACATGCTGATCAAAATGCATAAAGGATTCGGTTTGAATTCTCAAAACGGATCTTTGGATGATCTGGATACATTCGGAAGTTTGGTTTCCCAATTATCTAAGGAAGAAAAGAAGGCATGCTTACGGTTATTATGTATCGCATGTTCCTTCGATGGAAAACTATCATCGTTCGAAACAAAACATATTAAACGAATTCTGGGAGAAGAAGCAAAAGAGAATTTGGACTCGATCCGAATTCTTTCGGAGTATATTCGAAAAGGAAATTTAGAAGCTTGCAGAGAAAGGAGTCGCCTATTTTCCTAGAAGACGGACTAGGCAGATCGATTTAGACAAGGGAGAATTCGAGTTTGAAAATATATCACTATGACTCAATTCCAGACGTAAAAGAAATCGGGGACGGAATTTTTAAAACGGAGATCCCACAGCCGTTTTATGCACCTAACAATATCTATATTCTTCCTGATGGAGAACCTGCACTTATAGATTCGGGTTATCTTGCAAATTTAGGAATGCTCCAAAGGGCACTTCGCAAGATCGGACTTAGCCTGAATAAGATCAAACATATCTTCTATACTCACAATCATTTGGATCATCTTAGCGCTGTTCTTACGATCCGTTATTATACGGATGCAAAACTCTATGCGATGAAAGGAATGGCTTCCGGCATCGGAAATTATTTGGAACATGTGGAAATGTTCAACAGAGCTTCTAAACGATTGGTGTACAAAGGCCATAGAGTTCCGGAAGATCGAAAAAGAGAATTAACAAGGATAGAAGAAGGAAATCTAAACTTAAGAAATACGTTAAGTAGAGGAACTCGAATCGATCCTATTTTAAAATTCGATATAGAATTGGAAGAAGGGGACGTGATCCATGCCGGAGGAAGAGATATCGGATTTTTACATACGCCTGGTCATAATCTCTGGCATCTCACTCCTTATATCTTGGAAGAGAATATTTTTTTCACAGGAGACTTGGTCTTACAAAACATATCTTCTATTTATGCGGAAATAGACGGAAATCTAGAAGATTATTACCGTTCTTTGGAAAGGATCTCTAAAATGAGTATCCGCAGATTATTGCCTGCTCATGGACCAGAACCTGAATCTCCTCAAAAGGCAATTAAACTTCTTCATAAAACATTACAGATCTTGGAAAGAGGCGTGATCCGCAGGCTCAAGGAAAAAGAATACGATCTTTCCGCACTAACTTTGGAAGCGATGGGGGAGAAGGTTGCTAATTCAGGATATTATAATACCGCTATGGCGATCTTACACTCTATGGTCCGTAAGTTTATAGATAAGGGTTGGGTAGAAATTATAGAAACTGAACCACCTTACGAAACCTATCGTTGGATCGCAGATACTCCTGAGACTTAAAACTCTGGGATCACTTCTCCGAAAAAGCGAGTTTCTTTGATCTTTAAATTATAGGCTTTGATAAACAAAAGTTCCAGGTTAACCACATCTTCTCTATTATATTTTAAAAGAAGATCCAATGCGTCTTGGTCGTCGTACTGAACATACTGCCACCACAATCGAACGGCATCCGCACCGTTGACTTCGTAAGGAAGATCTCTTTTGATACCGAGTGCCTTCTCACATCCTTTTAAACCACCTTTGATCCCGAGGCTTCGAAGAATATACATTAGATCTAAATGGCGGTTCTTAAATTTTTTACCGAATTCTTTTTCTAAAAAAGGAACGTCGAATGCAGCTCCGTTATAAGTCACAAAAACATGGGAAGAAGAAAGTTCTTCCGGAAAATCATCCATGTTCCTTCCTCTCAGATATGTTTTGAAATCTTTACCGTCATAAGTTCCTACAACAGTCACGAAGTCACCACTTCCTAAACCGGAAGTTTCAATATCCAAGTAGAGGAGATTTTCTCGGATGATCGGGAATAATCTCCATTTTTGTTGGTTCGGTAGAGCGAAGAAAAAATAATCCCAGTTCTTTCTATCCATTTCCTTTCTAGAAAAATCCAGAGAGTCCAAAAGTAATCTGGAATGCATGTCCGTTGGGGACTTTACTTTTTCTTTTAATACTTCTCTGAACTCTTCCCAATGGAGAATTCCTTGGTCCCAGAGTTTCCCCTCTTCGATTATGTCGATGCCAGGGAGATGGCAGAATGTATGTTCTAACAAAGAGTTAATCCTTAGTTTTGAAAAACGTCTTTTTTCCTACAAGAAAGAATAACGTGAATACCAGGATCGTATATAGATAAAAAGGAAAATTTCCCCATTCTGAATAGAATGTATTTCCACCGTTTTTCAATTTTGTGGCTGGCAGCAAAAATGATCTGGTATCTTTTTCTCCATATCTTGTAGGATGATTTAAACTTCTTCCATAAGGATCCACTGCGAATGAAATTCCTGTAACTGCAGGACGCACCATAGTCAGTCCGAATTCTATCGCTCTAAAACGAACAGCTCCTCCGTGTTGCCAAGCCTCTATCTCGGAGGAGAACCAGGAATCGTTGGTTGGATTTACAAAAAAAGTATATGTATCCTTGGACGCGAATTTAACGGAATCTCTAACAAGATAAGAGAACATGGCCTCATAACAGATCAAAGGTAGGATCTGGTAAGAAACATTTTCTTCTTTGCCAGAGCTCGTTAAAATTGGACGGAAATGATCCGGATTTTGGATCAAAGGAGTTTCTTCTTCCGTTGGTAGAGAAGGAATCCTTTCTCTTCTAAAAGAACGATTTCCTATAAGAGGTTTAGGATTTCCTCCAGTGATATAAAAGGAAGTTTCCTTAAACAGTTTTCTTAAAAAAGGAAACGCAGACTCGAAAGGAATATATTCCCCAAAAGCGAGTAATCTTCTTTTATCATAACGCACCACTTCTCCATTGGAAGAAGAAAGAAGTGTAACCTGATTTTTTAAACCTTCCGGAAAGCGGTTCAGCTCATTGTATAAAATATCCGCGCCGGATTTATACGTTAGATACATTAGGGCGCCATGGAATGTAGAGGAATATACACCTTGTCCAGGATTCTCATTCGGAATAGTTCCATGAAATGGGACCGCAGACTCTGGTAAAAATAAAAGATCAGGAGGAGGAGAAGTTTCCAAAGAAGAACGAAGTCCTAACTCTAAACTTGTGCTGATTGTTTGTCCTACAAATTCGGGATTTTCCGCTAATTCTCTTTTGCCTGGCGAAGTATTCGGTTGTATTAAAACTCCTGAAAGTTTTAAGATCCCATCCTCGATCGCAGGAGTTGAATTTGGTACGGTATAATCCGGAGCGGAATAAAGTCTAAAACCGCCTAAGGTCCAAACAACTCCGAAAATAAGGATTCCCGAAATGCCGTATCTTTGTCCGAAAGGGTTTCTAATTAAAACTAAAGAAGAACCTCCTAAAAGAAGAAAAAATCCTACTCCAAACACACCCGCCCAAGATGCGATTTGGGAAAAGGAAAGATTTCCTTCCGCTAAATTTCCCCAATACCAAGGAAATAGTTGAGGCATGATTAGATCGGAAAGAATTCCCCAAATAGGAAAGATTGCCCAGCCGAATAAAATAGATTTTTCCGGAGAGTTAATATACTTATTATATAAGAATAAACTAAAATTCCAGCCCAAGTAAAAGATGATAAGTTTAAAATGGGAGAAGATCCCATATACTAAGAATAATGTCCAGGAGACGCTCGTGCCTGCTCCCGAAATTGCAGATATAGAGGAGGGGATCCAGAAAAATACGATCAAATTAATGATTTGGGAAAGTCCCAAAATCCAGAAGACTGCTGATTTAAGTTTCCATTCTCTTAATTCTAAAAATAGAATATAGATACAAACCGCGGAAAGCCCTCCCGCAGGAAAAAACGCGAAGGGCTCCATTCCGAAAAGGATTCCGGACGCAATTCCGATCAGGCATAAAAATGGACGGATCGGATTTCTGGAAAATCGGATCATTTGCCTTGCAAGCGTCTTTGGTCTTCTTCTAAGGCTTTTCTTCTAGCGTAAGCCTCTGCTTCTTCTTGGCCTAAAATTTTAACTCGGATCTCGTTCAGAGCTTTCTCTTTTTCTTCAGGTCTTGCAGTAGGATGGGCTCTTAGCCAAGTTTGTTCTTCTTGTGCGGTTTGCTCTTCCTTCTTCTTTTCCGCATCTATTTCTTTCAGTACTTTTTCGATCCTGTCAGCTCCGTCTTTTCCGAAATATTTTTCTCGGATCGCGCGCACCTGAGGATCTTTTTCTGCGGCTGATAATTTATTTAGATCTGCTTCTTTAAAATAAAGTTCAGTTTCGTATTTATTGAACTTAGGCTCTCTTTTGTTGATCGTATTATAATAGTTTCCGTAAACTCCCTTACGATATTCTTCGTATCTCGCGAGTTTTTTGTCACCGGGAAGATTTTTGACCTCGTTCAAGAATTGGTCGTATCCGAATTGGAATTCCTTCTCCGCTTCTTCTAATCCGAAAATCAACTTAGCATCTTGATCAGAAAAAAGTTCTCTTCTCTTCTTCTTTATGATTTCGTAAACTTCCTCCTGACTTTTGCCTCTAGGTTGTTCGAATTCTCTTAAGACGATCTCATAAGAAAGATATTTTCTGAAAAGACCAACGAGTCTTTCTCCATCCGCTCCGGGATATTGTTCTAAGATAAACGCTTTTACTATTTCGTTACATTGTTCCGGAGTATAATCTGCAGGACATTTTCTTCTCAGTTCCCAGAGAGAGGATACTAAATCCAACTCACCATTCGCAGCATATTTCAGGATCTCATCGTAACTCAACCATTGGCCGTCTTTATATAGTTCACGAGAAGTAGCCATGATCTCAGGATTGATGATCCATTCTCCGTTCTCGTTTTGGGTTACAGTAAAGCCTGGAGAATCTCCTCCATCAAAACCGAAGTCTCTGCCGGTTGAACCGGGTTCCCAGAGAAGGAATACGATCAATACTATAAGGATTAAAAAACCAGAGGCAAAAAGCCAGATTTTCGGGGGGATTTCTTTTAAACGTTCTAACATTTGAAATATTTACCGGTTGGAAAGCATTGAAGCTATTGATCGGGTGCGAGAAGGCAAGAGTTTTTACGGAAAATAAATTGGCGATTCAGGTCCTTTTTTAAAAGATTCCTTCATGTCTCTTCCAATTCTTTTTTATCCGGAAGGAACCGTCGGGGCTTCTGAAATTTTTTCTCATTTCCGGAACTTAGATGTGAGATCTTATCCTGCCAAATCTCCGGAAGAGATCGAAAAGTATAAACCTACGATCTTGATCGCAAATACTAGACTTAAGGTAAATCGAGAAACCTGTCGGACGTTCCCAAGTGTAAAAATTTTTGCGACAGTGAGTTCCGGAACAGATCATGTGAACTTTTCGGATCTCAAAAAAGAATCCCGTGTATTTATCAATTCTCCAGGAAGCAATGCCGGATCGGTTGCGGAATATTGCTGGGTATCCCTACTTCATTTTTTTTCCGAAGAAGAGTTGAGAAAGAAGAATGTGGGCATCATCGGCTTCGGCAATACAGGCAAGAAGTTCGCTAAAATTTTAGAGGAGAAGAAGGTTCCCTATATCTATAACGACCCATTTATCAAAGACCGATCTGTTCCTTTAGATGAAATATTAAAATGTTCTATTGTCAGTCTTCATGTTCCGCTTACTGCAAACGGTCCTTATCCTACAGTAAACTTGCTCGACAAAGGTAAAATTTCTAAATTGAAAGAAGGTACACTTCTTCTGAATACAAGCAGAGGAGAAGTTTGGTCCGAAGAAACTTTTCAAACTATTTTGGACAGGACAGATCTATACAAGGTAATGGACGTGTTTTATCCGGAACCACCGAATGGAAAGATCGCAGAACAAATGGCGAGTCTGGAAAATTCAATTTTCACTCCTCATATCGCAGGTTATAGCCAATTGGGAAGATTGCTCGGTACTTACAGGCTTGCGGAGAAGCTATGTATTTTATACAAGGAGGACAAACTGCCCTCGCTTTCCGGATTTTTAAAATCGGATCAGCCAATCTCTACGGAAACTTTTTTAGAAGAAGAGGATAAAAGTTTGAGAGACTCATGGAAAAATCAGGATTGGGAATATTTTGAAAGAAGAAGGAATTCTTATCCGACCAGAAAAGATCTGGGACTCGCCGATCTAGATTAGAATCCATCCTATGAGTTTCATGTGAGAAGCGACTATTTTACTAAAGCTTTCTCACCGGGAAACAAAAGATATTTAGGCCTTGTTTTAGCAAGAATATCATCTATTACGAAAACTTCTCTTGTTCCTCTTTTTCTTTCGAAGGGCGCTTCATATAAAAATCCTAAGAACACAAGTTCGGAATTTTTATGAGTTACCAAATCATCTTGTCTTACTTTTCGAGTGATATCTAAAGACAATACCTTCCAGCCTGAAAAATTAAAATGTGTGAGTAAGATCTTTTTTTGATCCAAGGTGGAATCCCTAACTAAAATAAAAAGAGAACCTCCTCCATCATTTGCATAAACATGGAATTTGAACTCTTTTACGAATTCGTTAGAAGCCCAAGGTTTCTTGAATAAGATCTGGAAGGATTGATTTTTTTCTGCGCTTAGTTCCACATACAAAGATTTTTCGGATTCTCTTTCTGGAGTTCTAAACACAGTGGAGATCCTTACTTCCGGATTGAAATCGGGACCTAATTTTGCTTTTACGTTTTCTTCTCCGAAGATCTCAGTTTCAAAATCTTGGACTACGTATTCTTTGTAAATTCCGGAAAGATCTTTGGATAAGGTCGGGCCGGATAAAATAAAAATTCCAGTGAGAATAATTAAGGAAAAAATTTTCAGTGAATAGATCTTAAATATTTTCCTGCCCATGTTTTTTATTTCGGCCAGATTCTCAAAAAAAACTAGTATCTCGTTTATTTTCTTAAGATCCATTTCTCTAAAAACTTGATGGTGTATATGTCCTTCCAAGAATCAGTACTATGGATCCTTCGGAAGATTCTTATTTCCCAACTCAATTAGAATTCGGAGAAGCATTCCGTTCCGCTTTTCATGAGTTTTTTGGAGATGAAAAGGACTTACAATACGAATTGTATGATCTAAAGTCCGAAGGTTCCGGGCCCAAGGCAAAATGGGCTACCTTCTCCATTCGAAATCCTTTGGGCGGTAGATCCATCGTATTTAGATTCGATCCTGATTCAGGCACCTTTTACGCTATGTTAAAAGTACAAGTGATACCAGGGGAAGAAGATTGGAGCTTGGATTCTTTTTTTCACAAAAACGGTTTTTCGGAAATCGGTTCTGCGGAAGTACAAAATACTGCGGGAGAATGGCTCTTTCATTCTTTAGCCAGACATTATTTAGGGACCATTTTTAGCAATTGCCCACGTATTTTAGAGCCTGATTATAAGTTGGAGCCTTAAACTAATTCAGAAAAAAATACCACCAAATTCGACATAAACGACGGCCAATATCCCAAAAAAGAAGGGAAAGATTACGAGGAAATTTGTTATTAAATAAAAGGCCCAGGCATGAAACGTATTGTTCTACTACTAAGTATCTTTCAGATCTTATATTGCAACCAAGCAAAGGAAGTAAGCCTAGATGCTTCTAAATCGTTAATGGGCCTTTCGTTAGATCTGACATTATCTGAACAGCTTCAACCGACTACTGATCTAGGTCCTGAATTTGTAGCAGTAGGCCTCTCCTGTTCTTTGTGGATCAGTGAAGACGGAGTGGAATGGACCGCAAGTGCCGGTTCTTCAGTCTTTCCTGATTGTTCAGGAGGAACGTTGTATTCGATTACTTATGGTAACGGATTGTATGTAGCCGTTGGAACCCTCTATGCAGGTTTCAATTCTAGGACAAATAATTGCGGACTTTGGATAAGTCCCGATGCAGTCACCTGGACTAGAATTCCTTGTCCAAATAATAGTATATATCCTTCTCAAGGAAATCTACCACTTCGTTCCGTTTCTTATGGTAGAGTAGGTGGAGTTAAAAAATTTGTAGCAGCAGGTCCTAAGTTTGGATCCGATAGTAGTGCGGACCAATTGTATATGATCCAAAGCACAAACGGAAAAACTTGGACAGCAATGGAAGACATCCCAGAAACGGAACATGGAACAGCAAATGGATCATGCTTAGTGATGTTTCATAATGATATATTGTACTGCCCACAAGAAGGTGGGTCTTATTCAGCGATCTTAGAATATAATCCGAGTACTTCTACGTCCGGTATGCCTGGCTTCCCGCCATTTGGGGGCGGTAATGCTTTGGAATCTTTGACATACGCACCTCCGAATACTACCGTGTATGATCAATATTCATTCCAATTTTTCGTATCTAGAGCAAATTCACTTTTCGTTTTTGGAATGAAAGAGACCGATTCAATAGCGGTAAGTTCAAGAATGAACACGAGTGGGGTATGGCCTGCATCGGTAGCGATTGGTTTTGGCGCTAATAATCGACCCAATGGATTTGCAAGTGATGAGTCCGGAAATATTTACACTTTCGGAAATTCTTGTAAATGGGCATATTCTTCCAATCAAGGAACTTCTTGGACAACAGTAAATACATTGGATGCCTGTGGGACCACAAGTGCTTATCAAGATTGGATGTCTGCAGCCTACAGCACTAAACTAAATAGAATGGTAGTAGTGGGGGATGGAGGTTCTATCGGGACTACAAATATTTCTCCTACTTTAACTACTGATTGGGCATACTTACAAGTTTCAGGTGTCAATCTTCAGATAACCTCAGTAACTAGCAAAAACAAGTAAGATTTGCAAAACCTAGATCTAAAATAAATCTGGGAAGAAGATGGACCCAATTCTAATTATAGTAATCGTATCCGGATTTTTTGTCGGTATCTTGTACGGACTTTGGATCAAAAAAAGACATAAAGAATTAAAATAGTCAGATTAAGAACCGCATTCCTCACTCAAGGGACTCTAAAAAAAAATTTTGAAAATGTAAGTCTTAGATCCTTTGTTTGTTCTCTAATATATAGAGATGAAGAATCAAAAATTCAAATTGAGACTCTGGAAATTCTATCGGATCATTAGACCATTAATGGCGATCCTGATTTCTTTAGCTTTTTTACTAGTGAGTATTTATCTTCCGATCAAGATTTGAAAAACTCTCACTCAAAACTCATCCTTCAAATTTCACAGTTATCCTGAGGAAGGAATAACATAGATTTAAAAAATACTTTCAGCACTTCTCTGCCTACAGTCTGCAACGCTCTTTTATTAGAAATATCGGATTGGATCTGTAAACCGTCAAAAAGTGCAAGCAATGTTCTGGCGGAAAGTTCTGGAGAAAGATCTGCCTTGATCTTGCCGTTTTCCTGGGATTCCTTAATCGTTTTAGCAAAAAGTTTTTCTAAAGAATCATAAAAGCTTAATATTTCTTTTTCCATTGCGCCGCATGCTGTCGCTTCCGCAAACAAACGAGGGCTGCAATTTCCTTCTACTGCCAGACGATTCGCAAGTCTTTCTAGGTATTCTACCAGGCGCAAGTGAGGAGGGAGTGCTTTTACTTCAGGCTCTTCGAATCCGAATCTTTCCCAGGACAAAAAGTTTTGGATGAGTGTGTCTCTGATCTCTTCTTTACTTTCGAAATGGAAATAGATCCCACCTTTTGTGAGCCCGGCAGCATCCGCTATGTCTTGTACAGAGGTCCTTTCGAAACCTTTGCTAAAGAAACATTGCATAGCTGCCTGAAGGATGGATTCCTTTCGGACCTCCTCCGGCATTTTTTTCCAACCAGGTTTAGCTTTGCTCAGTTTCATTCCAGCCCTCTGTTTCTCCATTTTTCCTTCGTCCGTCAAACGAATTCTCCATATTCTCCAAAAATAAATACCGAACGGTAGGAATTTTTGTTGACCGGGCCAGTCCAATAAATACCGAATGGTAGGAAATAACTTGAGTGAGAATTATATGATCCAGGCATTATCTAGGGAAGGGATTGCATCCGAACTGAAACTTCCTAATGGCCAAATACTCAAAAATAGAATAGTTAAAGCATCTATGGAAGAAGGTCTTTCGGATAAGGAATTTCTTCCTAGCCAAAGATTATTTAAACTTTATGAAAGATGGGCTCGATCGGGCGCGGGACTTCTTCTTACCGGAAATGTAATGGTGGATCTGAATGGGCTCACAGGTCCGGGTAACGTGATCTTAAGAAAGGATATAGATCTTTCTTCCGTCCAAAAATGGGCCGAGATAGGTCAATCTGGCGGATCCAAAATTTGGATGCAGATCAATCATCCAGGAAGACAAACATTCGGTTTTATTTCAGAAACACCAGTTGCTCCTTCTCCAATTAAAGTGCATATACCGGGAAGAATGTTCTCTAAAGTTTTTGGAGAACCGAGAGCGTTAACCGGAGAAGAGATCAAAATACTTATCCAAAAGTTTGTAGATGCTGCGCTCATAGCTGAAAAGGCAGGATTTAATGGGGTAGAAGTTCATTCTGCACATGGATATTTATTAAATCAGTTCCTTTCGCCGATCAGCAATATTAGAAAAGATGAATGGGGCGGTCCTTTAGAGAATAGAGCCAGATTTCTTTTAGAAGTTTTGAAAGGTATTAAAGCATCGGTTCGTTCCGATTTCGGAGTTGGTGTTAAATTAAATTCTGCCGACTTCCAAGGCGGAGGTTTTCAAGAAGAAGATTCTATCCGAGTTATCAAAATGTTAGAACCTCTCGGTTTGGATCTTTTGGAAATTTCAGGAGGGAATTATGAATCTCCTGCGATGCAGGGAACTGGCACAAATAAAAGAGAAGCTTACTTTTTAGATTTTGCAAAAAAGGCAAAAGAAATCACTAAGATCCCTTTATTGGTCACCGGAGGATTTAGAACTAGATCCATAATGGAAGAAGCTATTGTTTCGAAAGAAGCAGACCTAATAGGGATCGCAGCACCTTTCGCGTTCCATCCTACATTCGTAGACGGATTACTTTCTGGGAAGATAGAGAAGGTCTCGGTAGAAATTCCTAAACTTTCGAACCCTGCATTAAATTCGCTTTCTAAGATGTCAGCGATCCGTCTTCAGTTCAGAAGAATGGGAGAAGGAAAAGAACCTAAGTTGCCAGGTTCTTTGATTTGGAATATGATCCGGGATCAGATCAGAGGAAGACGTAACGCTAAAAGATATAAGAGACTGCTTCGCAGACTCTTGAAGCCCGAAATTTAATACCGATCGAAAACCTAAGTTTTATAACCGGACTATAGTCGCTTCGCTCCTGAAGTCTGCAGTAGCAAACTATAGAAAATTTTTGGAACGGATTTCTGCAAAGCGGATCGCATCCTAAAGACGACTTAATCCATTGAATAGCAAACCTTAAACCGTCCGTCGGAGTAATTCCGACGGACCTTTTTTTATTTATTTTCTGGAAAGTACCTTTGCTTCTAACATTAAAGGAGACTCTTTCAGTAAGAAGGAGAGAGCTAAGTTTAAAACTCCAAGGCCTATAAATATTTTTAAGAATAGATCGATCCCTAAAAAATTCAGCCCTAGAATAAAGAAGATACCTGAGATCTGACCAATCCAAAGTAAAAGTCCTTGGGAAGAAGATTCAGGCGCAGGCGAAGTGATCTCCGCGCAGTATTGGAATCCAATCGGAGCGCCGATCCCGAGCAAGAAGAATCCTATCAAGAACGCTCCAGTTAAAACTAATGTATAGTCGTTTGCTAAGGAAAATAATAACATTCCAGGTAAGAAACCTGCCATAGAGATCACAAGGAAAGGTTGTCTTTTGCCGACCTTATCGGAGATTAATGGAACAAAAATACCTGCGATAATTCCGGACATTAACATCATTCCTGCAATTTCTCCGGACTGAGTCATGTTCAGATGTTTTGTTTCGCAGATTTGGTCTATACAAGTGCTGACTGCATTAAATATTCCTAATCCGATCAAGAACAGAAGTAGGGATTTCCTCATATCCTTTTGGCTTAAGATATGTTTTAAACCTTCGAATACTTTAAATTTGGAATCTTGCAGATTTGCTCTATCCGGAGCAGTTGGAGGCTTCTCTTTGAAGAAGGCCAAAAATAACGCAGCGCCTGCCAAAGCAACCAATCCATAATTCAAAAGAATTCCTGGGATCTCTTGAGGATTCGGATTCACTTCTCCTAACATTCTAGGAGTAATTGCCATTACTAAAATAATACCTACAAACTGAGCCAAGGTCCCGATCGCAACTGCGGTGGCTCTTTCGGTAATTGGGAACCACTGAACACTTACTTTTGTGACTGCGTTTAAGATGAAAGGTTGTGCAATTGCTAAGCCGATTTGAGATACGATCACCATGCTAAAATTATCTGCATACACCCCTTTGCTTAAGGAGAAAATTCCAGTAAGAGCTGCGCCCACTCCGACTCCGATACGAATTCCATAAGTATCGATAATATAAGAAGCGGGGATCGCCATAAGTACAAATACTCCCATAAAGATGAGGGAGAGAAGATCTATCTGAAGGCTTGAAACCTCGTAAAATACTTTAGCCTCTCTGGCTATCGGCGCAAAAGTCAGCCACTGGATTTGGATAATCGCCGTAATTAGTGCGTATAGACCAAGAATAACCCATCTGTAGCCGTATACCTTTACTTGGTTTTCACGCATAGAAAGCCCCGTTTTTATTTAAATATCGAAAGATAATAATTCGCATCACTTTAGGTCCGAGGAAGTCATCACTATATGCTCGGAAGTAACAATGAACAGTATAAGAGGTATATGTTCTAGTTCCAAGCAAATTATAATTTTGGAATAAGAAGTACTTATGATTTTAGTTTCTAATTATAACGACCTCAATATTATGCGAATAATTGATTTTGTGAAATGTAAGACGCATATAAGTAAGAGGTAATTCGATCCTATAATCTCGTTCTTTTTTGCTTAAACACAAGTTTATAGTATATGCTAGTACTTTAAGAAATAAGAAAGTTGTAAGTTTCGATTTTTGAAGAAGGACCGACTTCTTAAATTCGGACGTTCGACTTAAACAATGCGGACGACCATTTTCTTTTTTGCCTTATCATGTAAGGCAGTGGAGAAAATTTCATGTTAAAAAAATGGGCTATAGTCTTTGCATTGGTTTCTACCATCGTAAAATGTGAAACAGGAAATTTAGAAGATAGAACAACGTTACCCAAGTATCCGAATACGTCTTTGGAGAAAGTGATCCAATTGGATCGTCCACCCGGTAATATCAGTGTTTCAGCATCAGGAAGAATCTTCTTCTCCTTCTTCCCCCAAGGATCTCCTCCGATTAAGGTTGCGGAATTAAAAAACGGTCAGGTGCTTCCTTTTCCGAACCAAAACTTTCAGAAAAATTTCAATACTGTTCTTTCCGTGCGAGTGGATGATAAGAATCGGCTTTGGACCCTGGATTATGGCAATCTTGGACTCACAAGACCAAAGGTTTATGCATTCGATATAGAGACTGGAGCTACCATTCACGAGTATGAATTTCCAATTTCAATCGCTCCTAAGGATTCTCTATTCAACGACATGCAGATCGATACAGTCACAGAGACGATCTTTATCACGGATACAAGCCCATTGATTCCGGACCCGGGCTTAGTGATTTACGATATCTCAAACAAAAAAGCAAGACGTCTCTTAAAAGACCATGTTTCCGTAGTCGGAGAAAGAAATGAGATCGTGGTGAATGGATCTCCTTTCCAAGTAGCAGGAGTTTCTATCATATTTAATGCAGACTCCATTGCTTTAGATCAAAATAGAGAATGGCTATACTTTGCTCCTTTCACTTCTGGTGAGCTTTACCGCGCTAAAACCAGTGTTTTAAGGGATTCTACATTGACTGCCGCTCAACTCGCGGCACAGGTGGAACAGTATTCTTTAAAATCAATGAGCGACGGTATCAGCATCGATAAGAGCGGAAACATTTACGTAACCGATGCGGAGCATTCTGCAGTAAATTTGATCGATCCTGATAAAAAGATCACTACATTATTCAAGGATCCAAGCTTTCGTTGGCCTGATGGATTTAGTTATTCTCCGGATGGGTATATGTATCTAACTTGCAGTGCGTTAAACGAAGTGTTTTTACAAACGGATAACACTATCTTAAGCAAGGGACCTTATTATATCTATAGATTCAAACCGGAAGCGGAAGGTATCATAGGCAGATAATCTTTTGCCCTGCACATCTCTGTCGCGATTCTATTGACACGAAAAACCAATCGCATATAACCGCCTTCTCATTTGGGAAAAAATGATTGCCCTTTTTGGGGGCCTTTCCAATCTCCTGATGAGTGAGTGCTCACTCATCAGGTAAAATTCCCAACTGGGTTTCGGAGGATCTACTGCATGAAATCAAAAGTCTATGTTTTGGCTTACGATATAGGAACTACCGGGACCAAAACTTGCCTATTTGAAATAGGCGACAGACTTACTCTTGTATATTCTGCAACCCAAGAATACGGACTCACACTTTTAGAAGGCGGAGGAGTGGAACAGGATCCTCAAGATTGGTGGGATTCTATGAGAGATACTACCGCTCAAGTTCTAAAAGAAACCAAACTTGATCCTGCAGAAATCCGTGGGATTTCCTTCTGCTCTCAAATGCAAGGTCTTGTCTTAGTAGACAAGGATCTGAAACCGGTTCGTCCAGCGATGAGTTATATGGATCAAAGAGCCCGTGAGCAAATGAAAAAAGGAATAGAGCATGGGATCAAGATAGAAGGTTTGAATGCTTATAAACTTCTTCGTTCCTTACAGATCACAGGTGCAGTTGCAGGAAGTGTAAAAGATCCATTATGGAAATATAAATGGGTCGAGACAAAAGAAGCGGAAAAATTCGCAAGAGTCCACAAGTGGCTGGATGTGAAAGATTATCTGACTACTAGATGCACAGGCAGAGCGACCATGACCTTGGATTCTGCATTCGCTACTTTCTTATATGATTCTCGTCCCGGTAAAAGTCGTTGGCATAAAGGACTCTGCAAAATGTTCGGAGTTCGTCCGGAGCATCTTCCTGATCTAATACAATCCACGGATTTGATTGGTGGTTTGACTGAAACTGCTGCAAAAGAACTTGGACTAAAGGAAGGAACTGCAGTTTTCGGTGGAGGCGGAGACGCCACTCTGATCGGGATTGGAGCAGGTGCAGTAGAAGAGGGTGACACTCATATTTATGCAGGAACTTCCGGCTGGGTTTCTACGGTGACTAAAAAAAGAACTGTGGATATCAACGCGAGGATTGCGTCTATCGTAGGCGCAAGAGCAGGTTATTATAATTATTTCGGAGAACAGGAAACTTCAGGTAAATGTCTGCAATGGGTCAAGGACCATCTTGCTCTGGACGAGATAGATGTTTATTTAGAAAAGAAGAATGTAACAGAAGGAGAAGACGCAGTCCACGAAAGTCTCTTCGCGTTCTTATTTGAATCTATAAAGGATACTCCTGCAGGAAGCGATGGAGTCATTTTTACTCCTTGGTTACACGGAAACCGTTGTCCATTCGAAGATCCTGCAGCAAGAGGAATGTTCTTCAATATCGGTTTAGATACCGGAAAAAGAAAACTTATCCGGTCCGTGATCGAAGGTATTTCCTTTCATAAGCGTTGGATCTTGGAATTATCTCATGCAAAAGTTCCAGCTTCTTCTACGATCCGATTTGTGGGCGGAGTCGCACGTTCTCCGATCATTTGCCAGATATTAGCGGATATCACAGGTAGAACGATAGAAACAATAGACCATCCTCAAAATGCGGGAGCGACCGGAGCGGCTGCGATAGCTGCATTAGGATTAGGTAAAATTCATTCTTTTGAAGAGATTAAAAGTTTAATACCGAGCAAAGAAAGATGGAATCCGAATCCTGCAAATAAATCGGTATATGATCGGAATTTTTCCGTATTCAAAAAATTATATGAGGCTAACAAGGCGCATTACGCAATCTTAAATACAAATAAATAAAAAGGACCGAGCGTATCCCACAAGGGGCGAAATGCGCAGGCTCGGTTCTGGCAGGGTGTCAACAGATGAAGAGAATAGAACAGTCCAATCGAGTTCGGGCTAAAATTTTAGAAGTATCCCGAAAACTTTTCGTAAGCGAAGGATATGAGAAGGCAACCATACGTAGGATCATTGAGGAAGCAGAGATCACTACAGGAAGTCTCTATCATTTTTTCAAGAATAAGGAAGAGATACTGCTCGCAATAGCGGGAGAAGTATTCAACGAAGCGGGTGAGACCGCCGAACGCCTGGTAGGCGAGATGGATCCTCCTTTGGTTTTTGCCATGGAAGTAGGATTACAATTCTATCTTTGCCAGAAAAAACTTACCATAGCGGAAACATACTTAGCGGCATATAAGACCCAAGGTGTGATGGATATGATTGGAAATCGGGGCTCTCATAGAAGCAAGATCCTATTCGAAAAATATAATCCGCAGTTTGATGAGCAAGAATACCTAATCCGTACTTTGGCATTCAGAGGAGTATTCCAAAGTCTTTTGGAAGAAATGGTACATTCTGGAAAGATAGACAGGCTTAGAATGATGGCAACTGTGATTCAATTGGGGCTGACCACATTCGGAGTTCCTAAAGAAGAAATGGAAATCGCATTACAAAAAACATTCCGACTTCTGAAAGAAAGAGCCTCCGAGATCGAAGCGTTGTCGGAAGGACTTCTGGAAATTTTCGTAAACGGACGATAATATTTGCTGTCGTTTAGTTTGTGCAAGTTTCGGCCAAACTAAAAGTTTTTCAGAATTTAAAAAGGATTTGGACGGGGCATTGGAGTCCAAGTTTTTGGATAAGATCGTTGATTCAGAGATTAAATTCAGTTTTGATGCCGATTCTCTTTATTGTAGGAGGACTGAGTAGGAATTATTCAAACATTTCCTACTCAGTGCGTCTTATAGGTCGAAATAATAAGAGAAGTTATTTGGTTAGTTGAATTTCAGCGCTGCTATTTCTGTTACCTTCTTCTACAATTTCGAATGTGCTATCTGCCAACGTGGTACATTTAGCATTCGTACTTAAATCCAAAGAAAATGAATTTTCCGACTTATGCTCTACTGTTTCTGAACTCGTTACAGTAAGGTCATCATTAGCAGCCTGTACTTTTCTTAATACATAATTCACATCTATACTAAGCAAACCTCTTTCGTCTTTATATAACTTCCATTTACCCGATATCTCGTTTTCGATATCAACTTGGGCCGGGCTGCCGTGTCCGCCAACAGATCCATTTGGATAAAGATATATGCTACTGCCAACGCCTATGATTTCTATTTGTTTGAAGGTTTCGTTAAGAAAATTACAGTATGCATTAAAATTTATGCTTCCTGAAAACTCATTTTTATCAAATCCTATTTCCGAAATACATATGTCCTCATATTTAGAGCCTTTATGTACATCTTCGATAAAAAATTTGAATTCTTTGCCAGTTAGTGTTTTTCCGAAATTAACAAAGGATTCTTTTTCATCTGGAATCACAATCTCAACTGAATTTCCATCATCCGACTTAATGTTCAGTTTAGCTACCCTACTATTTTTTTCGAATAAGTCTCCTTTCGCATATCCATTCATTATATGCAATAAGCCCAACTTTACCTCTTGATTATAGGTGATAGTAAACTGAGGTTTTTCGTTTCCCGGTTTAACACAATACGGACTAATGTATTTATCCATTAGGTTTTCCGGTTTATATTCTATTTTATTTTCCGTTAAATACCCGTTCGATCCGAATGAAATTTGTAGAGGGATTGGATCTTGCTTTTTGCAAAAATAAGATATAAACCAAAACATGAGTAAGACGGAAATTTTACTAAATTTAATTTGATGATTTTTCATACTCTTGAAAGTCTTTCTTCCATTGCTTCTGCAACTTTACGAACATCCTTCTTATTGATGACCACTTCATAAGCTGCATACATGATCGGAACTTCGTTAGGATCTATCTTCATTAGGTTTGGCATTACTTTTAGCCCGTAGAAACCGTTAGACATCTTTTCGGAAGGCTGACCATTTGCTATATCGTAACCGGTTTTTCTGTCTTTTGCGTCTGTTCCGAAACAAGATAACATAAAGTCGGTGAGTCCGGATAGACCTTGGAATGTTTCCGGTTTTCCCCCCATACTCACTCCCACTTTTACCATCTCATTAAAGAACCGATTGGAAAGATGGAAGAGTGAATTGTCTACATTCCCACCTAAAGTTTGTTGGAAATAACCTTCTACAATTCCCATTACAAGAGCGTAAATTGTTTTGAGTGCTCCGCCTAACTGTACACCTTTTACGTCAGTCGGAATGATCGCAGGTCTTGGGAAAATATAACCTGTAGTTAATAATTTTTGAATGCGAGGGATCAGGCTTTCGTTCACTGCCGCGATCTCGAATCCTGAAATTTTTCTCTCCATGATCTGGTCAGGATAACAAGCACCGGAGATCACTCCAATCCTATCGTCTTCTAATCCTAATCCATGTTGTAGATCATCCAGGATCAAACCTGCGCTCGTAAAACCTTTGATGATATTGAAGAATGGAGCCTTGTTCTTAGAAAGATAAGGTTGCAGATCAGGATAGATCGTATGCAATTCCCAAGGGTTGGTTCCTTGGATAAATAAGGTCGCAGTTTTTAATTCCTCCGGATCGGAAGTGAATACCATATTCGGAGGAAGTTTGTATAGAGAATAAGTCCTGAGATCTCTTCTTTCCGTATTAGATTGAGAAGTGTATTCTTTATCAGGATGGTAAACGAAAACATTAACATCTTTATTGGCAAGTACGGTTGCGATGGCAATTCCCATACTACTATTCCCGATTACCACAACCTTCTCTTTAGGTTCTTTTGGCACCTTGATAAGTTTGTTTTCGTCCCTAGCATCCGCGTTATACAAGTTCCTGTAAATACCGTGTTGGTGTTTATTCAGATTCTGTCCTACAAGCAGTGCCAAGTTATCGATCAGGAATTGTTTTTTGTCCCCATGTTCCGGGAATGGAAGATGTTCGACATCTTTAGGGAAATGAGCCATTTCCTTTTTAGATAATTCTCCGACTAACACTGGTTTGCCGATGGTGAGTTTTCCTGCCACTTGGTTAAAAAGTAAACTTGTGGTAGGAAGGATTTTGTCGGTCTTCTCCAATGAGATTGGAAGAATTACTTTATTCGCAACATAGTGATAAACTGTATCCACAAAAGGCATTAACCTTCCGTCTCTGGATCTGGTTCCTTCGGGGAAGATTGCGGCGATCTTACCTTCTTGTTGTAGTTTTTGAGAATGCCGGAATGCCCTCATATTAATTTTGGTCATCACATCTGAAAGACTTGGGTTATCCGCCATATCTCTCTTGGAGCAGACCAAAAGAGTTCCGAACATATACAATCCAAGTCTAGTAAAATCAGGTTCGTAGGCCAAACGTCCTGCGATGAACACCAGTTGTTCGGCTACTTCTCTACCTTCCGGAGAAGCATGATATAAAAGTTGGAAGATCGCGGGAGCGTCCAAATGACTGAGGTGGTTGGAAATCAATGTAACAGGGTATTTTCCGATCAGAGGCTTTACTGCGGCTAGGTTTTCGATCCCTTCTACCGTAAAAAATTTCATGATGGGAGAAAGGAATTCGATCATGAATTCCCGAGCCTTCTTTTCGGGAGGAGTGTATACACCGATCCTTTCTAACGAAGATGGATCCTTGAAAACATCCATGACCGGAGGCATTGGAGTTACGGAACAAAGATAAAGAAATTTCTGAAGTATCTTTTTAGCTTCTTCTTCGCTCATCCCTGATCTTTTGAATAGGTGAATGTTCTCGAAGAATTCCTTCTGCCATCTTCCGACGGATTGTTCTTTTTCTGCCATGCTACGTCTCTGTTTAAGGTCTTGCGGTTAATCTGGTTTCGGTGCTTAGAGCTCGAACTTTAAGGTTCGATACGCGATTTCCGGAGAATACTTTCTATCCTTGGAAGGCTTATTGTCATTCTATTTTTTGGGAAAAACGATTTGAATTCTACCCTAGTCAAAAGGAACTGTTCTCTGGGGCTTTTCGTAAAGAACAGATGACACATAATCCTCCAGAGTTTAGCGAGAAAAAATGGATCCCGGATGGATTTCATTTTTTTGGACCGAACGAGAGTTCGGAAAGAAGGGAACTTCTAAATTCCCTCGGTTCCAAGCTCCAAGAATTCAAATACTCTGAGGTATTTTTACCTTCTTTTGATTATTCTTCTTCTTTTTTGCTCACCATGTCGGCAGAAGACTCCTCTGCATTATATAGATTCAGGGATTCGGACGGAAATGAGATCTCCCCTAGCGCAGATTTGACTGTTCAGGCGGTAAAAGGTATGGCCGGTTTTGCGCACCGCAAAGAAAACCAACGTATCTTCTATCAGGGAAAAATTTTCAGAGACTATGGTAGAAAGAGCGGATCTAGAAAAGAGATCCTGCAAGTAGGCGCAGAGCATATAGGTGGTTCGGGCGCTCCGGCTATTTTAGGAATTTTGAAAGAGATTTCGGGTTTATTCTCCGGAATTAAACTGCGTTCGCCATTGACTGTTGTTCTTGGTAACGTGGGAGTCTTTCATTCTGTTCTGGAGTCCTTGGAACTTTCCAGATCCGAAAAAAGGCAATTGTCGTTTTTATTATATAGGAAGAATCTTCCTGAGATCCGCCGTTTTCTGGAAACTAGGAATGCTTCTAGGATTTTCCCAGTTTTAGAATCTTTATGTTTGGGATTTGTTTCTCATAAAGAAGATCTAGGTAAAAAATTTGCTTCTTTAGGACTTTCTAATTCTTTCCAAAAGATCATCTCTGAAACAGGAGAAATTATAGATTCTCTTGGTAAAACTCCTGGTTTGGAATTTTGTTCGGACTATACACTTATTCCAGATTTGGAATATTATACCGGATTTGTTTTCCAAGGGTACGTGTCTGGAAGTTCAGAACCAGTTCTAACCGGAGGAGCTTACGATCATCTGTATGAGCTATTCTCCGGAACCCAAAAAGACGCCTGCGGATTTGCGATCAATGTAGACGCATTGGAAATGGTCTTAGAGGATATTGTGGACAATAATAAGTCAGCGGATCATAGAATATCTAAATACATTCTGTAAAATGCAAAAATTGAAATCATATAAATACAATCTGTCAGATACAATAGAAACAGGAATTAAGGAATAATCCATGCCCGCAACATTAGTGGTCGGAACCCAATGGGGTGACGAAGGGAAAGCAAAAGTAATCGATTACCTTTCCAAAGATACGGATATCATAGTACGTTACCAGGGCGGAGCCAATGCTGGACATACAGTGGTGGTTCATGGCAAAAAATACGTTTTTCATTTGGTGCCATCCGGGATCATTTACGACCAAACCGTTTGTGTGATCGGTAACGGAGTTGTTTTAGATCCGACATTCTTTATAGAAGAATGCGATAAACTACAAGCAGAAGGATTTCCTGTATATGAAAAACTTCTGATCAGTGATGCATGCCATCTTCTTTTCCCTTTCCATGGGCTCATAGATTCCGCTAGAGAAAGTTCCTGCACTCCTGATCGTAAGATTGGAACCACTAAAAAAGGGATCGGAATCTGTTACGCAGACAAGATGATGAGGATCGGCCTTAGAGTCGGAGATCTTAGAGAGAGTGATTTCGAGACAAGGCTCCAGCATCTAGTCGATGAAAAAAACAGGGAACTCGTAAAACTCTACGACGGAGAAGAACTCTCTGCTAAAGAAATTTTAGAGAACGTAAAGAAATTTTATTCTAAGATCCAAAAGAATATCATCAATACTCCATATTACTTGGAATCCCAATTAAAAGCAGGTAAAAAAGTCCTGTTAGAAGGTGCGCAAGGAACCGGACTGGATGTCGATTTTGGTACTTATCCTTATGTAACTAGTTCCAATCCTACTACGGGCGGAGCGTTCATTGGATCCGGGATCGCATTCCATCATTTAAAAAGTGTAATTGGGATCACAAAGGCTTATACCACAAGAGTAGGAGAAGGTCCATTTCCTACGGAACTTCATGGAGAAGAAGGGGAAAGACTTAGGACCCTAGGTGCAGAATACGGCGCTACCACCGGAAGACCAAGACGTTGCGGTTGGTTCGATACGGAAGTTCTGAGACATGCAGTTCGTATCAACGGACTTACATCCATTGCACTTACTAAAATAGATGTTCTTTCTGCTTATGATAAAATTCCTGTGGCAGTTGCTTACGAAAGAAATGGCAAAAAACTGGATTGTTTCCCTTCTCAAGGGTTGGATCAAGTAAAGGTGATCTACGAAGAATTCCCTGGTTGGAAGACAGACATCACCGGCATCGGAGAATTCGATAAACTTCCTTCTGCTTGTAAGGATTATATCCGTGCCTTGGAAAAACTGATAGGTGTTCGCATTGATCTGATCTCTACAGGACCTGACAGAAAGGACACGATCGCTTCCGGATTCTAATTCGAACGAAAGTTTTTATGTTTGGAAACTTCTCCAAACTAGTAAAAAACTATATGAAATTCGTTTGACCAGAGAGGGCCGAAAAATATCGTGTTCTTACGTTCGAGTCGTTAGCTCAGCTGGTAGAGCATCTCACTTTTAATGAGAGGGTCTTGGGTTCGAATCCCAAACGACTCAAGCTGAACTAATTAAACGCCGCCATCGTCTAGTGGTTAGGACACCAGGTTTTCATCCTGGTAACCGGAGTTCAATTCTCCGTGGCGGTACCAACCTTCTTCTTCTTTTTCCCATAAATCTTACAAACCTCTTTCAGATCGCAAGACTCACATAGTTCAGCGATATAAACACTTTTACATTTACGTAAGATCCCAAGTCTGCAAAGAGCAAAGTCCATTCTCAAAGGATCTTCCGGATAAATTTTCTGGAAATAATCGGTGACCTCTCTTGATTTTTTGAGATCAGAAGTTCTTCTTTCCGTAATTCCTAAAATATTAGAAAGACGATTGATGTGAGTATCTAAAGGAAATAATAACTCTGAGGTTTTAATCTGTTTATATAACCCCAGATCAGGTTCTTCTTTACGGACCATCCATCTTAAGAACATACAATAACGTTTATGTGCAGATTTAGGATTTCCGAGTCCGATCAAAAAACAAAGTCCGTAGGATTTCCAACCCGGATCTAAGTGGCTTAAAATTTCTGAAAGCCTGGATTGAAAACCTGAGATCCTTTTTTCTAAACCTGTATCTTTAGAATGGATCGGACTAAACCAAGATTCTAAAAATTTCTCTCCCGATTTTTCAATTTCCAAATAAGCCAATCGGATTGCTTGTAAGAACAAAAGTATGTCCTTCTCTTTTTGGAAACGATAAGGTCCTAATTGGTTTTTCCAGATCTTGGTTCCATGATTGAGTAAATATTGTTTTGGATGTTTACCCATCGGTTCCAAAAGTCTGGAAAGAAAACCTCGGATTGCTGTCACATTCCCATAGGCGAATAACGCGGATAGGAGTCCTACAAATTCTCTATCTTCCGGAGAATCATATAGATAACATAAAAATAATGGATCAGAATCTAAGAATTCAGGTTTGGTATAGTTCTTATATAAAAGATCAAAACTTTTCTTTAGGTTTTTCTCTTTGGAAAGGGGAGAAGAGGGCATATTTCGCTCTTAGCGACTTCTAATTAAGAAGCCGCTTTTGCTTTTAATGCAATATAGGAACGAGAAGCCAGTTTTCTTTGTAAGATTCCTTCCATAAATGCAGAAGCTTCCAATAATTTTGAAAGATCTATTCCTGTTTGAATTCCTGATTTATGAAAATAATATACTAAGTCTTCTGTGGCTAAGTTTCCGGAAGCACCTTTAGCATAAGGACAACCTCCTAGTCCTCCTGAAGAAGAATCGAAGGATCGAATTCCTAATTCGTAGGATTTTTGCACGTTGGAGATTGCCATTCCGTATGTATCATGAAAATGTCCTGCTAATTTATCCGCAGGAATTTCTTTCAGAAGAGTATTGAGTAATTTGTCTACTTCTGCAGGAACCGCAGTGCCGATTGTCTCTCCTAAAGAAATCTCGTATGCGCCTTGGTCCAAAAGTATTTTAGAAACTTCTAAAACCTTTTTCGGATCGATTTTTCCTTCATAAGGACAATCGATTACTGTAGAAACATAACCTCTTGCCAGCACTCCATCCTTCTTTGCTTCCGCAAAAATTTCTTTAAAACCGTCTATGGATTCTTGGATGGTTCGATTGATATTTTTTTTGGTGAATGATTCCGAAGCGGCTGTGAATACTGCTACTTCTTTAAATCCGGAAGAGATTGCAGCTTGGTATCCTTTTAAATTGGGAGTGAGCGCGCTAAAATGAACATCCCCTTTTAGGTCCAACGAAGCGGAGAGTTCTTTTGCATCTCCAAGTTGAGGAATGTTTTCTTTTCTTACGAAAGAAGTGGCTTCTATATGCTTTAGGCCGGCCGCGACTAGCTTCTGGATATAAAGTAATTTATCCTCTGTTGGGACCTCCGACTTTTCATTTTGGAGTCCATCTCTTGGTCCTACTTCCGTAATTTTCAAACTCATGTCTTTAAGGGATTGGTTGTCAGAATTCTAAGCAAGCACTAAACCGGTATCCGTGTCCGAGAAAAAAGAAACGATCATCGTTTTGGAAGATGTTTCCCTATCTTCTCCCGAAAGAACCTACTTGTCTGGGGTGAACCTACAAGTAGAAGCAGGAGAATTTCTCGGAATTTTGGGCCGTTCCGGTTCAGGAAAGTCTACACTCTTGCGACTAATATTAGACCTTCCGATCCCTTCTTCTTGGAAAAAAACAGGCAGCATTCAAATTTTTGGAAAATCTAGAAAGGATATCCCGGCCAGATGGATCCAACCGGTTTTTCAAGATCCTGTTTTGGGTTTTAATCCACTTTGGACCTTAGAAAAAAGTTTAAGAGAACCCTTACAATTACTCAAAGAAGAAAACTTGTACGGATCTTTGCTAGAAAAATGGATCCCAATCTTGGGACTTGAAGGTAAAGATAGAAATCGCCTTCCTTCTTTTTTTTCAGGAGGAGAACTCCAGAGATTTTCTCTTCTTCGCGCGCTGCTTTGCCGCCCTAAAATTTTATGTTTAGATGAAGCGACTTCCGCTTTAGATCCAATCTTGAATCATCAGGTTTTGCAGGCTCTTTCCGATCTGAATCAGAAAGAAGGAGTTACCATTCTTTGGGTAACCCATAATATAAAATCTGCGAATAAATTCTGCTCTCGTATTGTGGAGATGGAAGAATTGAATTCATCATCGGCCGCACCCGCGAATTGAGAAAGACCTTCTTCAAATAAAAAACCCCAAGGCAATAACACCTCAGGGTTTCAACAAAACTAGATCGAAAGAGTTTTTTAGAACTCTATATGATATAAGTTTTTGCGGTCTTTTTTGTCCTTGTACAAAGCTAATAGAATGTCTATCCGATAAATGGAAGAACGAAGACTTGCTTCTAACAATCTGAGAGCTTTGATCTGGTTTTCGAGAGACATCTCGTTGAGTCTGGTCACTTCCGTTTTTTCAAAAACTTCGTGAGTTACCTCGCTCGATTTTAAATCTGTCGGTTTGAAGACTATTTTTTTATTCTCGAACATCACTTCGTAATAGATCCTTTTACTTTCGGATGCTAAAGTGATATCGGATACCTTTCCGCTGTTGAACTGGAATGTGATGTACTTAAACAAATTGCTTTCGTACCCATCCTGAACTTGGAAAGGAATGTCTTCCGTGACAATGGTTTGGCGTTTCTCATACTTCGGCATCAGGACCACGAGTATATCGTGTTTGCGCTCTAAGTCTTTTAATCTTTCGTTGATCGTTGTTTCCAGACCTACGATGATTTTTTTAAGAGACTTAGTGTACTCGCTTGTCTCGTCCTGAAATACGTCCGCCTCGTTGACCTTTTGTTTCTGTTGGGCCAATAGTGGAACGAAGAAGAAGAGGGTCGCCAAAGCGAAAAGCCTGGTTTGGTTTTTCATTGGATCCTCCGTCTCAAGATTGGACGGATTCTTTTCGTTTGCCAAGTCTTTTTCGGGTTTGGGCTATTGGCCTTCCTTCTCCGCATCCTCGTCAGCGGCCTTGATCTCTGCGAATCTTTTTGCCAGGTCCCTTCTTCTTTCTATAATTTTTAGCGAGAATTCAGTAAAGAAAGGGTCATTGGGGAATTTTAATAACTCCTCATATTCTTTTGCAGCCGTGACATAATCGCCTATCTTACTCGCGGTCTCCGCAAAATAAAAATGGAATTTCTTATTATAAGGTCTCTTCTTCCCTTGGTCGTCGTACAGATCCGTATTTCTGAAGATCTTGTAAGCGTAGTAATCTCTGCCGCCCATAATCTCCAAACGTGCTAGTCCCAGCTTGGCGTCCGGACTATTCTGGTCTATGGTTAATGCTTTTTTAATATAAATCTGGGCTCTATTCTTTAGATCCGTTTTGATATAATGTTCCGCGAGAAGGACTAACGCCTCAGTTTGGAATTGATTCAGCTCGACTGCTTTTTTATAATATATGACTGCTTGTATTTGTTCATTTAGAAGTTCGTAAAGAACTCCCAAGTGCATATAAGTTCTATAATACTTAGGGACTTCTGCGATTGCGTATTCATACTGAAAGATCGCTTTTTGGTATTTTTTTTCTATATGATAGGCTCTTCCTAAATTATATCTAAAAGCGAAGAAGGAAGGATCGAATCTCATTCCTGCTTCCAACATGGAAATTGCCTTCTCTCTTTTTTTAGGATCCGCAGATTGTAATAATCCTACTGCTTCATTATTGAAGATTCCGCAGTTTGTGATCTGTTTTCCTTCGTATTCAAAACTTGCTTTGGACGGGGTAGGTGCACCTTTCCAATGTCTGCCTGCTGCTACTATAAAGTCCTGCTCCGATCTGGCCAGACTTCCGTCTTGATAAAACTCAGGATCTAGAAAATCATTCTCACCCCAAAGTATACCTGCGTATTCGGAGTCTCCTATCTTGAATTGTGCAAATGTTATATTGGGAAAGATCAATAATAAGAATATGCAGAGTGACTTGGCAAAATTTAAGCCTTGTAAATACTCTTTTAAAAGGGAAATTGTCCTCATTGGTCCCATTACAAACATCGATTCCAGTATTGGAATGTTCTAACCTATCGTACAATATCGGACGAAAATCGGTTTTAAAGAACGTTTCCTTCTCCGTTTTTCCGAACGAAGTTTTATTTGTGAGAGGAATGAACGGTTCCGGAAAGACTACATTGCTTAAGTCCATTCTGCAACACGATAAATTCAAGGGCCAGATCAAATTCCCTTCTTCCAAATCCGCTAAACTTTCATACTTGGGTCACGATTTGGGTTTATATACCACTTTAAGTTTGGAAGAAAATTTAGAATATTTCAAAGGGATTGCGGGAGATTGTAGACCGGAAGATCAGATCATTTCTTGGTTAAAAGATTTTCGTCTTTGGCAAAGAAGAAAGGACCCTGTTTCTTCTTTTTCGCGTGGAATGAAGCAGAAGGCCGCATTAGTTCGTGCTCTTTTGCCTAACGTGGATCTTTATCTTTTAGATGAGCCATTAACTGCCTTGGATAGCGAGGGAGAATCCAAGGCAAGATCCGTTTTAGAGAATGTTCTTGATTCTTCTTCTATCATCATGGTGACTCACGATCCTAACTTTACTTTGAATGCCAAGTCCAGACTTTTGGAATTGGGAGAAAATTCGAAATGAAAGCGATCTTAGCTCTCATCCGAAAGGAGTTCCGTCTATTAGGGAAAGCGAGTAATGGAATATTATCATTACTCGTTTTAGTTTCTGCGATGGTGTTTTTATTCCATTATGCTTTGGAAAGGAACGGCAAAATTGATCTGATCGCACTCATTGGATTAAAGTGGGCCATTTTATTTGTCGCATCATTCGTATTAGTCGGTCAGTTCACCTGGGAAGAGAGAGAAGCGGGTGGTGGAACCGCGAGCAGACTTTTTATTTCTCCTTGGATTTTATATTTTTCTAAATCGATTTTAGTATTTATCGCATTGTCTGCGTCCGCCATCTATCTTATGGGACTTTTTGCCCTGATGTTCTCCGCATTCCCCGCGGATATAAACGAATTCGGAAGACAGATCGTATTCTTCTTTCCCGGTCTACTATGCCTTTCCTTTTTAGGAGTTTGTCTTTCTCATATTAGTTTGTCTTCTCGCTTGAAAGAGATACTTCTTCCGTTACTTCTAGTGCCTCTTTCTATTCCGGTATTTTTATATGGAATGGAAGCTGAGAGAAAATTTATCTCCCAACCTTTTTCCGCCTTGGTGGGTTCTTTTTGTCTGATCTTGGCATTCTCTTTTTTTTACGGTTCCATGGGTGCACTTCTGGTAGAAATGACTTCCGACGAATAGGATTCTTCTTGATACAATTTGCGGATACCTGCACACTTCCAAGCGTATGAATATTCGCCTCCTGCATCCCGCCTGGGACTGGATACTCGCTCTTTTGTTTTTATCGATTTTTCCGTTTGCAGTGCTCTTAAGTTTGTATTACCCGAATGTGATCTTAGAGCAGGGGATCTCTCATAGGATTTTTTATTTCCATGTGCCTGTTGCATGGGTGGCCTTGTATGGTCCCGGAATTTCTTCCATCTGCGCGGTTGCGTATCTGGTGACTAAGGACAGGATCTGGGATACACTTTCGCTTTCGGCAAATAAGATCTCTCTTCTATTTGCGATTGGTGTTTTATTTTCAGGACCGATCTGGGCGTACTTGGCTTGGGGAACTCCTTGGGACACGACTGATGCTCGTCTGAATTCTTTTTTTGTTTTGGTACTTAGCCTTGTGGCTTACTTTCTATTGCGGTTCTTAGTACTGGACCAAACTAAGAAGTATATCTTCTCAGCTTTTTTAAGTCTGTTTTGCAGCGTGAATGCACTCTTAACCTGGGGGGCAATTCGTTGGATGGACAACCCTGGAAATCACCCTTCCTCAGTATTGGGGAAAAAGGGAATGGACCCGGATATGAGGATCTCTTTTTGGCTAGGGATTTTGGCCTATCACCTACTTTTTTTGATCTTATACCGAATAGTCTATCGTTTGGATAAGATCAAAGCGGTGAGAGAAGAATTGTTGGATTGAAAAATTCACTCAATTTTATAAAATACGAATTTTGTAATGATAGGAACATAGGAACGGATCGTGGATAGAGAGAAGCAAGAGAGCCAATTGAATTATTCCGACTATTCTATCCTTGCGGTTGACGATTCGGATATCAATCTCAAACTTTTAGTTCACACATTAAAACCTCTTGGTTTTCAGGTTTTAACTGCGATGAATACGGAAGAGGCACGCACACTTCTCGCGACCAACCAAGTCGATGTGCTTCTTTTAGATGTTAGTATGCCCGGCCAGGACGGATTTTCCTTCTGTAAGGAACTTAGAGAAATAGACAGATTTAACCTTCTTCCTATTTTATTTATCACAGCTTATAATAGAGAGTTAGGATTCGATGAGGCAATTGCTCACGGAGGAGATGACTTTCTCCACAAACCTTTCCAGCCGAAAGAATTGGTCGCAAAGATCAGAGCATTTATCCGGATCAAAAATCTTCAGGACGAACTTTTACACCAAAAGAAAAAGTACGAAAAAGAATTGGTGATGGCAAGAAGGGTTCAGCAAGAACTCGTTCCCGAAAAACAATTGGAGTGGAACGGCTTTAGTGTGAATTCAGTCTTTCATCCTCTTATGCAGATCGGCGGCGACTTTATAGACGCGTGGATAGAGGAAGATAAACTCCATGTGTTTATTGCAGATTGTTCCGGGCATGGTCCTTCCGCAGCGCTTCTTTCTGCGATGGTAAAGATGCAAGTTTCCAATTTAGGAAGAAGTAATACTCTTATAGAAAAAGTCAAAACTCTTCGCCAACAATTGGAGAAGATCCTACCGGAAGATTTTTCCATCACCTTCTTCTATGGTATCCTAGATAAAAAAGGCAATTTTGAATATGCCAACGGAGGACATCCTCCTCCTCTATTGTACAATAACGGTAACGTCGAAGAATTGCCCGGCATGGGACCTCTTATCATTCCGATAGAACTTGGGACAGAAGACGAATTTAGATCTGTAGTCTTAGAAAAAGGCGTTTCTCTATTACTTTACACGGACGGGGCCACTGAAATAACGGATGAGAACTATAATATTTTGGGCGAAGAAAGTCTGAAGAAGATCCTGAAAGAGGCCGTGGAATCCAAAGAAGATATTCTAAATTTCTCTTTGGAAAGAATATTGGCACATTCGGGGAATATGACCCACGACGATGATATCGCTCTCATGGTTATCCAAGGATGAGCGAACTCCCAAAACCTTCTTATATTGGCAAAGTCAGAGACGTATACGATTTAGGAAATTCCCTGATATTATCTTCTACGGATAGGATCTCAGCATTCGATGTGGTATTCCGTCAGATCGTTCCAGGCAAAGGAAAAGTTTTAAACAAGATCTCCGCAGAATGGTTCTCCTACTTTAAGGATATTCCGAATCATATCATAGAGACTGATGTCTCTAAATTCCCTTCTCCATTCAAAGATCATCCGGACTTAAAGGATCGTTCTGTTCTTGTAAAAAAATGTAAGCGGATCGACTTCGAATGTGTGGTCCGCGGTTATCTTTCCGGTTCCGGTTGGAAAGAATACAAACAAGACGGCACACTTGCTTTTAAAAAACTTCCTCCCGGTTTGAAAGAGTCCCAAAAACTGGCTGAGCCAAGTTTTACTCCTGCGATCAAAAACGATACAGGGCATGATGAGAACATCTCTGAAGAGAGAATGAAAAACGAGATAGGATCCGAACTCTTCTCTATTTTGAAGGAAAAATCGATTTCCCTCTATACCAGGGCGGCTGAACTGGTAGCAGGGGCCGGGATTTTGCTCTGCGATACCAAGTTCGAATTCGGAATTTGGGAAGATAAGGTCATCTTGATCGATGAGATTTTGACTCCCGATTCTTCCAGGTATTGGGCTGAAAGTGTCTATGTTATCGGGACCACTCCGCCCAGCATGGACAAACAGATCTTACGGAATTATCTGGAAAAGTCCGGTTGGAATAAAGTTCCGCCACCTCCGGATCTGCCGGAGAGTTTGATTGTGGAATTGCAAGCGGCATATAAGGAAATACAGGACCGACTATTAAAATGTTTATCGCAAGAATCAACGTAACTCTAAAAGAATCAGTTCTCGATCCTCAAGGGAACACTGTAAAATCCACTCTGCAAGAACTGGGCGAAAAATCAGTCCAAGACGTAAGAGTCGGAAAATACATCGAGGTCAAATTGGATTCTCCGGATCTTGAAACTGCAAAGAAGACTGTGGCTAATCTTTGCGAAAAACTTTTAGTAAATCATGTGATTGAAACTTATCGTTCGGAGATTATAACTGAATGAAAGCTGCGGTAGTCACTTTTCCAGGCTCTAATTGTGATAATGATATCGTAAGAGTTCTTTCCGAATTCTATTCCGCGAAAGTGGACAAGGTCTGGCATAAAGACCAATTCTCCGAAAAATACGATCTGGTCATTCTTCCCGGAGGATTTTCCTACGGAGATTATTTGAGATCCGGAGCAATGGCTCCTTTTTCTCCGGTAATGAAATCGGTAAAAGAACATACCGATCGCGGTGGAAAACTATTCGGGATCTGCAATGGATTCCAAATTTTAGCGGAAGCCGGTTATCTTCCTGGTGCATTGATACGTAACAGAAATCTAAAGTATGTTTGTAGGACCATCGGTCTTAAAAAAGCTTCTAACTCAAATAAGATCAGCGGTAGTTTAGCTGACGATAAGATCTTAAGAGTTCCTGTGGCTCATGGAGATGGATGTTATTTCGCTTCCGCTGAGATCCGCAAGCAACTGAAAGACGAAGGTCGCATTTTATTCCTGTATGCTGGTGACAATCCGAATGGAAGTTTGGATGATATCGCTGGGATCTGTTCTCCTGATTTCAAAGTGGCTGGTATGATGCCTCACCCTGAAAGAGCGATGAATCCGATCACCGGAGAAATGGACGGTAAAACCGTTTTAGATCTTTTGATCGCTTCTTAATTCTGGATTTTTTCTAAAATCGCGATTCCGTTGGAGACCTTTTCCTTTTTGGATTTGGTCTTGATCCATCCTGAAACCGTATATAATGTTTTTATAAATTTTTCAGATCCAAGATTTTTGGGCCGGGAGAAGCTTGCCTCAATCTCAGGTTCTAACTCCAATTCCAATTTGGAATTTTGATCTTGGACGATCTTACGTTTTCCGTTTCCTGACCAAACAGCATTTCCTAGATCCGAAACTTCTCCAATTGTCCAGGCTATGATCTCATCTTCCAAATAGAGCTGAACCTTCTTCTTTGCAGAAACATTCAGATAGATCCGGTTTTCCAAAGGGAACGCTTCCGGACTGTAACCTTTTCCGACAGTATAAGATAAAAGTCCGTTTTCCAAAGAAACAGATAGGTCGTTCCAGGAGAGCTGACCTTCTACTCTTAAATCAGGAGAATGATTTTTAAAGACCCAATCTTTGCCGGAAGGAGAAATTTGAGTGAACCAGCTCCCTTTATTCTTATCTCCAGTATAAGCAAGTGCATCCAATTGGAAGTTCAGATTTTTTTCCCAGATGGCAGAATGAGTATAACCTTGGCGAATATTATCATCCAATCTGAAATTAAATCTTTTGTCTGATTTAGTAAAACTCCAATAACCGTTCTTAAAACTTCCTTGGTGGATAAAGGAAGAAGTCCCACTCTCTAAAAGTGAGATCTCTTGGAGATTTCCAGTCTCTCTATTCCAGAGCAGAAGATTTGCGCCTGATTTAAATCTGGTTGCGTAGATCCTGAGTTCTAAAAAGATTTTTTCACCCAGTATATCCACGAGCACAGAGTCCACGGATCTGAATTTGGAAAAAAGTCCTGCGCTGTATTCTTTGGAATTATCGATCTGGACCGGACCAAAATATTTTCCAAATAAAGGTTCTAATGTGGAAGGATGAAGAATGGAGCCTAAATGTTCTTTCATAGGTTGTTCATCTAATGGCAATTAGTCGCCTATTTTCTCTCATGGAAAAACCCGTCTAAGACGGGTCTTTGTAACAAAAGAAAACAAATAATTTGCCATAATGTAGGAAAAGAATAAGAAAAAAAGGGGAATTTTCCAAGCTTTCGTCTTCATTCCTAACGCCGTTTCAGGGAAATATGCTTGTGTGTATTCTTCAACTGGATTCTAGTAGTGAGGGAATCTGCATGCTCGCCGAATACGAGTCACAACAAATTCTATCTCTGGGAGAAGGTTATTATACCCCTCATTACCAGCCGATCTTAGACGTCGGAAATCGTAATATTATAGGTTACGAGGTTTTAGGCAGAGTCTTTTCTCCCGAATCCAATAAGTATCATTCTTTAGGTTATCATTTTCATAATCCGGATACCGATACTGTCCGTCTAGTTCATATTGATCGCATCATTCGTGAAAAAGCGATCAAACATGTGAAGGAAACTGGTCTCAAGACTAAAATTTTTCTAAACATGATGCCTAATTTTCTCTCCATGGTCTACACAGGAGAAGTGTTGGATATCAAACGACTGCATATTCTTCACCTCATAGATAAGTATGATATTAACCCGAACGATATAGTTTTAGAGATCACAGAAGATAAGTTCGAAGGGAATATTGAAAAACTTTTATATATAGTAAGCCTTTTTAGAGAAAGAGGGATCAAGATCGCTGTCGACGATCTTGGAGTCGGTTTTTCCAATTTGGAAAGGATCGGTTACATCCACCCTGATATTATGAAAGTGGACATAAAAATTATGAGAGAGAGCCTGAACAGGCGCTCTTTCAAAAACGTTTTGTCTGCGATCTCAGAAATGTCCCAAAGGCTCGGTTCTCAACTTCTATTTGAAGGTGTGGAAAACGAAGAAGAATTATACCTTGCTCTATCCATGGGAGCCAATCTTCTTCAGGGTTTTTATTTCTCTCGTCCTGCTCTTGACTTTCAGGACAAAAAACGTTTTAATAAAACTCTCAAAACTTCTCTCGAAAAATTCTCCGGACTTAGATTCTTAGAGATCCTGGAAAATCTCAGAAAAGAACAATCCTTTTTGGATCAGTTTGTGAACTTATTCAAAGATCTGGAGACTTCTTCGGAAGAGAAGATGACGGAAGCATTGAGTAGTATTCTGGATAAACTTCCTCTAGAGACTACATCTGTTCTGGTCACCGATATGCATGGTTATCAGGTAACTCCTACTTTCAAAAGAGAGGCATACGATCTTCCTTGGACAAGATTACTTACCGAGGTCGGAAATAATTATGCTTGGAAACCTTTCTTCATCCGTCATAAGGCAGAAACCTATCATTCTAGCCGAGTTTCCGGATTTACTGAACCTTTCCATGATATAGAAACCAAACGCCAATATGTCTTATTCACCCTGAATCTGGGCGAGAATTACGTTCTCATTCTCCGCCTAGACTGGGAATCCTACTGAAGTCCGGCTCCTTCCAAACATCTTTCCTATTGATCTCCGCCTCAGGCATAAAAACATAGTCCTAGGCAGGGGTCCTATACGTGGCGGAACTACTAAAAATTTCGAATCTTCGCGCCGGAGTGGAAACCGAATCCGGTGAAGTTCAGGAAATCCTAAAGGGAGTCGACCTCACTATCAGCGAGGGAGAAGTCCATGCCATCATGGGCCCTAATGGCTCCGGAAAAAGTACCTTATCAAATGTCATCATGGGCCACCCGAAATATAAGGTGATCTCTGGGGATATATTTTTCCGAGGGGAATCCCTTCTCGAAAAACCGACTGATGAAAGAGCGAGAGCAGGTATCTTTCTTTGTTTCCAATATCCAACTAGTATCCCCGGTGTAACGATCGGAAATTTTTTACGCACCATTTTAAAATCAGTTCGAGGAAAGGACTTACCTGTAAAAGAATTCCGCAAAGAACTTAAAGAGGCCACTGCTTTATTAGAAGTTCCTGATACTTGGATCGGAAGATACGTGAATGACGGATTCTCCGGCGGCGAGAAAAAAAGGAACGAGATCCTTCAAATGACTCTTCTCAAACCTAAACTTTCAGTTCTGGACGAGACTGATTCAGGTTTGGACATAGACGCACTTAGAATTATAAGCGAAGGGATCACTAAAAACAAATCAGCAGAAAGATCCATACTCCTGATCACACATTACCAAAGAATGTTGAACTACGTAACTCCTGATTTCGTTCATGTTTTTGCGCAAGGTAAGATCCTCAAAACAGGCGGAAGAGAACTTGCTCTGGAATTGGAAGAAAAAGGATACGATTGGATCCTAAACGGAGCGAACTAAAGGAATGCTTTTGGCGGAATCTATTTCGGAGTATATCAAGGAGAAGAAGGAGCCTTTCATTCTTACAGAATTCCGTACTAACGCCGAAAAACTTTTGAACGTCGCCGTATTCCCTGATTCTTCTCTTGAATCGTGGAGAAAGATCAGTCTTTCTAATTTTAAAATTTCAGAATATACCAAAGTTTGTCCTGATTCCGCCGTAACTGTTTCCGGAAATGCAAAGGTTACTAAGTTACAGGATCTTCCTTCAGAAAAACTTTCGGAAGTCTTAAAGAAAGTCGGACCAGCAGTTTCGTTTTATTCTAAAGAATGGTTTCCACTTTTTGTATTTTCCAGGTTCACTCACGCGTATTACATACAACTTGGTTCAGACCATTCTTCTTTTCCTGAGATCAAAGTTGAATGTAAGGATGGAAATATCATTCTTCCACTTCTGATCGTAGATGCTTTTCCGGGAGCAAAATCTAATTTTCTGGAAAGATGGGAATCACCTTCTCAGAAAGATCTGCTTTTAATGAGTGGAGTCACCGTTCTTCTTACTCCTCCTAATGGAGATTTTCAATATTCCAGTTTGGAGAATCTGGGGGATTCTACTTTTCATTTTAGAGCTACTTACGGAGTTCAAGAGAAGGATTCCAAATTTCATGCGACTCTTGCTTCTTGGGGCGGATATAAGGGTAAATCATTCTATGATACGAATGTCGCCGGCAAAGGGTGTTGGACACGTTATGTGGGACTTTCTCCTTTAAAAGCGAGAGAATTCCAAGACACGGAAGTTCGCATTCTTCATTCTGAAAGCCATGCGCAAAGTTCTATTTTGTATCGCACAGTCGTAAGAGAGAAGGCACATCATGTTTTTACAGGGAACCTTCATATACCTTCTCATTGTAAAGATGTGGGTGCGATCCAGATTAATAATAACCTTCTCCTGGACAGAACTGCAAGAGCAGAATCTATTCCTAAATTAGAAGTATTCGCTGACAGTGTAAAATGTGAACACGGTGCCACAGTCGGAGAAATAGACGAAGAGCAATTATTCTACTTAGCGTCCCGAGGTATCTCGGAAGAAGAAGCTCGCAAAATGATCGTAGAAGGTTTTTTGAACGAAGTTGTCCGAGAATTTCCTTCTGAAACAGTTCGCGAAGAATTATCTTCTATGATAGAATCTAGGATGTTGGGCGAGTAATGGGCGAATTTCAGAAACTAGCGAAACTTTCCGATCTGAAAGAAGGAGAGGTATTCGTTGCAGAAACCCGTTACCACAGGGTAGGATTGACTAGACTGGGGGACGAAGTCTGTGCATTCGCGGATATTTGCACCCATGATGGTGAGGATATTTCGACAGGAGATTTGGAAGGGGACGTAATTGTTTGTCCAAGACATTCCGCAAAGTTTAATATCCGCACCGGAAAGGTACTTTGTATGCCTGCGGTAGAAGATTTGCCAGTCTATAAGACTAGAATCGTGGGTGACGAAGTCGAAGTAGAGTTAGAGGATTGACATGGGAAACCGAGGAGAACAGAAGCTTTGAGTTTTGATCTCGAAAAGATACGCGGAGATTTTCCGATTCTATCTACTCAGATGAATGGCAAGCCCTTGGTGTTTCTGGATAGCGCCGCCAGTTCTCAAAAGCCTAAATCTGTTATAGATACTATTCGTAAATATTATGAAGCGGAGAATGCGAACATTCACCGTGGAGTGTATTATCTTTCCCAAAAGGCCACCGAAAAATATGAGATGGCTCGTATTAAAACTTCCCGATTCATTGGAGCTGCTTGCGCTAAAGTAGTTATATTTACTCGTAATACTACCGAATCCATTAACTTAGTCGCGCAGTCTTGGGGACGCACCAATATCCACGAAGGTGATGAGATCGTTCTCACCGAATTAGAGCACCATTCTAATTTGGTTCCTTGGCAGATGTTGGCTCAGGAAAAACAAGCAGTCCTAAAATTTATTCCTCTCAACCAAGATTCAACTCTGGATCTTAGTAATCTAGACGAAATCATTACCGAAAGAGTAAAGTTAGTCGCTCTTGCTCAGATGTCCAATGTAACAGGAACTATTCATGATCTTTCCGCGATCGTTCGTAGAGCAAGAGAAGTCGGAGCAAAAGTGCTGATAGACGGTGCTCAAGGGATCTGTCATCTTCCTACAAACGTTCAAAAAGAAGATTTTGATTTTTATGCATTTTCAGCTCATAAGATGCTTGGACCAACCGGTGTTGGGATCCTTTATGCTAAGGAAGAGATCTTAGATACGATGCCTCCTTGGATGGGAGGGGGAGATATGATCTCCAAGGTCTGGAAGGATAAATCTACTTACGCGGATCTTCCTGCGAGATTAGAAGCCGGAACCCCGAATATTTCCGGAGTCATCGGATTTGGAGCTGCTCTGGAATATTTGGAATCTATAGGAATGCAGGAAATCAGAAACCACGAGTTGGAGCTCCTACAATATGCTTTAGATCGATTAGAAGATTTCGGTGGTTTGGAACTTTATGGAACAAACGATCTAAGTAAAAGAGGTGGAGTGATCTCCTTCAATTTCCCTGGAGTCCATCCTCACGACGTAGGTTCCATTTTGGACGAAGAAGGGATCGCAATCCGAGTGGGACATCATTGCGCCCAACCGTTTATGGACTTCAAAGGGATCGCAGGCACCTGCCGCGCTTCTTTCTATCTTTATAATACCAAAGAAGACGTAGATTCTCTTTTGGTAGGTCTAAAGAAAGTGAAGGAGATTTTCGGCCGTGTCCTTAAGCGATAGTCTTTACCAAGAAGTACTACTCGATCATTACCAAAATCCAAGACATCATGGAAAGATGGAACACTCCGATCTCCATCAAGAAGGGGTCAATCCTCTCTGTGGTGACGAAGTAGAACTATTCCTAAAATTGAACGGAGATATTATCTCTGAGATCAGTTTTGTTGGGAAGGGTTGTTCTATCTCTCAAGCTTCCGCTTCTATGCTGACCGATAGCCTTTACGGTAAGACAATCTCAGAAGCAAAATCACTTATACATGAATTTAAAGGAATGCTTTTAGAAGATAAGCTCCCGAATTTTTCGGAGGACTATGAAGATCTAGAATCTATGGAAGCGGTAAAGAAGATTCCGGCACGTATTAAATGTGCGACACTTGCTTGGAATACTTTAGAAAAGGCGATCGGAAAGTAAGGAAATTGGCCAAAAGGGCTTGACTTAGGTAGCTCCGGTGGCTACAATTAAGGCATGAGAGCGGTAGGGATCAAAGATCTTAAAAATAATCTGAGCAGTTTTCTGGACTTTGTGCGAGGCGGGGAGACCGTTCTCATTTTGGACAGAAATCATCCTATCGCAGAGATCAAAAAATTCGACCAAAAATCGGATCTCACCAAACAATATTTAGAAGAAGCAGTCGCTTCTAATTCTATTATTCCTGCTAAAAATCAGAAAGGAATCAATATTCCAAAATCTTTATTGTTAAATGCTGGAATGAAAACCAAAGTCTCTACAGCTTGGAAGGAGGCTTACCGAGCGGACAGGGATTAAATGGTCTTATATATAGATACTAGTCTTCTATTAAATATTCTTTATGCAGAGGCCGGTTACGAAGATCATTTGGATTATTTTAACAGATCGGATCTCAAGTTTGGTTCTATCTTACTTGAGATAGAAAGTTTTAGAAGTTTACATTTCACCTATTCTAAAGAAGGCAAACATTTGCCTAAAAATTGGTTCAAAGATTCGGAAAAATTTTTGGGAGAATTTATTTCTCAAATCAATTTGAAAAATCTGGATGATGATATTCGAACAGAGATCCGAAAGAACAAGGATGTTTTAGAACTTAAATCCTTGGATGCAACTCATCTTGCCACAGCATTACATATCCGAAAGTCCATCTCTGACGATCTAATCCTTTGTTCTATGGATGAAAAATTCAGATCTGTGGCTAAAAAGCTGGGTTTTAAATTATATCCAAAAAGATAAAAAAATTTTCGGATCGCAAGAACTATCAAGCAAGAGTAAAAGATAAAGCTTTGGATATTGGTTATGGATCTCACGAAGCATTTACTCGAGCTTTTAGGGATCAATTTTCAATTACTCCGGAACAGCTCAAGTCCCAGGGTCATCTTGGTAATGTGAACTTAGTGGAGGCTATCACCTTGAACGCAGAACCAATTCCTAAAATCGATCCACCCAGATTCGAAACTATCCCGCCCAGAATGTTTGCAGGTATTGTAGAACATTATGATTGCCAGATGCCTGCAGGAATCCCAAACCAATGGCAAAGTTTCGGAGCTTATCTCGGAAACATTCCTTCTCAAGTCGGAGATGCCGCTTACGGAGTTTGTTATAATTTCGATGCGGAAGGAAACTTCGATTATATGTGCGGTGTAGAAGTTTCCAATTCTACCGGATTACCAAAGGAGTTTCAGGTATTAAAAATACCATCTCAGAAATACGCGGTATTCACTCATAAAGGTCATATCGCTGGGATCAGAGCGACTTTTGCTGCAGCAGGCAAATGGTTTCCTGATTCTGGAGTAAGACCTTTCGAAGGTGCGAATCTAGAAAGATACGGTAAAGAATTTAATCCGATCACCGGGATGGGCGGATTGGAAATTTGGATCCCAGTAGCAGATTAAATTTTCAGAAAGGTCTTGCGGAGTCGACACGCTGGGCCAAAATTTTACTTCCGAATGAAAGAAGTATTTTTCACTTTTTTGAAACTGGGCATGATCTCTTTTGGAGGGCCCACTGCACACTTAGCTTATTTCTATCAAGAATTCGTAATTCGAAGGAAATGGATTTCCGAGGAAATTTATAAAGAACTGTTGGCGGTTTGCCAATTTCTTCCCGGCCCTGCAAGTAGTCAATTGGGGATCTGTATCGGTACTTTGCGTTCCGGTTGGAAAGCTGGATGTTTAGCTTGGATCGGATTTACCCTTCCTTCTATCTTATTGATGATCGGTTTTGCAATTTTATTAAAATCGAATATAGTTCCGGATCTAAAATGGATCCATGGTTTAAAATTAGTCGCAGCTTCAGTCGTTGCACACGCAATTTTGACAATGTGGAAAAATTCGAAGAGCCATCCTTATAAGATCTATATGGTTATAGGTTCTGCGATTATTGCTTTAGTTTTTTCGGGCGCATTTACTCAGCTGATCGTAATTTTGATCGGAGCCGCCATCGGATATTTTCTATTTAAAGAAGAATCGGATCTTCCTTATGTTTCCGTTTCTTTTTCGATTCCGAAAAAGATCGCATTTTGGTCCTTAGGGTCTTTTTTGCTCCTTCTTTTATTATTACCTTTATTAAGGTCGTTTACCGGTTCATTGTCATTCGGAATTGTAGATTCGTTTTATAGATCCGGCGCTTTGGTTTTTGGTGGAGGACATGTGGTCCTCCCTTTGCTGGAAAATGAAGTAGTAAGACAAGGTTGGATCGGAAAAGAAGAATTTTTAGCAGGATACGGTGCTGCCCAAGCCATGCCTGGTCCATTGTTTACTTTTGCCTCCTATATAGGTTACATGATCTCCGGTCCCGGTGGGACAATCCTTTCTACCACTTTTATATTTCTTCCTTCTTTTCTTTTGGTCTTTGGATTCTTTCCTCTTTGGGAGAAAATACGAAATTATCCCAAAATGAGAACTGTGATAGATGCGATCCAGTTTTCCGCTTTGGGAATTTTATTGTCCGCATTCTGCACTCCTGTTTTGACTTCTTCCATATATTCTGCTTACGATCTTTTCGTATTTTGCTCATTGTTTGCTTTAATGGTTTTTTTGAAAGTCCCGAATTGGTTGATCTTGATCATAGGCTTAATCGCTCCATTTTTAAATCCGTTCTGAGGGAAAAGAAAAGAGTTCTTAAAATTCTTTACACGAAGCAGCAGTTCGGATAGACTAATTGTTAGATGCAATTATTAGAACAACCAACTCAAGAGATCGAAAAAAGGGTCTACGCTGAGATCCATCGGGTGGAAGATCCGGAGATAGGGATTTCCGTAGCGGAGTTAGGTCTGATCTATAAGATCCAGGTAGAAGGTGATAAAGCCAGGATCGAAATGACTTATACTTCTATGGCTTGTCCCGCAGGTCCTCAAATGAAAAAGGATATCCAAGACAATGCTCTTAGAGTCGAAGGTATCAACTCTGTAGATGTAGAAGTGGTTTGGACACCTAAATGGGACCCAAGGGCAATGGCTTCCGAAGAAGCTAAAATGGATCTTGGGATATTCGACTATTAAGAAAGATTGCTGATTATCTTTCCATCTTCCATATAAAGAGGAGAAGTCCCAAAATATTCCAGGTCCTTCGGATCATGAGAGATTAGAAGAATGGGCATTGCTATCTTCTTTCTTAAACTTTTTAATTCTTCTCTCATCTTCTGCCTTAGGTCCGTATGAAGCGCCGCAAATGGTTCATCTAAAAGTAAAATTTTAGGGTCTCTTGCAAGCGCTCTTGCGATCGCTACTCTTTGTTTTTGGCCGCCCGAAAGGTGTTTCGGATAACTTTCAGAAGTTTCTTCTATCTCGAATAAATTCATTAGATAAGAAACCGTTTCTTTATCTCTTTTACTCGTCGTAACTCGAAAGAATTTGTTTAATCCGAATTCTATATTCTTTCGGACAGTGAGGTGAGGAAATAGTCCATAACTTTGAGGAACATAGCCTAGATTCCTTTTTTGAGGTGGAATATATTTTTTGGAAGAAGAATCGAAATAGACAGTATTTGCAAAAGATATTCTCCCTGAATCCGGTTTTAAGAGTCCGGCTAATGCGCGTAAGGTGAGACTTTTTCCTGCTCCGGATGGACCGTATAATACTTGGAATTCTCCCGAAAATTCAAACCGGACATCCAGCTCGAATTTTCGATTTCCATCAAATAGTTTTTTTTGGATATCTACGGTTAAAGACATTAAGGAAGTATAAATTTATATTTTAGAAATGTTTCTTTGGCTTCTGGAGATTTTTTTAAGAATTCCAAGAAGGATTTTGCTTCCGCTGAATTTTTGGTCCCGGTTGCTAAAATTCCAGGATATAAGATCGGTTTGTGTCTGCTTAATGTAAGAGCGATCTTAACTTTGGATTCTGCGATCGCTGCATCAGTAACGTATACAAATCCGACTTCCACTTCTTCTCTTCCCACATAATCTAAGACCTGTCTCACGTTTTCTGCAGGGATAAATTTTTCTTTCAGAGAAATGTTTAAGTTATTCTTGGCCAGAACTTCTTCAGCATATTTTCCAGCAGGAACAGAATTTGGATTTCCGATCGCGATCTTTTTGATTTCAGGTGATTTAAGGTCTTCTAATTTTTTGATCTTAAGCTCGCTGCTCTTAGGTTGGATGAGTACCAAAGTATTTTTGAGTAAGATCACTTTTGAAGAAGATTCTAAAACTTCTGATTTGATCCCTTTATCTACGATGTCTTGGTCTGCAGAGATGAAAACATCTACCGGGGCACCTTTTTCTATTTGCTGGTATAAACTTCCGGAAGATCCGAAATTGAATACCGCTTTGATCCCTGTTTTTTGTTTGAATGTGGTCCCAAGTTCTTTTAACACATCGGTTAAGCTAGAAGCGGCAGAGATGGTGATCTCCTTTTCCTTCTCTTGTGAGTAGGAAGAAGATTGGATGAGTAGAAATAAGGCGGGGAGTAAAATATATAATTTTTTAATCATTTCGTTTAATAATTCCTACCAATGAGATTTTTTAAGTAAGATCCCTGAAATTGTCAATACCAATACGCAAGTGATAGATGCAACGAACACAAGGACCAGAGAAAACTCGTCTTTTCCGGATTGGACTGAATCATAAATTGCAAGTGCGATGGTTTGTGTTTTCTCAGGAATATTTCCTGCGATCATTAATGTGGCCCCGAATTCCCCCATTCCTCTTGCATAGGCCATCATGGATCCTGCTAGAATTCCTCTCCAGGAAAGTGGGAGTGTAACTTTTAGAAAAGTTTCCCATGTAGATTTTCCCAAGGTGAGAGAGATCTCTTCGTATTCAGGATCCAAATCTTCGAAAGCTGCTTTTGCGGATCTATAAATCAAAGGAAAGGATACGATTGTAGAAGCTAAAACTGCTCCATGCAGATTAAATAATATAGAATATTGGAATTGTTCCGCTAGAAAATGACCTATTAGTCCTCTTTTGCCGAATACTACTAATAGATAATATCCAAGCACAGTTGGTGGAAGGACCATAGGTAAGGTTAATACTGCATCTGCAAATGCTCTCCCGAAAAATCGGAGTTTGGACATCCAATATGCGAAAAATATCCCGAATAAGGCTGCGAAGAATGTGGAAAAAAACGTAACCTTAAGTGTGAGATAGAGAGGATGTCTGATGGAGTCCCAATCTAAAGTATCCATCAAACTAACTTAAATTTTAGAATTCCATAATGTTAGGGAAGAGATTGTGGTTAACGCCCAAAAAGAACAGAACGCATAAAAGTTGAAATTATAATAATAGTCCTGGTCTCTGATAAAACTCACGAAGAATACGTCCGGCAATAAGACCCCAAGCAGTAATAATATCCCAGAAAATCCTTGGAGGATAACTATCGTTTTGCCGACCCACTCACTTCTCCAGAAACCGCCAAAGAAAAATGTCAAAAAGCAAGGAATGATGAAAAATATATTTGCTGCAGTCCTTACATTCACTTCTTCTAAGCCGCTACGGATAGGTTCTATTCCGAAAAAGCTACCTAACTTAGAGATCAGGTCCTGCCCTGACTCTACTCCTAGATTAATGGAGTAATTGATCCAACTTCCTAAGCTAAAGAATAACTGAAGTAATGCCAAAACGAAGATCAACTTTTCCTTTCCGCTTTTTTCAGAATAGAATTCTATAAATCTTCCTAAAAGTTGGGAAAGAAATCTTTTCCACCCGTTTAGCACAACTGGTGTTGCTGGCAAAGCTAAACTTAGATCTCTGAGCAGGTTTTTGATCATCCTAGAGAAACCGTCATTTCCACTTCTAACGGAGCTCCTAAAGGAAGGGCGGAATTTCCCACAGCAAAGCGCGCATGACGTCCTGCTTCTCCAAAAATACTTAATAGCAGATTGGATGCATGATTTGCGACTAGATGTTGTTCGGTAAAATCGGGGCTGGAGGCCACGAATACTCCTATCTTCACGATACTCTTTACTTTATCCAAATCACCGATCACTCCCGCGATCGCTGCAAGACCGTTCAATGCTGCTTGTTCCGCAGCGGCCTTCACGTCATCAATCGAAAGTCCGGCGCCCAAAGTCCCTGTAAGCATAAGCTTGCCATCTTTCATGGGTAATTGGCCGGAAGTGAATACCAGATTTCCTGTTTGTATGGCAGGTATATAAGCGGCAATCGCCTTAGGTGCCGGTGGGAGTTCCAACCCAAGGGATTTGATTTTTTCGAGTATGCTCATTCTATGAGGGCTTCCTTTTCCCGTTTCTCTTCTATTCCTGGATGGTTTCTCGTTTTTTCAAGCACGTATTTCGTTCCAGGTCCGGGGATTTTCCTTTACGTAGGGGAGTCTTTATGACAAGCTTCTTGTAGGCAAGCATGTCCTCAATACTTGAATTGGAACCTCACCCAGAATATCCGGAAGCCTATATGGTATGCCGTCGCACGGGGGTCCATTTCTATAAATTGGCAAAGGAAAGGGATTACGAAGATTCCTATTTTCAGGAAGAATACAAGAATCAGTACAAAAAGACCTACTACGAAGACGAACCTCAGCTTAGAAATTTAGCTAAGGCACGTTTAGAAATGATGAGCGCATTTCAAGATCCGAAAGGTAAAACTCTTTTCGAGATAGGATCTGCCGCTGGCTTCTTCTTATCCGAAGCGGAGAAGAAGGGATACAAAGTTAAAGGTCTGGAACTTTCGGTAGGCGAAGCGGAATACTCCAAAGATAAATTAGGTTTGGATGTTATATCCGGTTCGTTCTTAGATGATTCTATTTTTCCCAAAGAAACTTTCGATGCGGTCTGTGCGTTTTTTGTAATAGAACATTTTCCAAATGCGGAGCTTGTTTTCGAGAGGATCAACAAATTGTTAAAGCCGGGCGGGCTATTATTCTTAGGTCTTCCTTCATTGAATGGACCTTCTTTTCAAACCAATCCTGAAGAATGGTTTCGTACTCATCCGTCGGACCATTTTTGGGATTACTCACCCGATTCTCTGAAAAAAATGTTGAAAATGTACGGTCTCGTCACGGTATATAGGAAACCAATGTCATACCACCCTAATAGAGACAAGGGATGGAAAGGCAAATACCTGACACATCGGCTCTTTGTTCGCTACGCAAACCTCTCCTGCTACGCCGACACATTCCACTCAATCGCGATTAAAAAAATATGAAATTCGAAGAATTAAATCTAGAGCCTAACCTGCAAAAAGCAATCCAAGAAGCAGGATTTACTGAGCTCACTCCTATACAAGAAAAAGCAATCCCTCCCGGAATAGAAGGTAGGGATGTAACCGGTTTAGCACAAACTGGAACCGGTAAGACTGTGGCATTCTTGGTGCCTACCATTCACTCCATCTTGACAAGAGGAATACAAGGAGTCAGTACTCTGATCCTTGCTCCTACTAGAGAGTTAGTGATCCAAATTTCGGAAGAAGCCGAAAAGTTACTGAAACATACGGACTATAGAGTTGTCCCTATTATCGGTGGAACGGACTATAAAGTCCAGAACAGAGATCTAAACGGACTCAACGGTCTTATCGTTGCAACTCCGGGAAGATTGATCGACCTCGCAAGAAGTGGAAGTGCCGATCTTGAAAAGGTCGAGTTCTTCATTTTGGACGAAGCGGATCGTATGTTGGATATGGGTTTCATCTACGATATACGTTGGCTTCTTCATAAATGTAAGAATAGAAAACAAACTTTACTTTTCTCTGCAACTCTTTCGGTCGAAGTTATGCGTCTTGCATATCGTTTTATGAACGAGCCTGTGGAGATCCAGATCAATCCCGATAAACTGATCACAGAAAGAATAGATCAAAAACTGGTTCATTTAGGAAGAGAGGAGAAGTTACCTTATATGGTGAACTCCATTCTGGCTGAAGAACTAGAAGGACAAGGAATTATATTCACAAATTTTAAAGCGAATATTCCTAAAATAGTCAATTCTCTCAGAAAGTTCGGAATTCCTATCACAGGGATTTCTTCCGACTTAGATCAGAAAAAAAGACTTAGATTGATGAGGGATTTTAAATCCGGAAAGTTCAAGTTTATGGTCGCAACCGATGTTGCAAGCCGCGGTATCGACGTGGAGAATATCGAAGTAGTTTTCAATTTCGATCTTCCTCAGGATACTGAGAACTATGTGCATAGGATCGGAAGAACTGCAAGAGCAGGAAGAGTTGGTAAGTCGATCAGCTTCTGCTCCGAGTCCGATTATGTTGAATTGGAGAAGATCGAAAAATATCTGAAACAAAAGATAGATGTTCTGCCTGTTCACGAAGAAGCGCTTACATTCCCTGCCGGTGAGTTCCAAGTTTTCGTAGGTGGAGATGCATTTGATAATGCTCCTGTCGAAAGAAATGGGAACAGAAACCAAGGAAGAGGCGACAGAGGTCCTAAAAAACAAAGAAGTGATTTCCAACGTAACGGTAACAGCGGTGGGAACCAAAGAGGGGAAAAAACCTGGAACAAAGAATCTGGAGATCGCAAAAAAGATTTCAATAGAGATTCTGGAAATAGAAAGCAGAACGGCGGCCACAAAAAAAGACCGGAAGCAGCTATCCAAGAAGCCCAAGAGTTTTTACAAAAAGCGGACAGTGTATTCGGTTCTAATGGCGCTCGTAAAGATAGAAATCAGAAAAACCAGAACCAGAAGAAAGGAAAACAACGTTCCGATTTCCAAAAACAACATTCTCCAAATCATCAAAATCACGAGAATAAAAAACAGAAATCGAATTACGATAAGAGCAAACGTAACTTATTCGATATAAACGATTCTAAAAGATCTTCAGACAAGAAGAAGGGATCAATTTGGACAAGGATCAAATCCTTCTTTGGGGGTTAGGATTCTTTCTACTTTTTAGCGCGCCCGTTTTTGCCGAGTCCAAAATACAGACCATCGGCAAGAGCGGATACGTTTCCTTCGAGGAGATCCGTAAAAAGATCCCTGGACTACAATCCAAATTTGAGTCTGCTACATTAGTAGGCTCTATCTCTCATGCCTCCGGTGAGATCCGATTTCGGATCGGTGCTTCCTTTTATGCAATCAATGGTAGTTTAGAAAAAACGAATTTACCAGTGGTCTATAAAGAGAAAGATTTCTTACTTCCTCCAGACCTGGTCGAGGCGATCTTTGTACGCCTATTACCCGGAGACGTAAGTTACGAATTTAAAGAAGACGAACTTATATTCGATCTATTGCCTAAAGCAGAAAGATTAAAACTTTCCGCTATCATAGTGGATGCGGGACATGGTGGAAAAGATCCGGGGACTTCTTCAGATAAAGGGACCCAGGAAAAGTTAGTTTCTCTACAAGTGGCTCGCTTCCTGAAAAAATTCCTGAACAAGGTTTATCCTGAAGTTAGAGTGATCCTGACCAGGTCCAATGATTCATTTATTGAATTAGAGAGAAGGTCAGAGATTGCGAATCGAGAGACCCAAAAAGGCGGCTCGGTTTTATTCGTAAGTTTGCACTGTAATGCTTCGATTTCTTCCGATGTGAACGGATTCGAAGTGTATTATTTATCCCAGACCCCGAGTACAGAGACTGCAAGAGAAGTCTCATTATTCGAAAATGGGATTTCCGGCAAAAAAAACGGGACCTCCTACGGGAAAATCCAGGCTGGAATGATGTCCTCTATGATCCAAAGAAGAAGCCGCCTTCTTGCAAGAAGTGTCGAATCCGAGATGAAAAAAAACCTTGGTCCAAAGATATTGTCTAGAGGAGTGAAGAAAGCGGACTTTTCCGTGCTTAGGGGAAGTTTGATGCCTGCAATCCTAGTCGAAATGGGTTACCTCACCCATAATAAGGAATCAGAGGTATTGGCTGATAAAACTCACCAAGTAAAATTGGCCAAAAGTATATTAGAAGGTGTGAGAGCGTATGAACTTGCAAAAGATTAAGGAAATTTGGAATCGCTTCCTCTCTCATTTGGATACTTTCTATACTTGGGTTTTTGAATTAGCAACGAGAGCAGCCGATTCCAAAGAATCCAAAAGAATTTTATTCTTAACTTATTCTTGGATCATCGTATTATTATTCTTAACCGGTTTCATTCTCGCAGGAAAAAATCCATTAAAACTACTCGTTCCATTTACATTATATGATCTACCTAACTTAGATCCTAGAAAGGAAATCGTAATATACGGTTCAGATGGAGAAGGCGAGGTATTCCCAGTAAAAAGAAAGGTCCTCTTAACGGGCGAAGATTTCAGACATGATGTTCTGACTTTAATTGGAGAAGCGGGCGAGTCTAGTTATTTCGATCCTACTGTTCCAAATGCTTCTGCACAATATAGAAACCTGAAAAAACTTCCGAACTTGCAGGACTCAGTGATCTCTATCTGGAAAAGAGGAGATGTATTGATCTTGGATCTGAGAAAATCCACATTGGAAAATCTACTTTCCGATATGAAATTCAGGATCGATTATACTTACGCAAGTCAGATGACAGAAGAACAAAAGTCTGCAGAGATAGAGCGTAAAAAATTGGGCCTATTATCTTCCGCATTCTTAGCGACGGAAAGAACCTTATTCGAAAACTATCCTGACCTAAATCGGATCGAATACAAGTTAGGCGGAGAAGTGGGAGATCTGCTCGGTTTAAGCTATTTGCTCTCTTCTGCTCACACAAGACAGCCCTGAGATTTATCCGGTATTCCGGAGTTTTCTCTCTAAATTAACTGGACGAAAGGGTTGTTTTGACCCATTTCGGAGCCGATAGTATTAAAGACATGTCCGGGTCCAAACGTACACTATTAGTCGTTTTTATTCTTTTGATCTCCGGGCTCATACTATCCGCAGCTCCCGATCTGCAAAATTCTCCTGATGTAACAAATATCAACGATTTCCGCACAGATCGTGTAGCATTTCATTATATTCAATTGGTAGATAAAGAAGGTAAGGCGCTTCCGGAAAGAAATCTGAATCGAGATACTTCTGAGGCCACGTTACTCATCATTGATAGAGGACAACTTACTCTTTTAAAGGATGGGTTTGACGATCCAGCTCAGATAAAGGATAAGGAAAAGGATTATTTAAATAAGATTTATAAATTCACCAGACTAAAAGACCTGGAACAAGAATATTATAAATTACCGGAATCGGAAAGAACCAAACCTTCTTCTAAAACAGAACCAAACCAGGCGGAAACAAACAAACCGAATAATACTCCGGGAACTTCTGCAGAGCCGGAAGAGAAGAATAAGGAATTTGATCTTCTATTAAAATATGATGATGAACTTCTGAAGTCTTATGCGGCGGAGAAGGCTGCCTATGCGGAATATTCGAGGACGGAACGTATTTACGGAAAAGATTCTCCAAAAACGAGTTCTCTTAGAGCAAGATTCGAAGAACAAAAATCTAAAACTCAGGAAAGGAAAAAATTCCTATTAGGTTTTTTGCATAATACTTCCGCAGATTCGAATCCTTATCCTGGCGATAGAAAAGAACAGATATTTTATACGAATCATTCCAACGGACTTCCTGATTTCTATCTCCATTCTACCACTCCAAGAGAAGTAGACGGCCTCATAAAAGGAGAAGAAGAAGTCGGAAAAAAATACGGACAACTTTTTAAAACTGCTATTGATCGATTGATAGATTCTCAGATAGATAAATTATACTATTATATTTGGAACCGGGACATGACAAACACCCGGATCAAAGTGGATCGTTTTTTAAAAGGGAAGAAGGTCACAGTTGTCACAGGTGACTCCACAGTTTATACGATGATAGACAAAGAAGGGGATGGGATTACTGAATCCTTCTTCGTAGATTCTCCCGGACTAAAATTTTCTTGGGGAAAAGAAGTCCCAAATATCATTTCTATTTCTAATTGTACGGATCAAGGGATCTTAACTAAGATCAAAGCATTAGGAGACGATGTTTCTTCCGGAAGAATTCCTAAAAAAGTGGATAAACTGGATTTGGCAATCCCGGAAGAACAGATACTTTTGGAATTAAAACCCTTATTGAAGAATTTGTAATTTGTCAATACAATCCGCGAGCCTGTTAACTCATTAACGCCCTTTGAAAACAGGCTTTCTTTTTTCTTCGATAGACTTGATCGTTTCTTTAAAATCCTGGGAAAGGAAATTGAGCGCTTGAGATTCCGCTTCTTTACGTAATGCAGCATTCAGTTTTTCACGATCGTAAATATTCTTTTTTAATTCACTGAGTGCCATAGGAGCGCTCTCGCTCAGAGAAATTGCGATCTCTGTTGCTCTTTGTAAAACTTCCGCTTTCGGAACTGAATCATAACAAATTCCTAAGGAATGAGCTTCTTTACCGCTTACTGTTTCTGCTAAGAATAAAAGCCTGTTTGCGGTTTCCATTCCGAATAATTCCTTAGCGAGATAACTGGATCCCATTCCTGGATGGATCCCTAGTTTCACGAAATTGAATTGGTATTTTCCTTCGTCCGCAAAAACTCTTAGGTCACAAGCGAGAGTAATAGAAAGACCTGCACCGATCGCATGACCATTCGCGGCGCAGATTACTGGAACGTTCAGATCTCTAACGGTTAAGAATAGATTATAAAATTCGAACATTTCTTTTTTGTTCGTTTCAAAAGACTTCTCGGCGAAAGATTTTAATAATTCAAAATTGCCGCCTGCGGAGAAGATATCGTTCTTCCCAGTGATAACAACTGCTCTAGGAGGATTTTTTTTAAGCCTTTCTATTTGTGCTTGGAACTCCAGACCCATGGCAACAGTCATGGAATTCTTGGTTTCCGGGTTGTTCAGATAAAGAATTTCTATTCTGGATTCGGAAGAAAGTTCTACTGTTTCTGAATCAACTAATGCCATTAAACAGCTTCCTGTTTTAATTCGAAACTTTCATACCAAACTCTATCGGAAATAGAAAGAGGTTTTTCTCCGATACCCATTTGGTCATAATAATCTAATAAAATTTCTAAATGAACATTCTCTTCGTCTTCTAAAGTCCAGAAGCTACTATCGATCGACTTGGAAACAAGAGCCTGGCCTCTAACAGAGTCCACGAAATAGTCGGGTTTATCGGAAAAGATCAGATGAGCGGAGATCAAATCGAAACGGATAGTGTCTACGATCTTAGAAAATTCAGAATCAGCTTTATCAAAATAGCGGGAAGCAATCTCGGTTTGGAAATAATCACCCCAAGTAAGAATGTCCGGCTCTACTCCAGTGCGCGCCTTGATCTCTTGGAGTTTTTCCTCTTCCAAAAACGGCTTGGAAGCGAATTTATCCACAAGTTCTCTGAGTGAAATCAAGTTGAGGATTTTATTCGCGGAAAGTTGCCCACGACGCATCATATCGAAAAGTTCTGGATTCAGTTCGGACTTGTTCTCTGCCATGGTTTATTTTTCGGCAGATGCATAAAAATCCCCCGAACAATTTCCTTCCGGAAAATACTCGTATATGTCTCATTTACGAAAAAAAGAAGAATGCTCCGATTTCCGAAAGACTGCACTGGATTCCTAAAGTCCCGAAGTCGAAAATAAAGATAAGGGAAAATTTTACCTGGACCACTATGGCTGTAGGACGATCGGATACACTCCAAGAACTGATTACGATTTTAGAAACGATGTTTGGAGAAACAATCATCGGGTCCGATATCAATCTGGTTAAACATCTATTCTATAGTTTGAAAGCGGATCAAAGAGAGTTCCCCTTCGACTATGAAGGAGAGAAGCTTACTTCCGTCGTTGAAGAAGTAAGCGAAGACACTCTTGTCCTATACGTTCCTTATCTCCAGCCCAAAGGAATATTAAGAGCGAAAATCAGTTTCGAAATTCTGAATATACTTTATCAATTCGAAGTAGTGCTTCTCGATTTTTGGGAAGACCATGTAAGGGTCAAGATCCCTTCTGAGTTACAGGCCGCCGCGTTCCGTAAAAACCTCAGGGTGGCTGTTGACGACCTTTTCATGAATTATGTGATCCTCTATCGCTCCTTGAGCGGCGGAGAAAGAGAACTTGGAAAAAATCTAAGCGTAGAACAAAGATTTTTTCATTTAATGAAAGAGATCAAAAAGGATAATCCTAGTCTTAAATTGATCAATTTAATGGTTACTGAATATATTCTGGGGATTTCCAAGGATTATGAGATCGTATTTTTTGGGCCTGGAAATGACGGAGGGTTTTTCGGAGACTTCGTCAAAAAATATAATCGGTCCATCTATGTTCCGGATTGTTCCTTAATTAAAAGTTATATTGGAGAGGAGAAGGATCCGTATCTGGCCAATTTCCGAGATGAATATCTGAGTCTGATCCAAACCAGAGGACAGGCAAAGGCGGATGAATTCTTTAGAGAACTCCAGAAGGAAGAAGTTCGTAATTTCTTAATTTCTTATATAGTTACTCCAATTCGTTTGTTTAACGATCCAATCGGTTATGTAAAAGTATTCTCTACTGCGATGGATAAATTTTCTATCGTACAGCAACAAGCATTGTATATAGAAGAGTTGGGGGATATTCTTACTTATGCATTAACCAAAGTGTATATTCGCCAAGAAAACTTCCGAAATGAAAAAGCAGTAACTCGTATCCTTGACATCAGCATGAACGGACTTTTGTTCGAAATCGAAGATGGACGGACTTTTAATTATTTAAAGCAGCATAATATCATCAAAATGTTCATTCCGATCTCTGAAAGAAATTTGGTCTTAAGAGGAGAGGTAGTTCGATTTTTAGAAGTCGGAAATGGTAAATACCAGTTAGGCGTGAACTTCTTCGATTCGAATCCGGATGATATGGTCTTCCTGCAGCATTATATTTTCAGCAAGAAGATGCGGATTTTGTTCGAATAGAGATCCTTTCCTCTCCGGTAAGAGAGCGAAGGCAGTCTTAAGGACTAGATGGTTTCCTTCTGCTACTTGGTTGTGGACTCCATTCTTACTCCAACTGTTACGAGCGAATCTGAGCCTATTATTTTGGGCCTAGTAACGTGAAAGTAGACACTTTTTTCGCTCCAAAAGAGGAGAAGGTAAAGATGAATAGAAATGGCAAATACTCGCCGGAGTCTAAAGAACAAAATCCACCTACGGATAAACAGGTCAAAGAAAGCGAAGAGCATGACAGAAATATTGGAAGTATTCGAACTTATTATTATAAGTTTCTTAAACGTTGTAGAAATGAATTAGATCAGTTATATCCAATCCTAATTGATTTAATACTTGAATCCTGCTAAAGATTAAAAAGAACTACGTATTGTTTGTTTCCGTGTCATTAAATATTGCGACTCTAAGTCCTATTTTGTTAGCAATTGAGAAAATGAGCCTGCCCGCAATTCTGGCCAGCCGAGTTTGCGTTGGATTTTGGTTCGATATTTTTTATACGCTATTTGATTTACATAGACCGAGTGCCTAGGTGTATCTAAATATCGAATCCCACCGTTTAAAAGAGGTCGATCCTTCTTGATCAATTTTTCAAATTTCTTCGCCGAATAGTTGTTTTCGGATTTCGCAACTATATAGCAGGAGATTAAATTAGTCATGTCATCGAACATCTTGTAAGCACCACCGTCTGTTTCCATATATCCGATCGCAAAAAGATTTTCATAATTACGATTAAAGAGATTTAGGTAGAGTTCTGGGCGTCCATCTCTCCATTCGAAGTATTTTTCATTCATATACGGAATGGACCAATTATAACCAGTAGCCAAGACGATCAGATCGATTTTTTCGCGGCTACCATCTTTGAATTCTACGAATTCATTATTAATTCTTAAAATTTCACCTTTGGCTATCACGTCACCGTGACGGAGATTATGCAATAGTTGGTCATTAATAATGGGGTGCGTTTCAAAGAGCTTGTGATCAGGCTTTGGCAGACCTAATTTTTCAAGATTTCCCACTAAAACATTTAGCAATTTTGCCAGAATCCATTGAGAAAATCCATTCGGTATCCAATGAGCTCCGTCTCCAAATACATCCGCAGGTTGACCGAATATATGCTTCGGGATAAAATAATATCCCCTTCTAACACTAATAAAGGCTTGTTCTGCAGCAGTGCCGGCATCGCAAGCGATATCGCATCCAGAATTTCCTGCTCCTACTATAAGTACGCGTTTTCCTTGGAATAGCGAATAATTTCGATAATCAACACTGTGTATGATTTTCCCGGAAAAACTATCTTGGCCCACTAATTGCGGTATATTGGGAGCCCAAGTAATTCCACTTGCGCAGACTATTCCTTTAAACAGTCTCTGTTCCCCATTATCCAATTCGACCAACCAACCGGATTCGACTTGCTCAATATTTTGTACCCCAGTGTTAAACGTTATATGTTCATATAGATTATATTCTTTAGCGAAATTTCTATGATATTCAAGAATCTGTTTCCAAGAAGGATAGTCAGGGTAATTATCCGGCATAGGGAAGTTCATATAACCCGACAAATATTTCGATGATATGAAATGTGCGCTTTCGTACATAGGGGATCCAGGGTTTTCCATATCCCATATCCCACCGACGTCTTTATATCTTTCAAAAACTTTAAAAGATACTCCTTTGGATTTAAAAGAACGCGCCATTGATAACCCGGCCGGTCCTGCTCCAATGATGCAATACGAATCAGAATTATCCGTAAATTGTTTTTTAAAAACGGTTTCTCTTGTCATGGGACGTTCTTCCTAAAATGATCATTGATCATGTTAGGTCATGAGATTGATTAAGATACTTTGGTCAAATAAAAAATCCTTTCCTAATTAAAAAAGTAGTCCTTCGCGGATTTAAGCATTATTTGTCTAATATGAAAAAAGAATTTCGAGCCCCAGTGCAATCTCGAAGCAAGGAGAGAGTCGAACTCATTTTAAATATTGCCAAAAAACTGATTGGAGAAAGAGGGATTGACTCGGTTAGCATGAGAGAAATCGCGAATTTGGCGGAAGTGCAAATCGGCTCTCTATATCAATATTTCGGAGGAAAGGAAGCCGTTTTATTAGCTATCATGCGGCAATATTATGATTTGCTTTACGAGCAAACGAAATCTATTTTAGAACCGGTCCGTAATATTAAGGAACTAGAAATTGCTGCTGAAAAGGCTATGGGTCAATATGTTGAATTGTTCCGTAATGAGACAGCGCTCTCTAATTTATGGGCCGGGGCACAAGCAATGCCAGATTTGATTGCGGAAGATAATAAAGATAGTTTTCGTAATGCCGACCTAATTGTGAAGACGATAATGCGATGTTTGCCTGGTTTGAAGGAAAACGATGTCAAACCATTTGCTTTATATTTCAGTCATACCTTGGGAACGATAGTACGGTTCTCTATGGAGATAGATAAAAAATACGCTAATTTTGTCATAAACGAATGTAAAAATATTCTGAAACTGCGATTGAAAAGCTTTCAAGAGTTATCCTTGAAAAAGGAAAAACAAAAAAGCCGTAAAGTTTAAATTTAGATAGAATGTGAAGGCTATCTTTAATGGATTTAAAGTGTGATGCCCGAAGTTTTTTTATATGTCCTTTTACTTTTTTTGAATTGTGACTTCTTTTTCTAAAGCCTGAATCTTCTCTGCTGCAATTTTAAAATCCTTACTGTTGGGAATCTCTAATTCCAAGAAAAGCAAGGTTTAGTAACTATTTTTTAAAACATGATCAATGATCATAAAAAATACTTTACACGCCAGAGTTTTGGGTTCCAGTTAAATCTAGAAAAAAGTAAGATTTCTATATATTCAAGGTTCGCTGAATTAACGAGACAGAGCTTGGTCACTATCTGTAGCCAATTCTTTTAGTGCGGTGATCGCTATATAGACTAGGGGGAGTGATGTCGAATGCAGTCTTGATTGCAATATTGAGTTGCGGTGGGTTTTTCACTGTTGGGCTCGTAACAGGAATTTGGAAATACCGCAAGATGGTTAGCTCGCCAAAAGGGAAGGCGCCTGCCTATGTCGATATCTGCCATCGCAGCGCGCTTATGTATTCCTTCGCCTGCCTCGTTCTTGCCAAGTTCGCCGAATTGAGCGCCTGGTCGTCTGCCGTCAACATAGCGAGCGTGGTTGCAGCTATCACCTTCTTCACGACCGCTGTGCTCATCTACGCAGTCCATGGCTGGCTTAACAATACAGAGAATATGCTCGAACGACCACCTGGAGTTGCTCATAGCGCTGGCGTTCACGGCTATGTCACGCTCGTTGTTCTCGGAGAGCTCGGCGGCTTTCTTGTTCTGTTTTCCGGATTCCTTAAATCCCTCTTGGCATAGGTATTTAAAACAATGTTCCGATCACTTCATATAGTAATCACTGGCGGGGCGACTGGTCTCGGTTATGCTATTGCCGAGGCACTCGCTGGACAGGGGGCCCGCCTAACACTCCTATCGCGAAAAGCGGAGAAGCTCCAATTTGCTGCGCAAGAACTTCGTCGGAGGCATCCGAATGTCGATATCGAGGTTCGGCCCCTCGATGTCAGCGATCCAATCGCAGCCTGCAAAGTCATTGATGAAATTGCTCGGCATCGTGGTGGCATTGACGCTTTGTTCAACAATGCGGGCGTGATGTTAGAAGGAAGGTTCGAAGATCTTACGCCAGACGATTTCGCTGCGGTGATCACAACCAATTTTTTTGGCGCGGTTAACGTTGCACGTGCCGTCTTGCCTCACCTTCGTGCCAGCGGAGGAAGATTGGTCAATATCGCCTCGGTCGCAGGGCTGACGGGCACCTTCGGTTTCACAGCTTACGGTTCCGCAAAACACGCGCTTGTCGGTTTTACCGATTGCCTTTATTACGAAATGCTAGGCGAGGGTGTCAAAGTCCACCTCGTTTGCCCGGCCGAATTTGAGACGCCAATGGTAGCGGAGCTGGATTCATACCGGACACCTGAGAACTTGCGGCACACGAACGCCATTCCTAGAACCGCTCTCGACACTGTCGTAGCAGACATTCTGAAAGGGCTTCGCAAGGAACAGTACCTCATAATCCCAGGCGCGTACACTCGGCTAGTGGTTCGGGCGTTGCAGCTTTTTCCCAACACCATGCGGCGAATTGGTGCGCGTCTCGTGAGGAAGCATTGATGGTATGCACTGGAGGAGATACACAATGAAGAAAAAACTCGTCGCGCTAGCAGTATCAATGCTGCTGCTTTTGGTGCTACTCTGGTATGCTACTCCCATGATCTTTCTTGGCGCTTTGCTCAAGCTAAACCGTTCGCTCTCAGGCCTCAAAGCAAAGCAAATCACTGCGGCAAATCATACAATCCATTTTCTCGAGGGCGGCGAGGGCGATACAATTGTTCTGTTGCACGGCATCTTTGCCGAAAAAGATCACTGGGTAGATTTTGCGCGTTCGCTGACTGGCAAATACCACGTTATAATTCCCGACCTACCCGCATTTGGCGAAAGCGATCGCAAAGCCGACGAGATTTATGACTATGCGCACCAGACCGAACGTCTCAAGAAATTACTCGACGCTCTTAGACTGCAGCGAGTGCATTTGGCTGGCAGCTCTATGGGTGGTACGATTGCCGCACTATATGCCATTCGTTATCCTGAACAAGTCTTGAGTGTGGCGTTTATCGGGGCCCCGCACGGCATTCACACGGCAAAGTTTAGTCAAATGGATAATCTCATCGAAGCGGGTAAAGCACCACTCGTCGTCGCAACTTCTTCTGAATTTGAAGTCATGATGAAATTGCTTTTTGCCCAAAGGCCCTTCCTGCCCTACCCAGTAATCTACGCCGCAGAACAAGGTGCTTTACACAATTCAGTATCAAATATGCGCATCTGGCAAGAACAGCTACGTGACCGCTTTTTACTCGATCAAAAAATCAGCATGTTACAGCAACCCTCGCTGATACTCTGGGGAGAAAAAGACAGCATCTTCGATGTTTCGGGTGTTGAAACGTTGCGCCAGAAAATGCCGCATGCACAGCTCATGATATTGGCTGACCTGGGCCATCTGCCCATGATGGAATCACCAGGAAAGGCGAGCGAATTATACGTCAGATTCCTTTCGTCAGCGCCAAAATAACTTTTCGATCGTACTTGGGGTGCCTGCCCTAAGTTCAGAAATTGTCGGACGTTAAATCGATTTAGAAAATTTAATAAATCTGTGCTATTCCTTCTTTTTGCACTATGAAATTACTTAAATTCAATCCGGCTTTAAGTAATTCCTTCTTTAATTCTTCAACAGGTGCGTTTAATGCTTCTTCTGTTTGTTGAAATGTTCCAAAGTGTATTCCGATTGAAAGTTTAGAACCTAAATCCATATGAGCTTGAATTGCATCCGAAGGATTCATGTGAACTAGCCTCATAAACCATCTAGGCTCATAAGCTCCGATCGGTAAAAGGGAAATATCTGGCTCGCCTAAACGTCTTTTAATTTCTTTATAGTGCGAAGAATACGCAGCATCTCCGCCAAAATATACTTGTCTATTCCCTATTCTGATCATGTAGCTACCCCATAAACTGTGATTTAAATCGAATATTCCTCTTGCGGAAAGATGTTGGGTAGGAGCAAACGTTACTTCTGCTTTCTTTTCTATTTTGATTGTTTGCCACCAATCCATCTCATATATATCAGAAATTCCTTCCGATTGTAGTAGTTCCTTGTCTCCCAACGGAACAAGAAACTTGGGAGAGAATTTTCTATTAATCGTTTTTAAAGTTTCCAAGTCTAGATGATCATAATGGTTATGACTGATAACCACCAGGTCTATCGGAGGAAGATACTCTATCTGAATACCTGGTTCTCTCACTCTTTTTGTTCCTACCCAGCTCACCGGGCTGATCCTTTCGGACCAAACCGGATCGGTAAGAATGTTTATCTCGCGGGATTGGATTAATACAGTCGCATGATTAATGAAAGTGATCCCGATTTGATCTTTATATAATGGATTTTTAATTAGATTTGCTTTCTCATTTTGAACCTTCTTTGGCCATTCTTCAAAATCAATTGTGGCTAGAAGCTTTAAAGTTCTCCATATTCCATTTTCTTCAAATTGGGTTGGGTTGTAAAAACGTTTGCCGTTGGAATGATCCGAGTTTGGGTATTTAGTAGACACGCAACATCCAAATAAGAGAGAGAAAAGAAAATATATATATGGGAGAACTATTATGTTTTTCGATTCTATTCTTGTGATGCCGGTTCCATGATTATTCTTTTTAAAAAATCGATCCATTTCGATCCTCCAGCAATAGGCAATTTATATGTAGGATTATAAGGGATTTAGAAGGCGACGTAAAGATTCGATACTACCGGATCATTGCCTAATCCTACCTTGCAAGGATGAATGAAGTAGCTGCCCTTTGGAATGCTGCATTATCATGATCGTCGTTTAATCAATCATTTGTAATAATACAGCAGGTATATCGAAGTTCTATTTTTTTATAATGAATTTTTCATTTACCCGCGCATACTTGAGCGAAGGGTATTTAAAATAATCTTTTTCTTCTTCCTCTTTTTGAATTGGTCCGAAATCCTCTATTTTAATTCCAGTTAAGAAGCATTTCCATTTATGGATTTCGTGCGACTTATAAAACCTTCGGATTATAATCGTTTGCATATAAATTGGAAGTGGTCAATAAATTGAATTTCGGTAACTTGCATATATCTTGGTAGGTGAATTGTATTATCTGTTGATCCAATCCGTCACCATCCAGCGTTAATTTGAAAATAGTGTCTGTTGGAGACAAAGGTTTCGGATGGCTATTATCATAATCTGATAAATGGTATTTCATTCCGACTGCGCCGTAAGATAGGAGCTGTTGTCGATTGGCTTCTTCGAAATTGTCTCCTCTCGCATAATCTTCTTCATTCAGGGTTTCATTGTTGTTTTCTATGGCATTTAATACGCTTCTTCTCTTATCATTATCTGCCCCGATTAGACACTCGAAGAATGTATCCGCATTGTAAAACCGGTCGAAATATCCGGATGCATAACGAGCTTCAACCGAAGCTTTTGTGCAGAAACGGGTCCTATATTTGATAAAAAAATAAATATTTGAAGTTTGATCGCTAACCTCACAACTCGCATAAACAACTACAGCTGCTTCGATCGTGAGTTCCGGTTTTTGTACTTTGATGGGCACTACTTTGGACAGAGTGGTCGGATAACCTTCTATATTTAGCGTATAAACAGTATCTATTTGGGGAAAAACCTCAAGAGTACCCTTGTCGGGGAACGGAGAGACTATACCGGGTAACGGCGTTCCATTTGCGAGAAGAGTTTTAGAGGAAGCGTAAATTGTATCCCAGGAAAGTATAATTTTTTCTTTCGGCTTTTTAGGATTCTGAGGATCAAAGTCGGAAGTAAACGACTTTAACTCGGTCGTAAATACGGTAGCTACAATCGTTTTTTGATCATACTTATCCCCTTGGAATGCTTTTAATGTAAACGTAACTGGAGAGTCCGTTATGTTTGCATATGTGAATTTTGATTGATTCACCGCGATTTGATCTTTGTGATCAATCGAGTTATACGAAGTTCCCTTATTACCGATTGTTATGGAAAGTTCCACGTATTCTGCATTTCGTGTTTTCCAATTCAAATCGATGCTCTGTCTATTTACGACTTCTAAGGTGTTCGACTCAAAGCTAAGTACTTTTGCCGAAGAAAGAGCTTTTTGTAGAGGCAATGTCAAATAGCCATCGTCAAACCCTGGAACATCCAGATACTGAAGATAAAGTTTAGTAATATAGGGAGTAAGATCCGTAAAAATCTTATGGGGGAAGATACTTAGAGTTTCTCCCACATCCAGCAACGCTTTGTTAGAATTGGTTGGCTTAATCGTCTGAAATAAGGTTTCCTGATCGGTAATCACGTACCAGCTGTCGTTGGAAAGGAATACTTTTATGTCTTTTCCTTTGCTGATCCGAGTCAGGGCTTCCTTTAATATTTCCGGATCCTGCGCATCGTCCGGCGCTAATTTCCAATGTAAGAGAAAACTAGGAGTTTTTTCCGCGGTGGCATTTATAAGAGGAACAGGATTCCCATTGCTATCTACACGATCATTGGAAAGTAAAAACCCCAATACGTTAAAAATTGGGCTGTCCGTGTTATTCGAACAATAGACTTCTCCAGAATGATCGGGAACCGTTTGCTTTGTGAGTTCGTTATTTGCATCAAAATGCGTCACAATACTTTCCACATCGGGAATCCAGTGTAAGCTAACGGGCAATGGCTTGGGAACAGCGGCAGGGGGATTTAGGATAAAGACGTTTTTAATATTAAAGAAACTAGATGGAGAAGCTGGTGAATGAATGACTTGGATCCCTATCGGATACATGGGTTGCGTTTTTCTGGAGACGGTAAGATTATCGAATTTAATGCTAAAAGCATCGCTTACCATGAGATCTTGTTGCAGAATGAGGTTCACTGTTATTTGGTCCGACGCCAATTCGAGTTTCCAATATGGATCGGGAATCACCAAGGCCTTGACCTCGCTTTGGCTAAGTAATCCCTCAAAATCTATCGTAATAGTAAAAGGATTTGCATTTTTCCCGTTATTTGTGCCCGGAAGTGTAAAGATATTATCCGACGTAACACCGACTTTCAAATGGAAATCATTTTGAGAAGGGTTGTCACTAATGAACACGGCCGATTTGTTGTCTAGAGAACTGTAGATTTTATTTTGCTCAAATTTGATCTTGAATGGATTCATATCTTATTCCTATTTGAAAGTTATTCGCTATCAGGTGTTAATATAAGCCAACCTTCTTTCACTGATTGAGGTGTGTATCCCATTTCGGCAACTGTGGATGGCTTAATAATTTCGGGCTCACTCTTCCAGGTGCCTTCTTTTGCAAACATCCATTTCCAAGTGTAGCCTGGAATAAGAGGTTTGTAAATTGCGACGGAGAATTTTGCAGAGAGGATTGGATGTACAGGAAAGGCTAATTGTAATTTTCGAAGTGCCGTTTCAAATTGATCCGGCGGAACGCTGATGCTGCCGACTGGTAAGATACCGGTAGTAACATGAATGTTTACTCTGGGGTCTATCAAAAGGGTTAGATAGGAAGTAGCGGCTAACGGATCGGAAGTCAGCATTATAGTACTATCATTCGGTTGCTTTACAATATCTTGATGGTCTTGTGCAGCCGGTGAGAAAAAAGTACCGTAATCCGTATTGTTTTCCGTTCCTTTAAAGAAACCAACCAACCCGTCGGTTACTTGAGTTAAATCTCCTAGATGTACTGGAAATTTTACTTCCGTAAATCCTCGAGTGTTCCGGATCTGTTTCGGATCGTTTTGAGTTTCTTCCTGTAATGTAGCCCAACTTAGCTCATGAGCAGGGAGTCCTTTTAGTTCTAGATCCAGACTAGCTCTAACCAGGGCTAAAGGTCTTCCCATCAGCAAGGCAAGATTGTTTTCTTCATTGGTATTAGCCGGTATGATTGTTCCTGCCGACTTATTGATCGAATTGAAAAGTTGATCTAGAAAATGCGCCGATCGGGAAAGAGAGGATTCTTTATCATCAATTGGGAAAACGGACAGAATAAAGTTCAGCAAGTGAACATTTTTGACTGATTTTTTGATATCATTGATTTGGTCCGCAATGCTGCCGAGAGGTAGGACATTCTTTCCTTCTTGAGGAAAAGAAGTCCATCTTGTCACGGATCTATCATTGATCAGATTGATTATACCCAATGGACTACCGTCGTAGTCATAAAAGAATAAACCTTCATAAAGTAAGTCCGGGATCACCCATCCGCAAATCGGAGATGAAGCCGGATGATCATTACTTTCGATTCTATCATTATTAGCCGAGATCCATCGAAACAATAGGCGAGCATGTTGAGAAAGTCTTGGCGGTAAATATATGAGTCTGTCTACATTTGGATTTCCGGTATTCACCGTAAGATTTTCCGATTTGATTAAATGATCCGGATCCGTCGGTAGTATCCTTTCTTTTCCGAAGATATCGATTAACTTTAAGGTCGATACATTAGCGAAGCCTCCGCGGATCGGATTGAAATCATTCTGGGGTAGAGGGTTGGTAGAAAGGTAATTGTTTACGTTCTCGGCGACGGAATTTACAAAATTCTGATAAACCGGTAATGGTTCCTGAGGATCTTTTACCTGCATTTGGATACTTTCGTGCTGCATTATCAAAGCATCGTGAAAACCGCCAAGTGATTGAGAAAGTAGCGGAGCAAAATGTGCGTTTTTTAATAATTCAGAAAGTTCTTCATCATTACTTTCTTGAAGATATTGAGTAAGTGCCGCTTTTAGATCAATGAAGCCATGCGGAGTCAGCATTACTGTACCTGAATATTTCTGATAATCTCCCAGCGGAATATCGTTCCTGGCGTTAAAGTCCACATTAAATTGATCTAGTAAGAAATTACCAGAAATAAGATCTTTCGCGTAGCTAGTATGATCTCCGGAGATAAGGCGCTGCACGGGATGGTATTCAACTTCCCAGTATAAGAATAAAGGAGAGCTTGGATTGGATTGCCAGATATTAATTGCTAAGGGCATAATCGGCAAAATTCCTTGCACCGCAAACTCACTTGACTCGATGGAATTCTGACGCAGTAGATTCGTTTGAAAATCTTGCAGTGCCTTTGCAAGTTCGGAAAAGCTTACGGAGGAATTTGTTTCCGATTTTTTATACAGACAAAATGCGATAAAAGTGGATTGATTTAGATCTGCAATGAATGCTTCAGTTAAGATCAGAGCAATGTCATCCCATAAAGGTAGCTGTTCGTATGTGTCTTCTAATGACAAGTCATCTATATTAAACATTAAGGAAGTGTTTTTGTGGGTAAGATGTTGTAGTAGCTCGTTCCGTTTTCTACACGGCAATTTTCCGGATTCATCAAAAGTATGATCATATCCGTAACGGATAGAGGGGGATGCCGCATCTCCACTTAATAGTATTACAGGATCTTTAGGTCTGAAATAGGATGGAGAATTAGACAATTGAATCCGGTATTCCATTGATCCTTTTGCTAATTCCTGATCTAAAGCTTTCCATTTATTCACGATTCGTTGTGCTAAGGAAGCTGGGTCTGAGGTAGTGGAGCAAATGAATGTTTTAGGATCATACTGATAATTCCCGATTTCTTTCACGAAGTTTGTAAGCAATGAATCTTGAGATGTAGCGATATAATCTTGTAGATTAGAAAGAAGATCGTTGGTATCTTCTTCAGAGAGAGCCGACTTAGCTCCAGATTTATCGGGTAGGTATTGCAGTAGCATACTGCGGTACCAATCCATATATAAAGATTCTCTTAAGCTCTCAAGCTGATTTCGAGCTTTATCATATTCGTATTGTAGTAAGTTCAACTCATTGAGAAGAGACGCGGCGATTTCGGACAGTGAAACTTCCGTCGCGGATTCGGAATGTAAGCTGGTTTCTGTCTTGGCTTTCTTAACAACTTCCCAGATATTGCCGCCCTTAGCTACATCAAACGCTTTTGTGTGAAGCTCCTCTTCTAATTTTGCGGGTAAGTCCGATTCGCCGGCTAACTTGTTCAAAATTCCTAGCTGCAATGCGTTCAATTGGTATTCGACAGCGTTAGAATGCTTACCTTGGTCCGATGCAAAAAGAGCGGATAAGCATTCAATATCATTATTTCCGATCGTAACTTTTAGATCGGATTGTTGGTCTATCTCATTGTAATCCTTATTATTGTCCCATATTACATTTTGAGCAGTTCCGCTGCAGATCGTTCTTGCTGGATAATCTTCGTTGAATTTCCATTTTAGATCTTCCGGGCGAGAAGCATACAAATTCAATATATCGTCTTCCGGATTTTCATACCATCCGTTGATCACATACGAGATCTGGTTACTGCCCGGATCGAAGTCAGGTATTTCGAAACTTTCAATTAGGCTATCGTAAAATCCGAATACATTTCGGCAGTTAGGATAATAAGAAGAAAAGTTTACGTTTCCATAACCTATACTTGTGAGATCTTTCCCGGTTTGGATTTTGAGGTAATTTCGATCTGTTTGATCCCGTTTTATCCAATCCATTAAAGAATATACTTTGCCTAGAAAAAGATGAAACTGGCTTTCCGTATCACAAGGAAATGTAGTGGGGAAATTCTCTGAGGAATTTAGCATAACGTAGTCGCTTTCGACGACCCATGATTGGATATGATTGATGGGCTTCTCTGGGTTTTTATAGGAGGTATAGATCCGGGTAACTAACCATCGGTTAGGTGCGGCAGGAAACGCAAGGTCTTGTGTTTCCGATACGGTTCCTTGAGTGATCACATCCGGTAAGGCCCAGTGCAGGTGGATTCCCTTTTCTAACGGGATCTGCGGAAACTTTTCAATCGCTTCCGCTAAGTAGGGACCGTTTAGCCAACTGGCTCCGTCTCTACTTTTCTTTGGTAACATTTTAAAATCTGCAGAGGGTCCTAAGAAAGTTTCACCTTGAAGTTTGCTATTGACACAAAGTGCTTCCACGTGTATTGGAACGATTATATTCGAAGTTTTTAATATCATGTATAGTCGGGTTATTTCTGATGGAAAGTAACTTGTCCCACTCCTTCTACCATTTGGTAGGCAATCTCCGCGGAAGTGAACGCTGCCTCGGCTGGGAATTCTTGTCGTATCGCTTCCGCCATGGCAGAAATGTTCAACACTAATTTTCGGTCAGACCTATACACGACAGGAGTAGATGATGCACCTGTGACGCTTGCATCGTGAGTAGCCCGAGTCTTTTTAAAATACTGCAATGGGTTCATAGGATCTTCTATAGGTGGGGAGGCTTCTCCTTCCGGCATGTCCAGGCCAAAGTGCATAGATTCGGCCGGTTCATGTAATTGGATCTCGCTTAACTCTCCATCGAAAAGAGCAATTATGATATTTGGCGATAGGTGATCGATACGAAGGACAGGGAGTTCTTTTTCGGAATTTTTATCATATGCCTTAAATTCAATTCCAGGCCATCCCTTTACTACTTCAGATCTCAATAATATTCCGGTAATAATTTTCTGACGATCCGGACTTTGAGAACCTTCCGAAACCATATCCTTTATTCTTGAATGTACCTCATATTCTGTCGCCGAGAAGTTTCCAAGACTAAAGGCGCCATCGATCAATGCTGATATCCAGTTGCTGTCTATATAGAAAAATCGTAGCGATTCTTCCGGAAGCATGCGTTCGTCCGGTACTAGAAGATTAAAGGGAATATTTTCAAGTCTGCTGAGTCGGTCGAAATATTCAACGATCGAGGAAGGGAGTTCTTCGGTAGTCAACGGGACACTGACAGAATCCGGTTTGATTATATTATTTGCATATGCTGATTTTAATTTCATATTCTTCGATTTATGATTTCGGGATCGGAGGAGGTTGCGGTAATTTAATTTCTTTTTTCGGCGCAAGAGCTACTTTGTCGGATAGTGCCTTGATGGATGTTTGTACGAGCCGGTTTTGAAATGTTCTGCTTATGCTAACGGCGCTTTCTTCCGTTTTATTTTCTTTCCCGTAAAGAAGATCTTTCAGAAAATTTAATTCAGTTTTTTTGATCAGTTCATAAAGTTTTCCATTTTTCCATTCATGGATTGCCCCGGAGATATCCGGATTAGAAAGGCTTTCCATTTTTCCTAATTGCCACGCTACAGCATAGGAAACATCAAACATGCCGGACTCAGGATTATAGCGATAGGCGGCATCTGCGCTTTCGTATGTATTGAAGTCTTTTGTCGCTTTTCGAAATGGAACTAACGGAGAACGATACCAAGATACCGTTTTTCCTCCCTCTCTCATAAGATGATCTACGGCAGTATATCCCATTTTTATTGGACCTTTAATCGCCTCGCCTGATTTTGCATCCGGTAATTGAAATGGTCCGGCGTCCAATTCTTTGAGATAAGTACTAAAATTTTTAGATTCTTTCATGCATTGAAAGCTCCACTTTTTTAAGCTCACCAGTCGGACATGTGTGGTTCCTGACGGAAGGGGAGTGTTCGGGATCCCTTTTTGATTTGGAAGATAATTTTCCATCTTTTCTAAAGAGATGAGATGTACAGTGCTACTTCTTCCCATAACTGGAAGCCTGTTTGCTACTATGGTTGCAAGATCCGTTTCGTCATTTACGGATTTTTGTTGTTGTGACTGACTCTTGCTACTCGTATTTACTTTTCTTACATGCGTAAGCCATCGAATGTCTTGGATGGTCGGGCATATTTCGTAGAACAAATCCAAAGGAACATCGATATATTGGATCTGGTCCGTAGATTTTTCTCCATAGTCTAGATCCGGTAAAAAAGAATAAGAGGCGATGCCTGCCGGTAGGTTTCCATCCGATGCCACGGCTGTTTTGGAATAAAGATCGCTTATAACGCCTTGAACGATATTTGGTACCGGATCAAATTGATCGAATACCATAAGGGCAAGCCATCCCGTAATAGTTTCCGGATGTTTAACATTGAAGTTATCATGTAGTGCTGAACGTTGCCAAGGAAGTGTGGGTTGGGATAAAACAATATGCGGTAATACGTTAAAATATTCACCGGTCGTATTTTCCGGTGGGAAGACGCTTTGAATCTCTTCTGGAGAAAGTTTAAAGCGTTCACCTCTTACCGCAAAGGAACGAATCGTCTCGAATTGGTCGATAAGTTTTTCGCGTGCGGGGTCTTCCGTTTGCGTAATTTCGGATAAAACTGGTTGGTCACTGTTTGCGATGAATTGCTTTACGGTTAGAGTATATTCTCCTGCTTCTATAGCAGGTAATTTAAATTCTTCGAAGGCGACTTGTCCTTTCGAAGTGAAATCAGGATCTGATTCGGTAGTCGGCATCATTTACTCTCCTAATAGCGTTACGACTGGCCAGTCGTCCAGAACTGTTTCCGTTGAAAAAATTTTCAGATCTACTTGATCATCCAGATCTAATCCGAACAGCTTCAGATCTTGAAGAATGTTCTTTCTGTATGCTTGTATTTCTGTCGCTTCAATATCTTGAAGTATTAGATTTCTATTAATTATCTCCTTTCCACTTCTATTATAGGTCAGATTCTCCTCCGATATGTTAGTTTCGAATGCATCGGAAGCCGGTGCTGTAGCATCGCTGTAGAAGATAATGTTAAGGTTGTTCTGTTCGAAGAGCAGCAATGAGATCGGAGACCAGGGAGTCTCCTTCGCTTCCGGTAATATTGGCCTTAGGGCGAATCCGACCAACGCTTTCGGAACGGTCCTAGGGCCATTCATTCCTTGATCTTCTAACCATAAGGCTCCCGGTTGTCCGCTAATGATCGGATCTATTAGAAAATTATCATCCAGAGTCGAGTCGCCGTGCTTGCTGAGGGTGATGGATATTTTTGTTTGGAAGTGCTGCGGGTTATAAGCAGACGGGTTTACACCGAAATCCATCGACCAACTATCGTCTTTCCTTGCGAAGGTTTCATTGTTAAATTGAACATACTTTAGAGGAATGACGGTATGAATCATCAATTCGGCATGTTCGGAGGATAATATCCAGTCGAATGTATCGTTCTTATCCGAAAGGTCCACTAACAGACCTTGGGAAACCCTGATGGAGAGGTAGTTGTCTTTTTGCCCGACTAATGGAGCCGGTAAGAAAGATTGTTTGAACTGGTCCCATGTCAGAGGGATTCTTTGCGGACTCGAATCTCCGAAATGAATGCTAAAGGAACAAACATAAAGATGTACGCGGGCAGTTCCACCGAAATTGGGCCCATGAAAATCGACTCCAACGCCGACACTTACGGATATCCTAATATGAGCAAAGAGTATGCTGATGGTAAGCGAGACTCCGATACTTATTGATACGCTAGCTTCGTAATAAAATGGTTTCCATTGCATTAGGAAATCGATCTCTGCGGTAAACCAGGCATCGATTCCCCCCGATTCCCATATTGCGTTAAAGCTTCCTCCGGCCATGAGCGCATGAGGTACAACCGCAAAATACATAGAGCCACTGATCGATAAATTGGAAGATAGTCTCCAGTTGAAGCCGATCCGGGATAGATTGGGATAATGGGCCGGTGCTTGAAACTTAGGATGGTATCCACCCAAACTATATACGAAGTCTCCCTCGTTTTCACCGGCAAACCACTTGCAATAAGCAAAGTAACCGCTCAACCGATTGATTGGGGCAAATAAATAGGAGGCTTTGGTAAGACCTCCGCATACTTTCAAATATCCTTTGGCTTCACTATAAGAAGCGAACAACACCATTTCCGCATAAGCAATGGGGTTGGGTATTTGGCTAGGAACGCTCATGCGAGAAAAGCCTAAGATATTTGCCTCAAGTCCTTCCCGATCCATATCTATGATCAAAAGTGCTAATGAGTTGATTAGTTCGAATGAGTTAAATGTGATCCCTGCGGCGAACCATTTTGCTCCAAGTTCAGGGACAATATCCGCAGACATTTCCCTCATGACCATTACAGGGTCAGAAGTATTGGAAAACATGGTCTGTTGCGGTAAGGCCGCATTGATCAGACTGAAATCCCGAATCCTTTCTAATTGAGGTATCTTGAGTTTGCTATTATAACCCATTCCTGCGGCAGCTCCCGTTAGCCGGAACAGGCTAGGTTCGGTTAACGGGAATTTCAGAATCGCAAAAATGAAAAACGAGGGGTGGCCATCGATCGTACCGTAAGCTCCTACGGCAGTCATGTCGAAACTGGTTAGGCTCAGCCTTGCTAATCCTTGATAGACCTCCCCTGACCTTAAAAAGCCCCCCCCGATAGTCACAGGAGGATTATTGTATTCTACGCTGAGGCCGCTCAGTTCAAACGTCGGCGAAAAATCCGTGAATGGAGTGTTTAATCCAAGTCCTGCAAGGCCGATCTTGATCCCACCTAAATCGATAAAGGCATCAATGAGTAAACCTACTCTAGAATTTTGGAATCGTACACCGATGCGATCCAAATTGAATGCCTTGAAGTTTAAGTGTACGGGAAACCATTTTGTTTTATCAACGGGAGTCTGCTGTGTGATAGGATCGGGCGGAATATAAGCTCCAGGAAATTGTTCCTGAGATTGTGTTTTGGATTCTATTGGAACGGATAGTGCAACGTTAGATCCAGCTAATTGGAGTTTTACGGAAAAGGAAGAGCCACTCTCTACCGAAGTAGAAGACGCAGGGCTCAATGCAGATTGCGGCAATTTTTGAAGGAGAGTTTCCAATTCTACACCCTTAAATTCTCGAGAGGCAATCGTGCAATTGATCGAATGCAACTTCATGTCGCCTACAGCACTCAATTGAGGACCGGCAACCGGCAAATCTTTTAGGTCTATATCAACGTCAATTTCTAGGCAAACGATATGGTCCCAATGAGCTTTGCTACTATTGCTGCCCTCACTGCTGGCGTTGGTGGGAGTCTTGCCATATGTATCTGCGGGGTCCAGCTTTTGAGCGAGTAGGCTGATCTTTCCCAATTGTTTTTCGCCGTCTTTTACCGTGCCGGAAATCACCATGCATTTGTTAGGGGAACCGACATTAAACTCCATGTAAAGATCATGGATTGTCAGTTCGCCCAGCCATATGGGCATTTCTAATCCGATCCATTCTCCCAGATTTTCGATCAATTTGCCGAAAGGAATCGGAGATGCGCCTTGTGCAAGTTGGAATACCCAACCTTGCAGAGAATCGCTGTTAGTTGATCCCTGCGGTAAATCAGATACTTTTTTGTCGGCAGCCAACGTAAGTTGCACGCCTCCGACATCGAAGGTGATATGGATCGTGGATTGTTTGGAGTATCGCTTTTGTTGCGGATCCACCAGGGTTCGGCTTACATGGAAGAAATTAATCTGAAGCCCCAGTCCTTCAAAAAAAGGAATGGTGTCCGAAGAACTTCCTTGGATATCGAACTCCCCTGTTTTTGGTGTTACGGAAATAGCTAGGTTTTCAACGGTAAAGTCCGGAAACTCTAAGGGAAGATCTATACCATGCAGGAACTGGTCGATCAGATTTCCGACATTAATGGAAGAGAAGAAGGTTTTAATACTTAATTCTTTTTGAATATCGACCGTAATGATGGCACTAGTGTCTCCAATTAAGAAACTACCGCTTAGAACTGCTGTTGTATTTTTTTCTTCTTTTTGGAGTTCTATATGCATTCCTGTGACGGTAAGCATTGATTTTCCGCTGATGTTGATTTCCCAATCGGATCCTATGTCCAGGATCAGTCCGAAGGTTTTGGTCTTGTAATTTCCATCCAGTTCGAAATCGACAATTTCTATTTCCGGCATATGGTTCACGCTTAGCAATTCCTCCAGAAAAGATCCGATCTCTAATTTCTGGTTAGGAGCTAAGAAGATCGAGATGTCTCCCGGATCAGGGTCTAACGTGGTAATCAAGTCAGTTCCGTTAAGATCCCATACTCCGACCACTCGGAGAGAAGTTGTTTCAGGATTTACGGAATTCGCATATTGTTTCTTATAGATCAGTTGAGGAAGGATGCTGACTTTTCCTTCCAAAAGTTGCCAGGGTGACGAGGTAGTTAAAGTAAAACCTAAGGAATTGATTCCGGCATTACTGCTTAAAGATAAACTAAAGTTAATCTCCTTCAAACTAATATCGCCTAATGCACTGAAGTCGGATGGCAAGTTGAGGTTGCCTAGGCTGAGAGCAGCGATAAGTTTTTGGACAGTAATGAGGCCGGAATCAAAATATCCTGTAATTGTAAGGTTTTTACTCCCAATGCCTGCGAAAACGACCAACTCTAGGTCACCGATCTGCACATCTAAGTAAAAACCAGGATCCACTCCTGAGATAATGCTAAGGCCCGTGCGAATGTTGAGAGTCTTTAAACTGATTTGAATGGAACCTACCGAGAAAGAGATCCCTTCGTCAAAATGATAGCCGATGTCGGCTACTCCATCTCGGATAATCGGAACATCCGTCTCCGGTGCTTCATGTTCCGGGATATATTCCGGTCCGATACAAGCAAAAATGGGTAATGAGCTAGGTAGATTGGGGATAAAGCTTAAAGTAGTCCAGAAATCGCCTTGCGGTGCAATGTTGCCGGTAAAATTCAGTCCCGCCTTTAATTCTTGTCCGGCAATATCCAAGGGTAAATTAGTATTTTCTAATAAAGAACTGGTGCGATATGTGATCTCATTATGCTTTTGAGCTTCCGAAGCTTCGAAAAAATCAAAAGAAGAATAACGGACATCGATTTTATCGATATCAATTTCCTTGAAAAATGATTCTTGTCGGCCCAAGGAGATCTTATCCGGAGCACTGTCTTCATATCCGGGAAGATTTTGATATACTTTTGTAATATTCCAATGGTCGGGAAAGTTAGAAGGAACAATCAAACATTCGAGTCGTTTTTTATCGGAAGAACCTGTTTCCCAAGATAAGAAAAATGTAATGGTGACTTGTATGTCCTCAAACTGAAGGAGATTCGTTTTTCCGGATATGCTAAAATTGCCATTTCCGTCCTGGGTTGACTTTTGAGGCTGCCCGATTTTGAAAGAGTCTGTTTTTAGAATGGTAAATAACTGATCCGTTAGGTAGTCTTCTTGGAGCGTTGTTTTGTCCAAGACGAGATCCAAGTTAGGCGTGATTGCTATCCTCGAAAATAGATTGTTCAGCTGAGGGTTCGTCATGTTCTTTTTACTAAATCCAAATATAACTTGACTTTAGCGCACCGGAGCCAGTGAATCCATTGCACTTTTGAGTGCTCTCGGGATACTAAGTAAATAAAGATCTTGAGAGAACGCAAATCCTGCTTCGATCATCGACCCAACAAGAACGGTCCAATTCGGGTCTTTTTGTTTGTTTTTTTTGTAATCGTTTAGGTAGACTCTAAAGTTGTCTGGAATCGGTGGATCTCCTTCGTATTGACCAAGGAGCTGCTCTATGAATCTGGCAATTACGGATGCTTTGTAGCGATCTGCCATTCCATTTGCATACGTACAGATTTTTCGATCTACAAACTCTTCTAATATTAAGAACTCATTATAATCAAAACTTTCACTCTGTGCATCATACCAATGGTCAAAAATTTTCCTATCGTTATAATACAGTTTATACCTTATATATTGGGCGACTGGTAGAAATTCGACGTCAGCCTTGCCGCCATCATCTGTAAAATTGGACCGCTCACCCGGAGAGATCCTGGCTCCATTTGTGGGAAGCAGATACGCTGTGATTTTTGCCTTTAAGCGATCGACACTTCTTTTTCTCTGCCCTGTCTCGATGGCTAGCTGCTCCGTGTTGCAATGATTGCTACCTGAAACGAAGTTTGCTGGAACTTCTTCTCCTCCATCTCCATGCCCGAATAGGTGACACCATTCTTGGCTGGTTCGGACCCAAATTTTCGGATCGACATCCATTCCCGAACTAGCTGCAGATTGGGCTGAGTCTATGTAACTTGGTTTATATCTGCGAAAGATCTCTGAGAGAATTTTATCAGTCTCGAAAGAATAATTCATGAACCGGGTTGCGGACAGTCGAGACGCTTCAAATTTAAGCTGGCGTGCTTCACACCAGGCTTTATACGTTTCGCGAAACATTCTTCCTTCTGGCAAGAGCTGTTTGGTCATAAAAAACTTTCCCATTACGGAGGCGGCGCTGATTCGCTTTGCTTTTTCTCCTTGGTTCAAATTAATCCCTGGAGTCCCGTCGGCCGCGCGAGGACCACCCTTCATCTTTTTGCGGATTAATGGTAGATCCTTGTATTGTTTTATGATAGAGACATTCTCAAAATGGAAGGTGATAGGAGCTTTATATGTTTGTGGCAAATTCTTTCTCTTTTCGAATATATCCGCAGCTATCCTTCTCTGTTTCTTGTAATATCTAATATGCTCATCCGTGGAGCTTGGATGGTGATATGTCGTAGCATGTCCGTTCCGCCCAAGAAAATCTGTTTCCTTTTCATTAGGAGTGTTTGTCTCGAAGTAAGCTGCAACGCTTGGCACATGCGGAGGTCTTTGTCTGATATCAAGCCCTAACATAAACCCCATATATATATTGCCGGTCCATGCATATTCGTTTTCTTCTATATTATCTGCTCTACCTTTTCCTCCGTGTGCTCCTCCGCTCGATAGTGCCATGAATGTTCTGCCTAAAAATGAATCTATCGCGTTTCCATTCACAAAATAATAAGGTCGGATAGAAGATTTAAAGCCTGGCGCGTACTTACTTGAGTTTACGTCTGATCCGAAATAAGTAGTAAGTATTTTCGAAACATTGTTTCCTCCTCTTGCGCTCCCGTCGCTGACCTGGGTCATAAGGTTCAGTTCAGAATATTTCCCCGACGACGAATTCAGGAAGGTCCACAGTTTTACTGTTGTGTTATCAAAATAAAGAGCACGATCCGGGACGATTTCATAATTTATTCTAGAAGGATCCTGAAAGTCCAAATAACGAAGTAACTTTCCAAAAAAAAATGAATCTTCTCCTCGGGAATATCTCTCAAAGCAGTATTTTCCTCCCGAAAAACCGACAATTCCAAAATCATAAAATACTTCTTCATTATTGCCATTTAAAAAAGGATGACCATCGATTTGGATATCAAAATGAAGCCAGGAAAGATAATTATCCGCCTTGGCCAAGATGTAATTCAGTTGCTGGTTTCGTTTTTCCCACAAATCTCGTCGGTCTCGATCATCTCCCCTGCTGCTTAATATTCGTGCGGTGGAATCGGAAAAAGTGATTTGACCTCGTGTCTCCGTATTCATCGATAGCTTACCGATTGGCAGTTTCGGATCCGTGTTGTTTTCAACAGATTCGTTATCGCCTTCCGGGAGTTCTTCGATATCTTGTTCAACTTTATAAGATTCATAAGCTAAGTTGATGGCAAAATAGAGAGGAAATTCCAATAAGCCGGTTTTACCGATAAAATATCTGAGCTCTTCGACCGAGAATTGGGTTTTTAACTCCGGAAACTGGTCCAGGAATGGAAAAAAATCATTTGGCATACTACCGGAGAATTCATTCCTTTCGTCATCAACTAAGTAATAGGGAGTGATCTTGCAAGGCATACTGGTTTTAGTGAATACAATCTAAAAGGTCAAATTTTTGCTAAAGACGGAACTTATCCCGAGCATATAAATCTTTCCTAATGAACTGGGTCTCTTGAACAGCAAATAAAGAGCGAATGACGCTTAATCGTCAATTCAAATTTACTAATATTTTCAATGGATCCAATTTTCTTGGAAAAAAATTATCCCTTCTTGCTGGAAAGAAAGGCAACCTTACCCCGGCTTTATCCAACCATAAGAAGCCAGAACTGTTTTGAGCAAGCTATTATTGCCTTCAGCTACTTGAGAGTGTATTCTATTTTTAGAATATATTTTCCTCTCATCTAAATATATTATTTTTAGATCTTTCGAAAAGCCCGACTAATCGGCCTTTAACTCAAAAAATGTTTCTTCAATATCTTCTCCGAAAACTCGCAATTGAGTTCTTCTGTTCAAGCTTTCTACGGTAGGCTTGAGCAGGTTCCATTTTTATATTTCGATTCAATGGAACCCGAGTAATGCCTAATTTAAATCTTTTTCGCTTAATAAAAAGGTTGACTTTTTCTCTCAAGACTATAAGAGTCAAAATGTGAGCAAAAGCTCACATTTTTCATATTAACGATCTTTGCATAAAAGGGGCGTTCCAATGCGTGAAACAACGTCGAAGGTTTTTTATTTTTCTCACTTATTCCTTATTATGGCCGGGGTTTCTATCGCAATCGTAGTCTTCGGATGTGGTAGCGAGGATGAAAAGCCGAATCAAGGTTTTGCGCACGTACTCATGGTGGACAATGCGTTTTCTCCACCTATGCAAAGGATCCATGTAGGTGGACAGGTCGAGTTTTTGAATACGGGTGCGAATCCGCATAATGCGATCTCTGTGGATAAGTCTTGGTCTACTGAGAAAAATTTTGGGAATATAGTCATGCCGAGTGGTGCAAAAGTAAAAATTACTTATCCGAAGGAAGGAGTATTTCCTTACTTCTGTAGTTTTCACGCGGCACCGGACGGATCTAAGGGTATGGTAGCGGATATCGTAGTAGGAGACGTTCCGTATAATCCCGCTAAAAGAATAGGAAAACAATGGAAGTCTGTAGAAAAATTTTCGGGAAGAACACTTCACGTTCCAAAAAGTTATCCGACGATCCAAAATGCTGTAGATGCTGCATTCCCGGGAGATCTGATCCTCATCAGTGAGGGAATATATTACGAAGAAGTTATAGTGACCACTCCTTCACTTGTTTTGCGGGGAATGGATCGGAATAGAACGATCCTTGATGGCCAATTCCAAAGAGGAAACGGAGTTATGGTGGTCAGTGCGGATGGCGTTGTAGTCGAGAATATGACTGCTCGAAATTACAAACTAAACGGCTTCTTTTGGACCGGAGTGAAGGGATATAGAGGCTCGTATTTAACCGCATATAATAACGGTGATTATGGAATTTACGCCTTTGATTCCATAAATGGAGTATTAGAACATTCTTATGCATCAGGATCTCCGGACTCAGGGTTTTACGTAGGGCAATGTTATCCTTGTAAGGCGATTCTTTACGATCTGATTTCTGAAAATAGCGCTTTGGGGTATTCCGGTTCAAACGCCGGAGGCGAGTTATACATCTTAAGTTCCGTTTGGAAGAACAATATTACGGGTATAGCTCCAAACAGTTTGGATACGGAACTCCTTCCGCCAGAAAGAGAGACTACGATTATCGGAAACCTAGTATACGATAATAACAATAGGTCAGTCCCCGTAAAACCCTTCGAATATCCTTCCTACGGAACCGGAATATTGATCGCGGGCGGACAAAAGAACGTTATTAAAAAGAATGTCGTAATCGGGAATGCAAACTATGGCATTTCGATCTTTCCGAATTTAGAAGAGAGCCTTTGGCTTTCACATTTAAATATCGTAGAGGATAATATAGTTTATTCTTCGGGGCTTGGAGACTTAGTGGTGTCCGGACCGATCAGTATCGGAAATTGCTTTTCGAATAATAAATTCCAAACATCCATTCCTCCACTTTTGGAGAAAACGAATCCATGTTCTTCACGATATCGATTTCCGTCGGGAGGAGAACTATTTCCTATCTTCAACGCTATTTCCTTGGCGATAGATGCATCGCATGGGGATTATCCAAAGGGAGATTGGAGAAAACAACCTATTCCTCCCGAGCAGAAAACTCTTCCTTTGGGAGCGACTTCTCCGGTAAAACCTGCAGTACATCCTTTCGAAGACTTTCCGTTGGATTTGGATCATGTCGCTCTTCCGGAAGAAGCAACTTTAGTCTTGGCGGAAAGGACCCCGAAACGAGGAAACATTTTCGGCAGTTTTTCTTTACCTAAACCTTTGAATTTGCGTGTGATCATCATCCGTTGGTTGGGATATATCCTTCCTTTGATCTTATACGTTTGCTTAGTTAGTCTTTCCTTAAAGGATTTAACCCTTAGGTCGCGAAGCGAGTCAAAAAGAACTCTGTGGGTCCTTTTTACTTCCTTGGTTCCTTTTGTAGGCGGGGCAACATATCTTTTATTCGGAAAATCCTCTTATCCCAAACATATTAGGTATACGTTATTAGGAGTAGGATTCGGAGTATATTTTGTATTTCTAATATATTTGGGAATAGAATTATCCGGCTCCGCCGCTCCGACCGACTTTGGAAACTGATATTTTAAATCGAAATCTAATATATTTTTTATTGGGAGATAAAAATGGAAAGCGCGCAAATTTTTGAACCGGGAGCAATCGCTTTGCTCTTCAACCTGTACGGATATTATATTTTCTTTATTCTTTTTGCACTTTGGACCCCTTTGGCCGTAGTCGATTTGGCCGGAAGAACGGATTTAAGCGTAAGGGCAGGAAGTATATGGACGGTGATAGTTATACTTGTGCCATTGCTGGGAGCTGCTGCTTACCATATCGCTGGCGGTTCGCAAGTTCCCGTTCGTATGAAAAGCCTTCTTGTTTCGGGCGGATTTCTTCTTCTCTTTTTGACAATCATGATTTCGACAATCGTTTGACTGTCAGAACTTGAGTTAGAGTCAGGAACCTCTTTCAAACTATAGCTCCTCCACCTAGGTCGTTCCTGGGTGTTTTTTTCTCGTCCCCGAATGATATCGCGAAGAGCAGTGTCCGACTTGACAGTTGAAAGAGATAAACCATTTTGAAGAGAATGATGCAGGATGCCTCCATTCCGAAGAGAAGAGCTCGAAATAGTTTGAACCAAGCTGAAATCGTTCAGGCGAGTTTGGAAATTATTAACCAGGAAGGTGTCGATGGGTTCTCTATGAGGAGAATTTCGAAGAAGTTAGGATGTAGTATCGCCAGTCCTTATTCTTATTTCAAGGGCCAGCAAGAGATCCTTGGACTCGTTATTTTCGAGGGAGAAAGAAGGTTAGCTGAGATGATAAGTAGTTCTCGCACAGTTGGTAATACTACTTTCAAACGATTGACTTCCATTGCCGAAGCCTACTTCAATTTTTCAGGGAAGAATAGGGAATTGCATAAAGCTATGGGCAAGACGTCCTTTCGCCGTAGATATAAAAAGACCTTTCCGATTTTATCCTTAGGATATCGAATATTTCTTCGCACGATTCGAGATGGGGTTTACTCGAAAGAATTTCAAATTTCAAGTAGGGAGATCCCTCTTATAGCTAGAGCTATGTATTCTTGGATTTATGGGATCGTATCTTTGGTCTCGGAAGATTCTTCCGGAAGAAGAAACAAGGAGGATTCTCTGCAAGAAGGAATATCTCTGTTCCATAAATTACTTTTACGGGAATCTTCCTAAAATTCGAATTTAAGTTAGTCATCTCGCCTATAGCAAAAAACTCCTCACACTTCTTATGCGGTGTAATGATTTAAATCATCCTGACTCAACCCGAACTTTCTTGAAACAATCACCTTCCTTAGGTTTTTATTATCCGAAAATAAGGTGATTTGTATGAATCGAATACTAACGATAATTTGTTGTTTGGTGGTGGCTTCCGCGATCCAAGCCCAGGGACGCGGTGGAATGGGCCAGGGAATGGGTATGAAATACGATACGTCCGCCGAAGTAACTTTGAATGGAAAAGTTACGGAAGTCACTAAGATCCCTCACGGTGGGAGAGGAGAAGGAATCCATCTAACGTTTCAATCTGAGAATGAATCTTTCACAATAATGCTTGGGCCTTCGTTCTATCTGGATAAACAAACAGTTAAGATTGGGAAGGACGATACGATCACAATAGTCGGTTCAAAGATAGGTAATATGATCCTTGCGCGCGAAGTGACAAAAGACGGACAAAAATTAGTCCTCCGAACTTCAGCAGGAGCGCCTCTCTGGGGCCGAGGCAATGGAGGCGGAGGAAGAGGGAAAGGACGACGTTGATGGAGGAGGCTCATTTCTATCAAGTAAATGTGAAATGGGAGAAGGAGCGGATCGGAACAGCTTCCGCACCTGGTCTTCCTTCAATACAAGTAGCTACACCACCGGAATTTCCCGGTGGTCATTCCGGGATTTGGTCGCCCGAACATTTGTTTGTAGCTTCGGTTAATAGTTGTTATATGACAACTTTCCTTGCGATTGCTAAAAATTCCAAACTTGAATTCTCTGATTTTGAAAGTTCTGCCAATGGTAAACTTGAAATGGTCGATGGGCGTTACTCGATTACCGAGATTGTTTTGGATGCAAAGATCCGAATACCGAATGAATCGGACCGAGCTAAGGCTCTGAAAATAATGGAAAAAGCCGAAAAGGCATGTTTAATATCAAATTCGATAAAGACAACTGTGCGTCTTATAATGAATGCAGATATTTCTTAACGGAAAGTTTGGCTTTTAATCCATGCTCCTAATGTTTAAATTTGTGGGTTTGGAAGTATTTTTTTCCAAGAGCGATAAGCTCTGCATCCGTTGGATGGTCGGTCGTAATTTCCCCGATGATTCGTTTAGCTAAAGCAGAATGGTGAGCTTCCAAATGATTTTTAAATTGCGTTTTTGCCATGCCTGGCCCGGCTAATAAGATACTTTCGACCGTTGTCAGGTTGGAAACGACATCTTCAAAGAAATGTTTTAGATCTTCCGATTTGATGCCGTCGATCCGGTCTAAATGTGTATCATGTTTTTCCGGTTTCGCGTGATGTAGAATGATCGAGCTGCTAGAAAGATCCTTTTTAAAAACGAATTCCTTTGCCATAGATTTATCGATCGATAAAATACTGTAAGACATTTTTTCCTCGCTTCAACGGTCGCAACTCATCTACTTTATTTTTGAGTTCGGCTTCTGGGTCATAATATTTTGTCATTAATTTCCATTGCGGTCAAGCGCTTGGTTGCAGTCTGTTGTTTTAAGAATATGATAATTATCAAATATTCTTTCGATCCGAAGATCCCGAATTTTCCGGTTTGTTTTGAATGAGTAATAGAGAAGGCTCTAAGTTTGATTTGGGCTTCTTTTAAATGGTAGATACAGCGCAACAATTGCAAGTATCCCCAGAATCTGTATGGAAAGGAGATAGATGGGCCAATCTCCCAAGAAGTTTAAAATCGATCCTCCGCTCGGCTTAAAGCGAAGATATCCGTAGTTTGCATCGATCAGAAAATCCAGAGTGAGCGCGGATACAAAATATATCTCGGAATATACAATGGTTCGAAGGATGGATCCCTGCCTGGGAAATAAGCCTAATCCAAATACAATGTAAAGACTTGAGACAACTAAGCCTAAGTGTCCGATGAAAAAAAGAAAGAAGGAAAGGTGTGGGAATGTTTGTGCTAAATTCGGAGTTAAAAGTGCATGAATTGATCCACTTAAGACCCAGAAATATGATAATTCAGACATTAGCCGATTACGAGTGAATAGTGCAGCAACAGTCACAAACATGGCCCAATCGCAAAATTCCATCGGAAGATCAAAACGAATCTCCCAATAACCTTTTTGAATTCTATATATAATGTATACGACCCCATTTAATAGCAAAAGGCCGCCTAAGAAATAACCGATAACGGGAGCAATTTTAGAATTACGGATACGTTTTCCCATCCAGATAGCTAATGCGCAGATCATTATGGAAAAGATCAGAATAGAAATATGTAAAAAGGACCAATGTACCCATTTCATATTGATATCTTTTTATTTAGGATAGGAATGTGGAAGTAAAAGTCCTCAGAAGAAAAGTAAAAATCGAGTTTCAGAATATTTTGAATCGCGTCGAATCTTATGATAGGACTATATTAAAATAATTGTTCATCCGCGTAAATTTTCCCTTAAAGCATCCTCGATCTCTATTTTTAGTGCTTTGGTCGAGTAATGGATCTCAAGTAAGGAATAGACCAAAGATAAGATCATCAATAGAAGGGATGCTCCAAAGAAGAACCAAGCTAGATTATTACTTAAGGAAATAGATCCGATAGAAAGTGTACATGAAATTAAGCTCAGGATCCTGGACGATTGAGAATATCTTACGAGTGATATCCGAAATCTTAAGTTTTTTACCTGCGCTACAAGGAGTTCCTCTCGGCTTTCTCGGTACTTTTCCAGAAGTTGTCTTGCAAGAGAAGCGAGTCCGAAAAATCGATTTGTAAACGCCAACATCAAAAGAGAAATAGCAGGAAAAAGTAATCCAGGAGTATTATAAGAAAGTGAATCCATAAAGCAAGCGACTGATGCGTATTGATTTAAAACAATCAATAAATGAGATACCTCTCAATATTGTAGTTGCTCGTGCGAGTTTTGTAGATGTAATGGTAGTCATGGCAATTGCGAAACGTAGAAAAGTTCTACTTCCTAAACGAGAAAGAACAAGGGCACAAATTATGAATGCGGCTCTTAGATTATTCGCGGTCAAAGACGCAGGAGAGACTTCGATTGCAGAAGTTTCTGCGGAAGCCGAAATTGCAAACGGGACTTTTTACAATTATTTCAAAACGAAAGAAGAATTATTAGAAGCTTCTGCTTTAGCATTGGCCGCGTCATTGGTTGCAGAAGCAGTTCGATTGATGCCTGATATTACGGACGGAGCCGAAAGAATGGCGTTGGGCGGAATGCTTTTTTTAAAAAGAGCAAGAAACGATGCAGATTGGGCTTGGGCTTTGATCCGTATCGCCGCAGTTGCTCCTAGGATGAGTGAACTTCTTCGAGCTCAACCCTTGAAAGATATGCAAAAGGCTATCAAAGCTGGAAAATTTTCGATCGATTCAGAAGAATCTGCTTTGGGTTTATACATCGGTGCTTTACATTATGGGATAAGGAACATTCTAGAAGGAAGAGCGAAAAATAAATCTCATGATGTGGAAATGATCGCTTTTGTTCTAAAAGCATTCGGCGTTTCCGCAACTACCGCTAAGAATATCTCTCAAAGAGCCTTTGATCGAGCTTGGAAAGAATAGAAATCCTTTTTCAATATTCATTCCGATTAGCGTTTTCTGGCTTTCGAGGCTAAACTTACAAATCGTTTGATCACTTCGAATTTGATCGCAGTACTTAAATTTATCCGATCAAAGACCGGTGCATTTCCGTAAATTTCCCCTTTTATTGCTAAGTTCGGAAAAAGTTTAAGCGCATGACCTCTATCAATTCCGGTAAGTGTAGAAGTATCAAATTGTTTTAATTTGTTAAGTTCTTCTCTTTGGTGAATAAATAGGGGTTCTGGGGCGAATGGAAAATCACTACCAAACAAAATATGGTCAGGTTCCACCAATTCTTTTAAAGCAGTCATTGCAAAAGGAGAAGGGGACAACGCAGTATCAAAGTAGAATCTTTTTAGATAAGTTAGAATTCCTTGAGGTGCTTTTTCTGAAATTTCAGGAAGAAGATTTCCTAAGGATACTCTCCAGGCAACATAAGGCAAAAATCCACCTGCATGAGCAAGTATCCATTTGATCCTTGGGTATTTTTCAAGAGTACCTGTATAGATCAGATTGACTGCAGCTCTTGTAGTATCGCAGAGAAACTCTAATATAAAACCGGGAGTTTTTAAACCTAATGTTTCGCTGCTTGGGTGAATATTAGGATGTACAAAAACTACTGCATTTCTTTTATCCAATTCGGCCATGAGTTCGTCAAAATCAGGATCTCCTAAAAATTTTCCTTTTGTGCTGGCAAGAAGAACGATACCTTCTGCTTTCAACGTATCTAAAGCGTAGACTGCCTCTTGAGTTGCTTCCTTTGGAAGAGGCATAGGCAAGATCGCAAAAGAGCCAAATCTTCCCGAATATATTTCCTTAATCTCTCTCGCATATTCATTACATCTACGAGCCAAAGAAACGGCTTCTTCGATATTTCCGAAGTACACCCCCGGAGAAGAGATGGAAGTAATAGCAGTTCGGATCCCATTTATATTCATCGCATCCAAGGAACGTTCTGGGCTCCAAGAAGGAAGAGGGGCCCCTGCAACGACTTTGATTCCCTGTCTATAGAGCGCCTCTGTGTAAAAAGAGGGAATAAAATGATGATGTACGTCGATTGCGCTAATTTGTTCACGCATAAAAAACTCCAAGCCTCAATAGATCATAATGTTTTATAGAATATTTAAGATAACGGTAGTAATTTAAAAACAGTATATCTCATAATTATGTGTACTATGTAATTATGAGATATAATTCAAAAATAAGCAAAACGTCAAACTAGATTTATGGATTTTTTCCAAAAATAAGGTTCGTTTCCTGACGAGACTTCCCTTTTTTGTTGACAAAGGTTATTAATGAAGAATGTTGCAAAAAATAATTATACATTAAAAAATGAGAGTTATCTCAAATAACTGATCGTCTGATGAAGTCGGCGGTTCTAAGAAGCGACTTGGTTGGGTATAGAGAAGTTTTAAGGAAAGGGATATGGAACTGAGAAAGTCGGATTCACAAGCAGAACTAAAGAAATTATCTGTCGGAACAAGAAAGATCCAATTCTATGAAACTGGTACAGGTGAGCCGGTTTTAATGTTGCACGGAGGAGGGCCCGGAGCTTCCGGAATATCGAATTATTCTAAGAATATAGAAATTCTTGCGGAAAATTTCAGGGTGATAGTTCCAGATATGCCAGGTTATGGAGGATCTTCGAAAGGAATTAATAGAAAGGATCCCTTTGGCGATCTTGCAGCTACGATGTTGCAATTTTTGAATGTTCTTGATGTCTCTAAGGTTCACGTAATTGGCAATTCTCTTGGTGGGGCATGCGCACTAAGGATGGGATTAGAAAAACCGAATATAATCTCTTCTCTCATCCTGATGGGACCTGGCGGAATAGATACTACTCGATCCCTCCCTACTAAAGGTTTAAATCGCCTTTTTGATTATTATTCTGGAAAAGGGCCAAGCTTAGAAAAGATCACTGACTTCATTCGAGAGTATTTGGTTTATGAAGGAAGCAAAGTTCCTTCGGCATTGATTGAAGAAAGATATAAGTCCAGTATAGATCCGGAAGTGGTCAAGGCTCCTCCCCTACGTAGACCAAAAGGGATCCCAAACTTTAAAAATTTCGATTTTACCAGAGACCCGAGACTTATGAAATGCGAAATCCCAACATTAGTGTTATGGGGAACGGAAGATAAGGTAAATCGTCCAAGTGGGGGACTTTCCTTACAGAAACGCTTACAGAATTGCGATCTGTATTTATTCAATAAGACGGGTCATTGGGTACAATGGGAAAGAGCCGAGGAATTCAATTCCATTACGAAATTATTTATCTCTTTGCATTCGCAATCGAAAGCGCTTGGGAGGATACAGTAGATGTTCGAAGTTGGCTCGGAAAATCTATTCAATTCTGTAAAATTAGGATACGTTATCGTCGAATCAGATCATTTAGAAAGATGGCTTACGTTTGGAAAGGATGCGATAGGTCTTCATGCAGAATATTTATCGGAAGATATGTTATCTTTCAGGATCGATCGGCATATTAGAAGATTCTTGATTAAGAAAGGAAATGCCGAGGACTTTACATCTCTCGGATTCCAGGTTAAAGATGAAAATTCTCTTAAAAGTATATTAGAAATATTAAAAGAACGAAGAATAGAGGTCCGAAGAGGAAGCGGAATAGATGCGAACCTGCGAGGAGTTGAGTCATTTTGGGAGTTTTTAGGTCCTAAGGGCTTGAGGATCGAAATCTTTATCAATCCAATTCTGACTGAAACTCCTTTGAATATGTTATCTAAAGGTTTTGTCACAGAGCAGTTTGGAATGGGGCATTTTGCTATGGTTTCCAAACAACCTGAAAAGTTGATCGAATTCTGGAAAGAAATCTTCGGCGCGAGGATCAGCGATTATATTGAACAAAAAATGTCAGGAGTAACGTTAGATATTACCTTTCTAAGAATGAATCCCCGCCATCATTCAATAGCAATAGCTGCGACAAGAGGCCTTCGTTTGGATCCACTCTCCACACGGATCCAACATTTGAATATAGAAATGAGAAATTTGGAGGATATGACCAATGCTTATCAACGCTGTAAAGAATTGGGATTTGAGATCGCTCATGGGATCGGGCAACACCCTAACGATCTAGAATTATCTTTCTATGTGATTACTCCTTCTGGTTTCGAATTCGAGGTGGGATGGAATCCTATCTCTGTAAGCGAGATCGATTGGAAGCAAAATAAATATAAACAGATAAGCGCTTGGGGTCATGAGCCTGAAATCTCTACTGCATTATCTAGGTTTAATGAATTCAGGAGGGGGTTCTTTTCCCTGTTTCGTTCAGAATATATTCCGTTTTAATATAGGAGGAATGATATATTATGGAAAATTTCAATAACTCAAACGAACTCATTTATGATGTTGCGATTGTAGGATTAGGTCCTACTGGACTTACTCTCGCTCATATTTTAGGTAAAAGAGGGCTTAACATTATTGTCCTCGAAAAAGAACCAGTATTCTATGGGAACGCTAGAGCGGTATATACGGATGATGAATGTCTCAGGGTCTTTCAGGCTGCTGGCGTTGCTGACGACGTACATAAGGATATGATGTTTGATATCCCAGTTCAATTTACTTATGAAGATGGAGCTCCTATCGGTCAATATACACCCACAGGAACTCCCAATGGATGGCCCGTTGTTAACTTTTTATACCAACCTTATTTGGAAACAAAGCTCAGTGAAAAGTTAGGTCATTATGATAATGTCCGCATTCTTCGAGGAAGAGAATTTCGTTCGCTTGTGCAGGATCAGGAGGGAGTAACTGTTTATCATGTTGCTTCTGAAGGAACAGCTTACGGACAAAAATTAGAAAATCCTAAACCGAAAGAACTAGAGGATGAACAATCTATTAGAGCTTCGTTTGTCGTTGGTTGTGATGGAGGAAGAAGTAAGGTCCGCGAATTTTTAAACATAAAATTAAAAGGGAAAAATTTCCCTGAACCTTGGCTTGTCGTGGACTTAAGACAGAAAAATTTGGAATTAGGACTTCGTCATTTACCATATTTCAATTTCTACTGCGATCCAAATGGTCCAGTCGTGAGTTGTCCTCAACCGGACGGTTACCATCGATTTGAATTCAGACTTAAAGCAGGAACCTCCAAAGAATATATGGAAAGGCCGGAAACAATACGGATGTTATTATCTAAACATGTGAATCCGGATCATTTCGAAATAAAACGTAGATTGGTATATACATTTAACGGACTCGTTGCGGAAAAATGGAGGGAAGGTCGAGTTCTTTTAGCGGGTGACGCTGCACATATGACTCCTCAGTTTATGGGGCAGGGAATGAGTTCTGGGATCAGAGATGCTTTTAATCTAGGATGGAAATTAATCGAAGTGATCGGAGGAAGAGCAGAGGAAAGGTTATTGGATACATATCAGAGTGAACGATATTTTCACGCGAAGGCAATGATCCAAGTTTCTACGATCTTGAAGGACTTGGTTTCTTTGGAGAATAAGGTTCTTGCCGTATTGAGAAACAGTATATTAAGGATCATTAAAACAATTCCAAGTCTCTATAGAATTCTTCAGGAAGGAAAATTCAAACCTAAACCTAAATATAAGAAGGGAAAGTATTTCGGCTTACCGAGAAATTCCGCCAATCTTCATGCAGGTACTCTGATACCTCAGCCTGATCTTCAGATCATGGATGGCACAATTAGAAAAATGGATCAAATTATTGGGAACTCCTTTGCTTTGATAGGTCAAGGGAACGATCCGAGAGAAGGTCTTTCCGATAAATCTCTTTCTTTTTTAAACTCACTTGGAACCAAGTATATTGCGATTTATGAAAAAGGAAGAAGGCCTCAAGGTATTCGTGGCGTTGGCAGGGACTTCGATCCAGATCTGAATGAAGTGGAAGACGTTTATAGCTTATTAAAGCCTTGGTTTGATGAGGCAGGATATAAGAAAAATGCACTAGTTTTACTTCGACCGGATAAATTCGTATTTGGTATGGCAAAGTTAAGCGGTGATAACCTTGTTGAAGAGTTAAAGCGTCAGCTTGGCATTAGTACTGCTGTACATAATACAAAAGGAAAATCGTTTGTTGGAGTTTAAAATGGGCGACTTAGAGGATTCTTCAAATATTCGATTAGCCGCTTTCGCATTACGAGAGGCGAGAAAGAATAGAAAAGCTATTCCGCCAATTACTCAGACTTATGGTATTCATGGTTTAGAAATATCTTATGAAATTGCAAAGATCAACAATGCAGAAAGATTGAGAACTGGAGCTAAGGAGATTGGAAAAAAGATTGGATTAACTTCTAAGGCAGTTCAGATCCAATTAGGTGTAGACCAACCTGATTTCGGAACTCTTTTTTCTGATATGGAATATTTAGACTCGGATGAAGTGCCCACTTCTAAACTTCTCCAACCTAAAGTTGAAGCGGAAATAGCTTTCGTATTGGCAAATGATATACAAGGAAGTATATCAAGTTACGGTGAATTTTTAAATTCAATCTTATATGCTCTTCCAGCTTTGGAGATAGTAGATAGCGCCATTGAGAATTGGAAGATAAAGCTAGAGGATACTGTAGCAGATAATGCTTCTTGCGGTCTTTTTGTATTGGGTAATCAGCCCGTTACTTTAGGAAATTTAGATTTGGCAGGTGTAGGAATGGTTCTTAGGAAGAACGGCGCAGTAGAATCTGTTGGATCTGGTGCAGCTTGTTTGAACCACCCACTAAGAGCGGCTTATTGGCTTGCAAAAAACTTAATAGAGAGAGGCCAAAGTCTGAAGGAGGGAGAGATTATTTTGTCCGGTGCATTAGGGCCTATGGTTTCTATTCGGTCTGGAGACGATTTGGATGCGGAGATCAAGGGGCTCGGAAGAGTTTCTTGTAAAATGATTTAATTATATATTTTCAAATTAGGTGCTTCTTATGGAAAGAAAAGTAAAAACAGCCATTATAGGATCCGGAAATATCGGAACTGATCTAATGATCAAGATCTTGAGAAATTCAAAAAATCTGGAACTATGTGCTCTTGTTGGTATAGACCAAAACTCGGATGGATTGGCTAGAGCGAGCAGATTAGGAGTTCCAATCACTCACAAAGGAGTGCAAGGTTTGCTGGAACTTCCTAATTTTAATGAAATAGAGATTATATTTGATGCGACTTCCGCTTCTTCTCATGTTGAGAATGATAGAATATTAAGAAAAGAGAATCCAAATATTCGAATGATCGACTTAACTCCTGCTGCAATTGGTCCTTATTGTGTGCCAGTAGTAAACTTGGAGCAGAATATAGATCAAAAAAATATCAATATGATCACTTGTGGCGGGCAGGCGACTGTTCCGATTGCGTATGCCGTTTCCAGGATTGTTGAGGTCCATTATGCGGAAATTGTTGCATCCATTAGTAGCAAATCTGCCGGGCCAGGCACTAGAGCAAATATAGATGAGTTTACGGAGACAACTTCGAAAGCACTGGAATTGGTTGGTGGAGCGAAAAAGGGGAAATCAATCATAGTAATGAATCCTGCTGAACCTCCTCCAATGATGAGAGATACAATTTACATCCTCTCAAAATTAGCGGATCAGTCGAAAATCGAAACATCGATATTAGAAATGGTAGAATTAGTTCAAAGTTATGTACCGGGATATCGACTGAAACAACATGTCTTATTTGATATCGTTCCTGAGGATAAACCTCTTAAAATTCCTGGAATAGGTGCACTTTCCGGATTAAAGACCACCGTTCTTATCGAAGTAGAAGGAGCGGCTCATTATTTGCCATCGTTTGCTGGAAACTTGGATATAATGACTTCCGCTGCATTGGCAACTGGGGAAAGGATCTCCAAATTAAGAAATTCTAAATTAAAGGAGATGGCGAAATGACTTTCCCTGAGAACAAGAAGCTTTTTATTTCGGATGTAACTTTACGTGATGGAAGTCACGCCATTCGCCATCAATATTCGCTTATTCATGTAAAAGATATCGTGCAAGCACTTGATGATGCTAAAGTGGATAGTATTGAAATAGCACATGGAGATGGGCTTCAAGGTTCCAGCTTTAACTATGGATTTTCAGCTCATACCGATTTGGAGATGATTGAAGAAGCTGCTCAAATTGTAAAATATGCAAAAATTGCAACTTTACTTCTTCCTGGCATTGGAACTATTCACGATCTAAAAGATGCGTATGACGCAGGGGTTCGATCGGTAAGGGTCGCAACTCATTGTACGGAAGCAGATATTTCAAAGCAACATTTAGAATATGCAAACCATTTAGGGATGGATGCTGTCGGTTTTCTAATGATGAGTCATATGATTTCCCCTCAAAAGTTGGCAGAACAAGGTAAATTGATGGAGAGTTATGGTGCCGAATGCATTTACGTAGTGGATTCAGGTGGAGCAATGAATATGAATGATATTCGAGATCGTTTCCGAGCATTAAAAGATGTTTTGAGACCGGAAACTAAAACAGGGATCCACGCTCACCATAATCTTTCTTTAGGAGTAGCAAATTCGATTATTGCAGTCGAAGAGGGATGTGACCGCATTGATGCGAGCCTTGCTGGTATGGGAGCAGGCGCAGGAAATGCCCCTCTAGAAGTATTTATTGCAGCAGCCTCTCGAATGAATTGGAATCATGGTACTGATCTTTTTATCCTAATGGATGCGGCAGAAGATTTGGTCCGTCCTCTACAGGATAGAGCAGTAAGAGTCGATCGAGAAACGTTAGCACTTGGATATGCAGGAGTTTATTCGAGCTTTTTACGTCATGCAGAGGAAGCTTCTCGCAAATTTGGTATCAAAACAGTTGATATTCTTATCGAATTAGGTAAACGGAAAATGGTCGGTGGTCAAGAAGATATGATCATCGATGTAGCCTTGGATTTAGTGAAGGCTAAAGGATAGTTAATATGTCGGTAAGTAGTTAGTTCGATCGGGAGACGGCTTGTCGCAAGATAAGGTCAGACTAAAATTTCTTTCTTTTTGGGCGCAAACTTCGGTAAATTTTAAAGAGCGTCGCATCACCCCCGCCGGAATTCATACGATTTCGTAAAGACTGGAGATTATATTCCAATTTTCTTAAACTGGAAAGCTGCTCTTGGTCATATATGAATTTTAAACCTAAGAAAAGTTTTCCGGTTCTGTCCACAGAGCGCCAACAGATCTTTGCGTTCATGTGAATGGGAGGCCTTCCCTTGAATACAAGGTCGAATTTAAGACTCTCTTTCCCGTAAACGTTATACAATATATCTTTTTGATGTATCCTTATTTTGGCGCCAGATTCGGAAATATTAAGTACATCGAATCTGTCGGTTGCCTTAATGGAATCAGAGTTGCGGATTGTGTTGATGATTCTTTCCGACAGTGCATATAGTTCGGAAAGATCTTCCGCTAATATATGTTCTTGAGGGCTTCTAATCCAAAGATATGCTTTCGGATATGAGTCTTTATCATTTTTATCGTATAAAATCGGAAGTATAAGTTCAGATTTTATCGATTCATTCTTATAACTTCTAATCGCAGAAAGAATATTCTTACCAAAGTAAGTGCTATAGTGAACGAATTGAGGCAGGAGTTCTGTATAAGAACTGGGTGCTTCTGTATTTTGGATGTAGAAGATCTTTTTTGTTTTTCTAACGATCTCAAATTTTGAGTCTTGGCCTGATTGAAAAAGCCCGATCTTGATCTCTCCGAATTTAGGATGTATTAACTCCTCCTTGAAGGTTTCCAATACTTCCCGAATAACGTTCAGAGAGATATGACGGTTCAATTCGAAATGTTCCGGGTGATATACTATATTTGTAGCAAATACCGAATCATTCTTAACTCGTAATCTTTCTTCTTTCCGATTGGTTTTAGCGATAGAAACTGATTCGGCTTGCATTAAAAATTCGAAATCATTAAGACGTCTGATGATCCTGCAGCTCAGTTCTATATGATGTTTCAGAGTTCTTTGTAGAATAATCCGTTCGCCCAAAGCGATCAGAGATCCTTTCTGAAAACGTACCGCAATCTGTGCGGAATCCCCGAAAGTTTTTGTGATAATCGCCTTCGTATCGAAAGACCAATCTTTGACCGTAAGTTCTTCCATATAGAGAAAAGATTCTGCAATTCGGGAGATTGCAGTGGGATCGGATAGAATATCCCAGGGTCTTTGATCCAATTCCCGACTGCCTATTGTCTTTTCCAAAACTGCGCCCTCTTTGTTCTCTATCATTTTCTGACGAAAAATGTCGGATGTCCCCACTGCGATCCGCGAGCCTTCTTAAAAATCCGCTAACTACTTTCCTCTTCTCTTGCGCCAATAAATTGAGCTTTGTCAAACTTCATCTATTTCTTTAGGAACAATATGCATAACGTTTATGAATAGAGTAATGCTTTTTTTACACTCAATCGAGTGATCTACCATTAATTATAATTCATATATTCAAAAGTTATAGTACCGCGTAATAATTTCGATCTATCTCAAGTCTCTAAAAATTGTTCGATTGTGATCTTTACTCAAAGACGCACAACGCTACAGGGAAGAAAGATTATATGAGTCGGGAGTTGGATCAAATTGTGGATATGCAGGTGCTCTCCGGAGAATCAGGAATGGGAAAAATTCTGATAATAGAGGATTCACCAGAGATTGCATTAGTCTACGATCATTTTTGTAGAAAGATGAATTGGGATTTTGATATTGCCTCAAATGGTAAGGAAGGAATGAAAAAGTTTCTTTCTGCTTCGAAACCTTATTCGGTATACATAGTCGATTTGGTGATGCCTGAACAAGATGGCGCATCTTTTATACGGGATCTAAAAAAACAGGACCCAAATGCAATTATAATAGTACAATCTTCTCTTGATGAACCTGACAAGATAATCGAAGTGATGAAGCTTGGTGTTTTCGATTATCTTCGTAAGCCGGTTACAAAAGAGGATTTTGATAGAACAGTCACCTTGGCATTTCAATGCAGCAGTCTGCGAGATTTTCAAGCGGATGTGGAAAGATCGAATCGTGACGTATTGAAAGAGCAGTTGGATTGGTTAACGTATAAAGAATCCATTCGCAAATCCGATGAGAATTCATTATCGCTTTCCACTATAAAGTCTTTGAATACTTCCTTTTCACAAGGCTCCGGGATAGGGGCCATTCTTTCTCTCCTTGATTTACTGAAGATGGGACATCAGACCACTGAAAACGGTGCATTAGTAAGTAACGAAATATTAAGTCTTCTTTATGCAAGCCAGGACGTTTTAAGAAAACAACTAGGAAGTTTGTCCACTGTTCTGTCCTTGGCCGGAGAACAGGCGAAGATGGAAAAAATTTCCATCAGCGATTTGGTCCATACTTTAACTAAGCAATCAGAGACATTCGTTCCTTTTTTGGATAAGAAGGATTTAAAGATTCGGTTTTCATCCAGTAAATCGAAAGAGTCGCTCAGAGTGCAATTGGATTGGGTCGGCATCGTATTCGATGAACTAATATTGAACGCTATGAAATATTCCAAGAAGTCGACCTTCATAGATGTTTATTTTGGTAAGATCGACGGATATTTTTGCTTAGCAGTTAAGAATGTAGTCAATTCCGCCCAAGAACTTGTGGATGCGGAAAATAAGGAAGTTTTGGTAACTCGTCCTTTCTTTCGTTTACTTCCCCCCGTAGAGGAATTTTCGGAGTTAGAGAAGTTTGGAATGGGGCTCGGTTTGACAGCTGTCGACATGATAGTGAATAAACATCGAGGAATATTTAATATTCATAATGTTTCCGATCATACTTCGCCTATAGTTGAGCCTTGTATAATGGCGGAAGCCTTCTTTCCTGTGATATCTGTGTAGGCGCTGAATATATGGAAGTTGATTACGAAAACCTGTTAAAAGATTATCTAGTAGAAGCTAGAGAACTTCTGGATATGGCGGAAGAGTCTATCCTCGAATTGGAAAAGAATTACCAACCGGAGCAGATCAATACTCTTTTCAGAGTGATCCATACTATAAAGGGTAACTCTGCCATTTTCGATTTTCCATTGATCACTGGATTGGCTCATTCTTTCGAGAGTCTTTTGAATCAGTTCCGTAAAAGGGAGATTAAACCTGCAGATAAGGAGATCAGTCTTTTTTTGGATTGTATCGATGCTCTTAAGGAAATGAACGAGCGCAAAGAGAGTGTTTCGGATTCGCAAGTTTCTGAACTGATGTCGAGGATCAACGAAAGTCTGAAGACTGAGGACGAAAAATCTGAAGAAAAGGAAAAACCTAGATTCGGGTTATTCACTCCTCCTAAAAAGAATAAACCATTAATTCTTCCGTCTAGTACCGAAGGAACTTCGTTCAAAAACGGGAAGATACTGATCCCTAAAAGTTATATTACAAAAGCTAAACATGGTTGTTTTTCTCTTTTTCTGGTTAAATTCCGGGAGAAGGATCAGGAAGACAAAAATTACTCCAGAGCCATAGAGAAGTTTTCCGATTTAGGGATAGTTTTGGATCATGGGGATTTTGAAGGGAAGAACGGAACTCATTCGAGTCTATCGGAAAATAGGACACATTATTTAATCTTAATGTATTCTAAGGATAAAGAAAGTTTTATGAAACTTTCTCCTGTTTCTTTGCTTTCAGTTTCTACAATCTTTAGGCCTCAATTAAATGAAAGTCCTTCCGTGTCTCAGTCTATATCAGACCGATCGTCTCGACCAACTTCCGAGCCTGAAAGTAATCCGTCCAAGTCCAAAGAGGTTTCGGCAGAATATTATCTGAAGATCCCTCTGCAGCTTCTGGATCATATGATCAATCTTGCAGGCGAAACAATAATCGTAAGAAACCAACTCCTTCAAAAGATAGAAAGCTACGACGATCCGTCTTTGTTGTCTATAGTTCGGAATTTAAGCCAGTTAATCACATCCTCTCAAGAGAGTGTTATGCGAACTAGGCTGCAAAAATTGGAATCTCTTTATAAGAGGATTCCTAGATTGATCCATGATCTTGAGAAGACTACTGGAAAGGAAGTTGAACTTTTCCTAGAAGGAGGCGAGGTCGAACTTGATAAGAGTATAATAGATTCGATTTCCGATCCTATTATGCATATGATTCGGAACTCCGTTGACCACGGGGTAGAATCTCCCAATGAGCGCGTCTCGGCGGGAAAACCTCGAAAAGGGAAAATACATTTATCAGCCTCGTTAAGAGGAGGAAACGTTATCCTCAAAGTTGAAGACGATGGTAGAGGATTGAACATCGACAGCATTAAAAATAAGGCAATCGAAAGGGGACTTATAACACGAGAGGAGGCGCAAAGAAAATCTCCGGAAGAATTATCTGAATTTATTTTTTCTCCAGGGTTCAGCACTGCTCATGCAGTGTCTTCCACGTCGGGACGGGGCGTCGGCATGGATGTAGTAAAGATGAATTTTCAGAAAGCCGGAGGGACTGTCTCCGTTTCATCAAAGCAAGGTATAGGAACTTCGGTTATCGCCTCCTTACCTCAGACACTTTCCATTATAAACTGCCAAATGGTTAAGACTTCGGGAATGCTTTTCGCAATACCTCAGCAGAATATTTCTGAGCTTATTTTACTCGATAGAAGATCCGTATCATATCTGGAAAAGAAGATGGTGTATCAACTAAGAGGTCATCTACTTCCTCTAATCAATACAGGAGAAATACTCGGATTGTCTTCCGATCTTTCGGCAGATCGGAACGATAAATACATCGTGGTCGTTCACACAGAAAAACATAAATTCGGAATGTTGATCGAAGAGATCGAAAATCCTGAAGAGATCGTAGTCAAGCCACTCTCAAAGGATTTGGCAAAGATTAATCTTTATACCGGAGCTGCGATCTTGGGCGACGGAAATGTTGCGTTGATATTGGATATTTCCGGGATTAGCAAATTCTTAAAGTTGCATACTAACGTAAAAGAGGAGCTTCGCTCCAAAACTATCCGTGAAATCACCGAAAGGGAACATTATCTTCTATTCTCCGTCAATAAGCAGATGTTCGGATTAGATTCAAGGTCCGTGATCAGGATCGAACAAGTGGATCCAAAATACTTCGAAAGATTCATTGATAGCGAAGTGGTCCAATACCGCGGAGAAGTCATAGAACTTTGTAGATTGGACAGTTATTTCAACCTGAAAGACGAGAATAAGGATACCGAGCGGACTATGATACTGATCCAGACTTCTTTAGGGAAAAAGGGAATCCTTGTACAAGAAATCCATAATGTTGTGGGAGAAATCGGTTCTTTTACTAAGAACGAAGACCGATCTTCCGGAGTTATCGGTAGCGGGATTGTCGCCGGACAAACTGTTATCGTAATCGATCCCATTGTTGTTTTGAAAAAGATCGGAAAAGATCAGATTCGTCAGGAAATTATTTCGGGGTGATGCATGGTAGAGCAGGAAGATAAGAAACAATATTTATCATTTTTCCTTGGAACCGAAATTTACGGACTTCCTTTAGAAGGATGTAAGGAAGTGGATCACAACAAAAGAATATTAAAAGTTCCTCATTCTCCTGATTATATTGAAGGGATCGTAAACTTACGAGGAGACCTTGTTACTATACTTAATTTGAGATCGCTCTTTGGAAAGGATCGCATAAGCGGAGAAGGAAAACATTCTCTTATTCGTTTAAAAGGAAAAAAAGAAACCTTCGCTATTCTTTCCGATTCAGTTTCGGATATCGTAGAAGTTGCGAGCAAAGATCTGGAGAGTTGTCCTTCTCATTTAAACGAGCAAGAGGCAAGATTCATACGAAACGTAACTATTTTAAAAGATAAGACAATGATAATTTTGAACAGGGAAGAATTGCTACGTCTGGAAGACGAGTGAGGAGTATTATATGCTAGGTTTTGTTTCTCAAGGAAATGAAAAGGAAAGTGAGAAAAAACAAATGTCCACAACGTTAACGGATATTGAACGTTTTGTAAAAGAAGGGACCACCCTTGTTTCAATGACCGACTTGAAGGGACGAGTTATTTATGCTAACAAGGAATTCTTGGAAATAGCGGGTCTAACCAACGATGAACTAGTTGGAAAGCCCCATAATGTTGTTCGACACCCGGATATACCTAGAAGTGTATTTAAGGATTTTTGGGAAACGATCCAGAGCGGTAAACCGTGGCGAGGGATCGTTAAGAATAGATCCAAAAACGGGGACCATTATTGGGTGGATGCGAACGTAGCGCCAAAAGTAGAAAACGGAAATATCGTAGGCTTTATGTCGGTCAGGCGAACTCCTACACGTCAGCAAGTTGAAGCCGCTTCTAAATTGTATTCGGATATACTCTCCGGAAAAAGTAAACTAGAGCCTACTCAAAAGAAAAAAATATCCATCAGGACAAAGTTATTTCTGTTCATCTTTTTAGGTGTGTTCGGTCTAGGAAGCTTAGCGGTTTCTGAATCTATCGGTTTAGTTTCGGAAGTGACTATCGGGATTGCAGGATTTTTTGCAGCTCTCCAAATCTTACTAGGTGGTTATCTCACTTTTTATATTCTGAAACCTTTAAAAGAGGCCACGGATATCGCAAACAAAATAGCGACCGGAGATCTTTCTGTCAACATCGCTCATAATCGCAACGATGAATTAGGCGAATTGGGGAAAGCGATCTTGAACATGCTGATCAATACGGCGGCTTTAATCTCTCGTTTGAAAGAGAACGGAGATATACTTTTCTCTTCCGCTCAAGACTTATCAGGAGCTAGTCTGAATTTATCCTCGGGAATCGAGGAAATGTCACAACAATCTCAAACGATCGCAGCAGCAGCAACTCAGATGAATCAGAATTTGAATGTTGTTTCGAGTTCCATCGAAGAAATGTCTGTTTCTGTAGGAGAAGTCGCGAAAAAGGCAGCCGACTCGGCAAAGATCGCAAGGGAAGCGAATTCCACCGCGATCGAAACCAGTAGGGTTGTAAAAGAGTTAGGTGAGAACGCGAATGAGATCGGGAATGTAATCGAAAGTATTTCCAATATTGCCGCTCAAACCAAACTTCTTGCGTTAAACGCGGCTATCGAAGCTGCGGGAGCAGGAGATGCTGGTAAGGGTTTTGCTGTAGTCGCATCGGAAGTAAAAGAGCTCGCTCGTCAGTCTGCGGAATCTTCCGAAGAGATTAAAAGTAAGATTTCCGCCATACAGAAAAGTACGGAAAAGGTGATCGAATCCATCGGTAAAATTACGAGTGTTATCGCTGAAGTAAACGAGATCAGCGGAAGTATCGCTTCTGCAGTGGAAGAACAGTCCATCACAACTAAGGAGATTGCGGCTAATGTCAGTCAGACTTCGCTAACTTCTAACGATGTCACTAAAAACATCAACGGGATCTCTACTGCTTCTCTAGATGGCGCTAAGGACTCAAACAGTGTATCTAAACTTTCCCAATCTTTACAGGACCTTGCCGCAGGCCTGACAATGTTGGTGAATCAATTCAAAATTTCTAATACGACAAAGTAAAAGGTGAGTATCTTGGAACTACCTGTGGAGAAAAGCAAAGTGACCCGAAAGACATCTGTTTTTGTCGTAGATGACTCTTTGGTCTATCGGAACCTTCTTCGGAACACCTTTTCGCAAGATAGTGAGATCGAATTTTTAGGAGCGGCGATAGACGGCAAGTTCGCGCTTCCTAAGATCGCTCAACTGAAACCGGATTTCGTGATTTTGGATGTAGAAATGCCTCAAATGAATGGGATCCAAACGTTGGAGGAAATTAAATCTAAATTTCCCGACACACGGGTGATTATGCTTAGTTCTCTCACGCAAGAGGGTGCTAAGATCACTTTGAAAGCCTTGGATATGGGGGCGATCGATTTCGTACCGAAACCAAATGGAGGACAGGACGGAGCGTTAAACGAAACCTTGGAGTTATTAACCTCCAAGATCAAAGCTCTTAGTCCGATCAAACCAATCGTTCAGAGTCAGTTCGAAAAGAAAAATATACCCGTTAAAACGATCCAAACCCGAAGGGAGAAAGATTGTGCGATATGTGCAATAGGTATATCTACCGGTGGACCGATCGCTTTGCGTCAATTATTCCTAAAACTACCGTCTGATCTTAATGGGAGCATTGTGGTCGCTCAGCACATGCCTCCTTTGTTCACCAACTATCTCGCAGAAAGTCTTTCACAGGCTGCAAATATGCTGATCAAAGAGGCGGAAGACGGTGAGGTTTTACAGAAAGGAGCTGCCTATATAGCTCCGGGAGGAAAACAACTCGAGATAGTCAATGGCTCTTCAGGACCTACTGCAAGAGTGTTTAACGGGCCGGAAGAAGAGTTATGCAAACCGTCCGTAAATATCCTCTTCAAATCTTTAGCAGAAAATTTTCCCAAAGAAACTACCGCGATCATTATGACCGGAATGGGAGAGGACGGTTATCTCGGGATGAAGGAGTTAAAGAAGAACGGTGCATACTTGATCGCACAGAATCGGGAATCATGTACCGTTTTCGGGATGCCCAATCGCCCGGTACAGGAAGGGCTTGTCGATGAAGTGTTGGATGTGGACAGCATCGCGGAAAAGATCTCCAACTTATTACAAGGGAACTAATTATAATGCAAGATGCCACCCTCGAATTGATGGAAGTGATAAAACTAGCGACGGGTATATCCTTGACTGAAGAGAAAATTTATCTTTTGGAAAGCCGTCTTTCAGATATATTATCGGATTATAATTTATCCGATTTCGGCCAACTCTCTAAAAAATTCACAGAAGGTCATGATCTTGAATTTAAGGAAAAAGTGATAGATAGAGTAACAACTCATGAAACAAGGTTTTTTCGGGATGAAAGTATTTTTGGAGCGATCTTAGAAAGGATCATACCTGAAATATTGGAAAGAAAGCAGCAGAAAGATAATAAGATCAAGATTTGGTCTGCAGCTTGTTCTACCGGACAAGAACCATATTCCGTAGCGATCTCTATCCACGAAAAGTATCCGCAATTATTTAAGAATATCAGCATAATCGCAACGGATATAGCAAAAGATACAATAGAAAAAGCCAAAAACGGAGTTTATTCTGCCTTTGAGATTGGAAGGGGACTGTCCGAAGCCCATCTTGCCAAGTATTTCGATCCAGTCTCTAAAGGGTTGTACGTCGTAAACGAGGAGATACGATCCGTCATAGAATTTAAACAGCATAATCTGATCTACGATCCTTATCCTTCCAACTGCGATTTGATCCTATGCAGGAATGTGTCCTATTATTTTGACCAGCAGGAAAGAAAAAATTTATTCAATAAAATAGAGCAGGCTTTGGATCAAGACAGCTTTCTTATTTTAGGTTCTGCCGAGTCTATATCGGAATATTCGAAAAATTTTATCATTCGTGAATTCGGCTTATGCCGCTTCTATGAATTGAATCCTTCCAACTTCACGTTATTTATTAAAGGAGCTTAATATATGGGGAACTTAAGAATACTAGCAGTAGACGACTCAGCCACTATGAGAAGTCTTGTCCAACAAACATTGGGGATAGGCGGCTATGAAGTCACTCTTGCATCTGATGGAAAGGAGGGCATAGACAAATTCGGCGATTCCGATTACGATCTGGTCATAACGGATATAAATATGCCCGTGATGGATGGGCTTACTTTTATACGGGAAGTCAGAAAAAGGAATGCGGACGTACCCATTCTGACCTTGACTACCGAGTCAGAAGAAAATATAAAACAGAAGGGAGCCGAAGCCGGAGCGAATGGATGGATCATTAAACCGTTTCGGCCTGCACAATTTCTGGATATTATAAAGCAAGTTATGCAGTGAGATCGGATCCTTATTTTCCGAAAACAATTCTTTATATTTGTTGGATGAGGATCGCACAAGTAGATTTTGTTTATGGAAGCCGTCTGAACGGCTTCCATAAATTCACGTTACTTCATTTGTTTAAGCAGAAGTTTTCCGATTATCACTTGGTAGAAAGTAGGAAGTAATCTTTGCATCAGATCCACAAACACCGCGTCCGGTCCGATAAGAACTCTTCTGGAATTTTTCTTAACCGCTTTTAAGATCACTTTAGCTGCTCGTTCAGGAGTAGTAATGAATTGAGCGGACATTTTTTCCCCGGCTGTATTCGGGTCCAAACCTAAGGCCCGCACGCTGTCGTTAGTTTTGGAACTTTTTGCGATGGCGGTTTTGATCCCTCCAGGATGAACGCTAGTAGCTGAAACTTTTGCTTTAGTAAGATCAAGTTCTTGTCTTAATGTTTCCGTAAATCCCCTGACAGCAAATTTGGAAGCATTGTATGCTGAAGTCCCCGGAACGGCGATGATCCCAAAAACACTTGAAGTGTTGATGATATGACCTTCTCCGCTTTCCTTTAAATAAGGTAGAAATGCCTGCGTTCCGTTCACTACACCGCCGAAGTTTATATCCATAACTCTCCGGAAATCGTTTGACTCAAATCCTTCTATCGTTGAGCCGAAGGCGATCCCCGCGTTATTAAATATTAAATTTACCTTATTATGCTCTTTGGCCACCTTGGAAGCCCAATCAAAAACTGCCGACCGATCCGATACATCCAGTTTTTGGCTGGTAACGGAAACATTCGGGTTTTTCTTTTTTATCAATTGGACTGTTTCTGCGAGGCCTGATTCGTTTACATCCGATAATGCCAAACTGCATTCTTGTTCCGCAAGTTGTATGGCAAGTTCCCTTCCCATTCCGGATCCGGCTCCTGTGATAGCAGCCACTTTGTTTTTAAAACTTTTCATTTGGTTTTTCTTCTTCCTATTTGAACTATTTTTATCCGAACGACAAGTTGGAGTCGTTCACATTCGCAAAATTGATATCGAGCAGATCCATTAGATAATTCTGATGGAATCTCCAAGGACGGTTTGCTCCTCTTTGAGGGAATTGGTCTATTGCTCTTTGGATATATCCTGAATTTAGATCGAGTATCGGCTCCTTCTCCATCTTTGCAGGATCGCAGATAGGCACACATTGTTTGTAACCTTTTGATTCCATATGATTCAGTAATCTTGCAACATACGTAGAAGTAAGATCCGCTCTCAAGGTCCAAGATGCATTTGTATAGCCCACACAGAATGCAAAATTAGGGACTCCGCTTAGCATCAATCCTTTGAATGTAAATTGTTTAGAAATATCAATTTCCTCGCCATCTACCTTTAGTTGGATCCCACCTATCGCGAGTAATTCCAATCCTGTTGCAGTCACAATAATATCCGCTTCCAATTCTTTTCCGGATCTCAATTTAATGCCTTTAGAAGTGAAAGTTTCGATATGATCTGTGACTATAGAAGCTTTCCCCTTTGAGATTGCCTTGAAAAGATCGGAGTCAGGAACTAAACAAACCCTTTGGTCCCAAGGTTGATAATTCGGCTTGAAATGAGTATCTATATCGTAACCTTTAGGAAGAGAAGCTTTCAGTCGAGCCCTGATCAGCCACTTTGCAAAGTTAGGAGATCTTTTGCAGATTTGATAAAACCAAATTTGGATCAGAATATTTTTGACCCGAGTGATATGATGAGCCAGCTTCGCAGGTAGAATGAATCTTAAAAAATCTGCAACTATATCCTTAGAAGGAAGACTAGTAATATAAGTCGGGGACCTTTGCAACATAGTAACATGAGAAGCATCATCCGCCATGGATGGAACTAATGTAACCGCGGTTGCACCACTTCCGATCACTACGACTTTTTTGCCTTTATAATCTAAGTTCTCAGGCCAATGTTGCGGATGAATGATCTGACCTTTAAAGTTTTTTACACCTGGAAAATTCGGAGTGAACCCTCTATCGTAATTATAATAACCGCTGCAGATATACAGAAAGTCCGCGGTGTACGTCCGTTTTTCTTTTTTAGGTCCTACTTCTACATTGATTGTCCAGAAATTTTCCTTACTTGACCAAGAGGTAGACGTTACTCTATGTTCGAAACGTATATTACGATCTATTCCAAATTCGGATGCGGTTTCTCTCACATAGTTTAGGATAGAAGGGCCGTCGGCAATTGCCTTCGCTTCTTTCCAAGGTCGGAAAGAATAACCCAAGGTAAACATATCCGAATCGGAACGAATTCCCGGATAACGAAATAAACTCCAGGTCCCACCGATATCTGCTCTACTTTCTAAGATTGTGTATTTTTTGCCTGGGCAAAGTTTTTGGAGATGATAACCGGCGCTGATCCCTGATAAACCCGCGCCTACAGTGATCACAGCGAAATGTTCTTTGTTCATATAAAGATTTTGTACCAAAACCGAGTAAGATTCGACTGATCTTATAATATCGCCCTCAAAAATTCGTTCGGAATGATAAGAATATACTGGATTTTCGAAGTTCCTTGCGAATCGAACTGCCTTCCGGTTCAGTAGTTTACGTCTCAAAGTAATCCCGAAAAGGCTTGCAACCATTTCAAAATCTAAGATTTGAGAAGGTCATATGAAGTATTATTCTGTAGCAGAATTGAATATCACTAGCGCTCGTTGGATCCCAGCCTATGTGCGCAGTGTGACTAAGATGGTGGAAAAATTCGGGGGAAGATATCTTTCCAGGACAACGAATATGGAGAAGTTGGAAGGGGACAGAAAACTTCCGCAGCTCTTCTTGATCATCGAATGGCCTTCAAAAGAAGCGGTTCAAAACTTTTATAATTCGGAAGAATATAAACCCTTTCTGGAAAGTAGACTCAAAGGTTCCAATGGAGAATTCATTTTGGTTCCGGGCGAGGATGTGAATCAGCTTGCAAATGTTCCGGAATGATAAGTTTCTTTATCAGGCGGAACATAGGAGAATACTCTTATCTTCTCAGGAAAGTATATGGCGATCCATGATAAAACAGCTGAACGTGTTCGAAAAGCTCTTACCAAACAGAAAGAAGTAGAAGAGAAAAAAATGTTCGGTGGCCTTTGTTTTATGGTAAACGGAAAGATGTGCGTTTGTGTCAGGGAAGAGGAACTTATGTTTAGAATAGATCCCAAAGACTACGAATCCATTTTAGAAAAGAAAAAAGCCAGACCAATGATCCATAATGGAAATCTGATGAAGGGATTTGTATTTGTAAGTATTGAGGAAGTAAAACCTGAAAAAGAGTTTGGATACTGGATGGAACTTGCCTTGGATTATAACAAAAGTGCTAAGGCCTCTAAAAAAAATACAAAACGAAAGGTCCCAATTCCTAAAAAAACTACTAAGAAAAAATAAGCACTAATAAGACTTTTATTCGCTACTTTCTTCGTTTAGAATAGTCTTCTTTCCTAAAAATCGATTTACTTCCTTTAAAGGAAACTTCAAAATCGACCGCTATGAAAAAGTTATCAGTACTATTTCTTCTAGGTATAACATGTGTTTTGTTTTCTTGCGGTAAAAAGGAAGCGGATGCAGGCAAGGGAGTGATTACATTCGTTGTAGGAAACGTAACCTTAGAAAGAGGTTCCGAAAAATCCAAGGCGGAAGTAAGCAAAGAGATCCAAAACGGTGACATATTAGTTACGGACGAAGGCGCCACTGCAACGATCGCATTTGGAGAAAATGCTTCTTTGCTTGAGATCCAATCCGGTTCCAGATTCCGTTTCGATGATATTAAATCGGACAAAAAGTTTTTCCAAGAAAAGGGAAGATCTTGGATACTCTCCAATAAACTTGTAAAAGGTGAAGGCTTAAGTCTAGGAACTCCAACAACCACTGCCGGTGTTAGAGGAACTAAGTTCTATACTTCAATCGTAGAAGATATGACCTTTATCTGTCATTGCCAAGGAAAGGTGGAACTGGAAAATAGTTCGGACCATTCTAAGATGATCCCTGAATCGGATTATCTTACAGTTACAAAAGGAACAAAAACAATTGTGATCGATAAAGATGATCTATTAAAGATAGGAATTCCTTATGTTCACAATCATAGTGAAGTAAGCGATTCTCCTGTCGGAGAAAGAACGAATATGAAGTTAGAGGATTTCCTGAAGATCCAAGATCTTGCTAAGAAAAAATTAGCGGGGAAGTGATCACGCTTCGTCTATTTCAACATTCTCTAATGTATCGAAAAAACCGGTCTGCAAAAGTGGACCGAAATCCACCATATCCTCCGCGGAAAGTTTAAGACCGTTTTCCATGGAGTAGGCCTGCAGTAGAGAAGCGCAGGCCAAATGGCTTTCATGCAATTGGGCGTGGGCCCTCGCTTTTACAACGAGTATGTCCGCGTCCGATTCTCCGAAATATTTGATATATAGATCAATAAACTTAAGTGCGTTCTTATGATCCGAAACTTTCAAATAACACTGAGCGATCATATCGTAATGTAAAAAAGTTTCTTCTTCGTCCATTCTCATGGCAGTTTTTAAAGAAGCTAACGCGGAGTTATAATCTCCCCTTTGATAATACAAATATCCAAGCTCGGACCAAATATCTTTTCGTTTGATCCCTCTTCCTCTGGAAAGTTTTTCCTGGGATAATGCTTGTTTCAAAACTTGGATCGCTTCGTTGGATCTATCCGTATCTTTTAACAAACTTGCAAGAGTTAGATACAATTCTAACTGATCGGGAAATATCTCGATTGCTGTAGTAAGTATCTTTTTAGCGGATTTAAAATTATGAACTTTAATCAGATAATTGGCGTAATACAGTCTGCTTTCTGGATGAGAGGAAAAACGGTCCTGCAATTCCTGGAAAAGATTCAGAGTTTCTCTGGTATTTCCAATATAATATTGGCACCAGGCCTGACGGTTTTTTATCTTCACGACTGTTTTCGGGTTTTGGGTAAAATTCAGGGATTCCTTGTATAGGTTGAATGCCTTAGTAAATTCTCTCTGCCTTTCCCTATGGATGGCGCTAATGATCAGTTCCCGAAAACCCACGACTGGGACAGGCTAAAAAAATTCCTAAAATAATCAAGTTTTCCACAGATCAACCGATGATTGAAACGGGGGCAAAGGAAAGAAAAAATCCCCACTTTAATCGAGGTAAAGAAAATGGAAATCGGTAGCCAAACCAGCCAATCTCTCATGATCGAAAGAATCGCCAATCTGCCTAGAGAAATATTCCAAGCTCAGTCTGATATGAATTCTAAACTTTTGAAGCTAAACGTAGAGGCTCAATTACAAGCCCAGGCCTCCGAAGGAAAATCCAGACTTCTGGATCTGTACGTTTAATTAGGATGTAGGAATTCTACATATCGTTGTAGGAGTTCCCACATCCATGTACTTCAATATCCCCTTGAAAAAAGAATCTTAATCTTTATTATATTCCGGTCTTTTTCTTTCGACAAAGGCAGTCTGTATTTCTCTGAAATCTTTAGAATCCAGAAAGCTGGAATTCCATACTGCGACATAGTTCAAACCTACTGACAAAGGTTTTCCTTCGGAAAAATTCATCACTTCCTTAGTTCCTTCTACTACGATTCTGGGATTGGCGGCGATCTCGGAAGCGGTAGCGACCGCACCCTCTAAAAGTTCGTCTTGAGTCTTGAATAATTTGGAGACCAGTCCCATTCTCAAGGCTTCCTCTCCGTCTATGTCTTTTCCGGTGAAGGCAAGTTCTCTTGTATTTCCTTGTCCTATGATAGAAGGAAGACGATTGATGGAACCCATGTCCGCAACGATTGCTACTTTTGCTTCTCTAAGAGAGATGCTTGCATCGTAAGTTGCATAACGAATATCGCAAGCAGAGATGAGGTCTAGTCCTCCACCGATACAATGTTTTTGGACTGCGGCAACGGAAGGTTTAGGAGAATCGTATACCGCGTTGATCCCTTTCTGCATTCTGAGTATGAGTTCGTAGAGTTTTTTGCGATCGTCCGCGTATGTCCCTCTCACTATGGGGCCGAATTCTTGGAAGAATGATTCCAGATCCAAACCTGTTGAGAATGATTTTCCTTTTGCTGCGATTACGAAAGAACGGATTTTACGGTTGGAGTTGATCTCTTCCACTACGTCCGGAAGATCTCTCCAGAAACTCCAGTTCATTGCGTTTCTTTTGTCGGGACGGTTTAAGAAGACGATAGCTACTCCGTCTTCTCTCTCGACGATTTCAAAGAATTCAAAGTTTGTCTTCATCGGGATCAGAGTTATCCGATTCGGCCGACGAGTAAAACGTTTTTTAGGTCTCGTGTTTTGCGGGGAAGCTGAGGGTCGCTTTGCAGCCGTTTTCGTTCTCTAATTTCAATTTTCCCCTTAGAAGTTTTACAAAGGAATCCACCAAAGAAAGTCCCAAAGAGCCTGAATTGCGTGTCTGAGGCGTCGTGTCTAATAAACCGACGCCGTCGTCTTTGACTTCTAAGAAATATCGTTCGTCGTTCAAACTAAAGCGGATCAATATAGAGCCACTCTCTCTATCTTTGAACCCGTGTTTGAATGAGTTCGTCAGAAGTTCATTGATGATCAACGCGCAGTTCATTCCCATCTCGCTTGGGATCTTAGGAGTTTGGATATCCAATACTAGTTTAAACTTAGAACGATCTACCTTATACACTTCGAATAGAAGGTCCGTAAGTTTGCGAACGTATAGGTCAAAACTAATGGAAGATAGATCATGATTTTCATAAAGCACTTCGTGCAGAAGGGCAACTGCCTGTATTCTATGCTGACTGTCCTTGAAAATATCCAAGGTCTCTTGGTCCTTCAGATTGGAGGCGTTCATGCTTAGCAAAGAAGAAATTACGGTAAGATTGTTTTTGATCCTATGATGGATCTCTTTCAAGTAGGACTGGTTTGTATTATCCGACTCTCCCAAACGCAGAACAGTGATTGAACCGCTGGATTTTCCTTCCGTGTTTAAGATGGGGGAAATCTGAATAGAAACCGCAGTTTTATTTCCGATCCCATCGATCGTGAATATTCCATTTTTCTCAATTGTTTGGTGAGAAGTCAGTACATCTGACAGTGGAAGAGTATACGAAGAAGAGTTCGAATCTTCTAATCTTAAGATCTTCGTTAAGGAAAGCCCGATGGATTCCGCATAGCTTAATCCTGCGATCTTTTCCGCCACCGGATTACAGAATAATACGAGACCATTCTCGTCGGTGGTGATGATCCCGGACTCCATTTGATTCAAAGTGGATTTTAAGGATTCTTCATTTTTGCGGTTTCTATGTTCCAGTTCGTTTTTATACAAAGCAACTTCGATGGAAGAACGAAGCTGGTCCGATTCGAACGGTTTGACTATATAACCTAGAGGCTGGGTCCTTTTTGCCCTGTTCAGGGTGTTCTCGTCCGCATATGCCGTAAGATAAATAACAGGTGTTTGGAATCTGTTCCGTAGGAGTTCCGCAGTTTGGATCCCGTCCAGATTACCTTCAATATTGATGTCCATAAGGACTAGATCAGGATGATTTTCCTCCGCCTTTTGAATGGCTTCCTCACCGGAGGATGTGATACCCACAAGATCGTAACCTAATTTTTTAAGTTTCTGACCCAAGTTGACCGCGACTATGATCTCATCTTCTACAACTAGGATCTTAGGTTTCGTGAGCATACTTCTAATCTACGAATAAAACCGATTGTTTCAACTATATTAATATAAAATGGTGAATGAAAATATCTGCGGAAATATGCAAAAGAATTTGAAAGCCTTCTTTGCAAGTAAAATCGAATATAAGCGGGATTTTTGTAAAGACTACTTATAGACCTGTAATTTTTTTTGAAACAACTATCAGTATATAATAACTTCCCTAATCCTTTCGGACTAAAATCGGAAATATTTTGACATATCGTCTAACGTGAATTGCGGAACAGGTGAATAGTATGCAGATTTAGAAGGATTTAATTTCGGAGAATATAGTTTTCGTTTCCGTAGGACTTGCGGATGAACAGCCTCTTCTCCGCTCCCAAGCCCAAAAACAATTGGTATAGATCGGTCAAGATCGGACGGGAAGAATAATATCCGTGACCTAATGACAATAAAGAGGAGTCGATCGGGTTTACATTGACCACATCCACACCTGGAAATTTGGAACAGGCGCCTAGTCTCCCTGTCTGGTTGATTTGAGCAGAGGCAAACAATGCGGAGTCTCCGGGAGAACAGTATAATGTGATCCTTTCCGAGGATTTTAATAAACTATCTAAGATGAGTATGAATTCACCTGTATCATAATCGGGCGCATTCAATACGAGTTCTTTCAAGAAAGGTTTGTTTCCGGATTCTTTTGAAAGTTCAGAAAGGGAATTTAAAACCACCTGATGGCCCATAGAATGTACTAATAGATGGATCTTTTTGTTGGTAGAGACCATTCTTTTCAGGAAATATTTGAAAGAATCCCTGCTACTTCTTGCAGACACCAAATTTTTTTCGTAAGTGTTTTTCAGGAAGAAGGTCCCTAACATGGAACCGTCTCCTCCCGCAGGCCAAGTATAAAGAGCTACCTTTCCCGGAAATTTTAGATCGTATTTGAGTTGAGCTGCTCTTAAAATAGCTTCTTCGAAACTCACGTTAAATCCGTGCACGAATACGATCACTTCTTCAAAAGGATCTTCTTCTATTCTTTTCCACCAAAGTTTTTCCTGTTCTTCTTTGGTTTTGCCTTGGATACCGACTCTGTGTTCCAGGAATTGAAATGATTTTTCTTTATTTCCCAGACCGAAGGGTAGGGAACCTATTTCTCTGTCTGCGGGAACATTTACCAAACAGGAGCCCGATTGGGTTCCCATATTTCCGAAATTCAGAAAATAAGAATTAGAACAAGCGACTTGTGTCCCTGGATTGACCGCTCTGGAAGTATTAAAAAATACTTCGATCCCATGAGTAGAAGAATATTGGGAATTGGTCCTTTTGTCCAGATGTTCGGAAATAGAAGGTCCGCAGCCTAAGGTAAGAACAAAACTAATGGCAATAAAAAAGAAAGATCGGAACATCATAAAATCTTAATGGTTCGGCTTAGAGCCTCTTTTATAACTGAGACCTTTTAGATATTTTCCAGGGTTTACCGATTTCCCTTTTTGGATGACTTCAAAATGTAAGTGAGGACCGAAACAGTAACCTGTACATCCCGAGGTTGCGATCTTCTTGCCTGCGACTACGTAATCCCCACGTTTTACATTCAGTCTGGAATTGTGAGCATATAATGTTTTGAAATCGTCGTTATGTTCGATTACGATTGCGTTTCCATAACCACCCATCCATCCGGAGAAAACAACTTTACCGTTACGAGCCGCCATCACTGCTTCGTAATTGGCTTTTAAGTCCAGCGCTTCATGGAATTTATGCTGCGGAAAGGTTCTCCATCCGTAATTAGAAGTAACCACATGAGAAGTAACAGGAACCACCCATTTAGGTGCGGGATCAGGGATCACAGCGCCTGGAAGAAAAACTTTTTGGCCCGGACGAAGAATATCCAGATCGTCCAGTTTATTCTCTTCTAAAATTTCATCTAAGTTTACTTTGTAAAGGGAAGCAACTTTTGCGACTGTATCTCCCGCTTTGAATTTATATAATAGACCTTGTTTATTCGGGATCTGTAATATTTGTCCCGGATATAGAGTTTCTTCCAGATTGATACTCGAGGAACCTGCAATGGATTCCATAGAGACCTTATAACGAGTTGCGATCTCTGATAGAGTTTCGTTCCTTTTAACTTTGTAAGTAACTACTTTAAGTTGTTTCTTTTTATCGGAAACGCTCTTGATCTCGTTTGCCATTAAGATGGTAAGTTTCGCTTTTTCGGATTCTTCTAAAAATTTTTCGTCGCCTTTTTTGGCTTTTAAGTCTTCCGAATCGTTTTCAGTTACTTCGGTAGATGCGGATTCCATAGAAGCGTTAGACGGGCTCATCCAAATTCCTAAAAATAGGACCATAAAGATAACCGATGCTACAAGAGGAATAACGCGGAACTTACGTCTTCGGAAGTCTAGGTTTCCGTGATACAGGTTTCCTCTGAAATAAAAGGAATAATGGAAATGGAAGGCGCCCAGGTAGATCAGGGTGAAATTATCGGTCCGGAGGATTTCTTTTCCTGCGGTCAATTGCCTGGGCTTCTTGAAGATCATACTTTGAGTATCGGTCGATCGGGTGGAGAACCACCCGAGTTTTTGATTCGAACAAATCTAAGAGGTGGGAAAAAGAACTCGAGGCCTGGAGTTATTCTTCCTTTCCGTTGTCCAATGTCCTTGTGCCGCCAAAAGATTCTTCCACGATCTTTTTAACGTCTTTCTTTTGGCCTCCGGTTACGGTGATATTTCCTTTCGCTACCACACCTTTTGCCAGGGAAAGAGCGGGAGCGATAATATCCCCTAAGAGACGTCCAGTTTCTTCCAAGCGGACTTCTGATTCCGCTTTAATATTTCCGATCAAGGTGCCTGCTACGATCACTTCTCTTGCGGAAATGTTAGTGCGAACCTTACCGGTTTCTCCAATAAATAATGCGTCGTCGGTTTTAATTTCCCCTTCGAATTTTCCGTCGATACGTAGGGAACCAGCGATATAGAATTTGCCCTCAAATATGGAACCTGGGCCGATTACGCTGTTATTATTATCCTTACCGATGGCCATCTGTTACTCCTGACTGCTGATTCATCTATTTGGTGGGCGGTTCCGAAATCGACAACTCTTTTTGCACGAGACCTTATCTAATTACGTCCTCGTCTCCCTCAAAGAGATTCGGTTTTTTCTTTTTAGTCGTTCCTGGGTCTGTGGTATGAGTGGGAGTCGGATCCGGCTCGCTCATTCCTCTATGGTCATCGCAGACTTCTTTTGGAACTGTATCTTTGTCGAATACTTCCTCTTCTGTTTGGTAGCAATGAGAACCTGGAAGTTTTCCGGAGATGGAGCAGATGGTCCTGCGCACAATTTTTGCGTCTCCAAAATCGAATGATTTGGATTTTTCTTTGACGAGTGCATTTGCCATAAATCTTCCCCAGATGGGAGCGGCTACTACTGCACCTGACATTCCTCTGCCGAGCGAAAGTGTTCCGGTGTCATATCCCACCCAAACGACCGCTACTAGTTCCGGAGTGTAACCTGCGAACCATGCATCTCTAAAATTATTTGTGGTCCCTGTTTTTCCTGCAGCAGGCCGCGTGAGTCCGTAAGACCTTGCTCCGGTCCCCGTTCCTTTTTTGATCACGTCTTCCATCATGGAAGTGATTACGTAACTTGTTTCGGGAGAAAGTAATCTCTTCCTTTCTTTCGATTCGAATTCTTTTCTGAAATCTTTGATCAGATTTCCTTGTTCGTCTTCTACATACAAAACGCTGAGAGGGAAAACTTGTTTTCCTCCGGAAGCGAATACCGCGTAAGATCTTGCGAGTTCATAAGGAGAAACTTCAAAACTTCCTAATGCGATTGAAAAGTCTCTAGGTAGATTTCTATTCTCTACCTGTAAAAGTTTTTCGAGTCTTGGCAGAAGATTATTCAGACCAGTATGTTCAAGAAGTCGAACAGCAACACTATTTCTGGAAAGTTCAAGTGCTTCTCTTAATCGAATGAATCCGGAATATTCTCCTGAATAATTACTCGGGTTCCATTCGTCCCCGTCTTCTAAAACATATTGAAGCGGAGAATCATCAAATAAAGAAGCTGCCGTAACATTCTTCTTATCATCCGGATGTTCATGATAATATTCCATCGCAGACGCATATACCAAAGGTTTGAATGCAGAACCAGGCTGTCTATATGCTTGGAATGCGCGGATCTGTTGGTTATCCGACCTAAATCCGGAACCTCCTACCATTGCGGTAATATAACCCGTGTCCGGACGAATGGAGATTAACGCGCCTTCCACAGGTAATAGGTGATCTTCTGTGGCTTGGGTCCTATAATTCCAGTCAATTGCTTCTCCTAAACCTTCTGTGCCTGAGATCAAATTTAAGACGGATAAGTCGTCTCTAAATTCTTCCTGCCAGGCTCTATTGAATGTTCTGTAAGAACGGGAGATCTTAAATTTGAATTCAGGAAGGTCGTGAAGTTCCGCCAAAAGTTTGTAGGTAGAACCATAAGAATCTTCGAATGAGTCGATTTTTGTAAAAGCTCTTTGGTTGGATAATTGGGTCTGTTGTTTTAATCCTGCAGCAAGCGCCTTTTCCGCCTGGGCTTGGTGCTGTATATTTAGGGTGGTATATATCTTTAGGCCACCTTCATAGATTTGTTGAGAAGGTATATAACGGGCCAGGTTCTTTCGCACATATTCGGTAAAATATGGGAATCTGTTGAGACGATCGGAGAAAGCAGAATCGTTAGGGGAACGATTTAAAGTTATATAATATTCGGAGAATGCTTCGAATTCTCTCTCTGCGGTTTCCACATCCAGAATCCCGTTTTCGACTAACTTCTTGAATACAACTCTCACCTTGGATGCGGACGTATTCGGGTTCACTAAGGGAGAAAATTCCTTGGGTCTTGTGGTCAAACTTGCGAGAAGTGCAGCTTCTCCCCAGCTTAAGTCCTTGATGTCTTTTCTAAAATAGAATTTTGCCGCGGCGCCTACGCCGATTGTCCCATGACCAAGAGGGATCTCGTTTAGATAGATACCTATTAAGGTTTTCTTATCGAATACTAATTCAAGAAGTAGTGCTAGCCAAGCTTCTCTTGCCTTACGTAAAAAGGATCTTTCCGTATTTAAGAACTTTAATCTTGCAACCTGTTGTGTGATTGTGGAGGCACCTTCTTTTACTCTTCCTGCAAGAAGGTTTACCATTGTGGCCCTGAAAATCCCTCGAAGATCCAATCCTTTGTGGGATCTGAAATTATTATCTTCCGTCGAAACAAAACAACGGATGACTTTATTTTCTTCCCAGCCGCCTGGAAGATCCTCGTCAGTGATCACCACTCTGGAAAACCTATAAAACTCTGCGATAGGTTCGTATTTCCCTTCTGTATTGAGTCCGAAGAGTAAAGAAGGTTTTTCGTAACGATCCGCTTTAGGAACCTGCCAAATATCTTTAACGGAGAATACGAATAAAAATCCGTTTAAGAAGATGAGTCCCAAAACAAGATATAAAAGTTTACGAACAGGATCGGAAGAATCCATGCGGGATTGAATCCTGTCCCTAAAAAGTACTACGAAATATCTTGTGAAAAAATCTACGGGTTCGTGTTTCATTTGGTTTATTTCTGATTTCTTATAAAGGCGAAAATTGGCGCATCTTATCTATACCATGGAACCTAAGTCCGGTATCTAAGTTGTATCCTTGGTATTCTTTGATCATAGAAGAACGAGAAGTTTTGTCGTGAACATAACCCCAGGCATTTGTCACCGCATCTTTTGCAGCTTCACATGCCTTATTGATCAGCTCCACGAAAGAATCGTTTCGGATCAGGTTCGGGTCCGCAGGATAAGACCATTCTCTTTTTTCTTCGTTCATGATCCTTTTATCTATATGTTCTTTTAATGGAAGCATTAGAACGGAAGAATTTACTTTGTGCATAGTGATCTTGTCTAGGAAGCTAAGTGCCGCTCTTACTATCTTGCTTCTGGAATCCAAGTATCTATGAAAATACAAATAACCTAAGAAAGATTCGTTCAGAATGTCTCCAGGGATGATCTTTTCTTCGGAGCCGATATATTTTTCTTTGAACTCTTTCGGGAAAGTCGCTTTTAAACCTTTTAGCCAAAAGTTCCAAAGCATTGGGTCCATTTTTTTCTTCCCATCTTTACCTTTAAAGATCAGATCCACATGTTGTACGAAATCATATGCTTTTGGAGTCATTCCCCATCTGAAATCCAGAAGCCAGGAATCCAAAGCGAACTCTACTCTCATATGATTGTATTGTGCCTTGGAACTGATCTGTTTGTCCGGACTATAATAATCGCCGGAGATAAAAAAGATATAAGGGTGAGTGACGATATCCACAGCACAGTGAATGATATAACCTAAAGTGAATGCTAAAAAACGATCTCTGTAAATTCCCTCTTCAACAGTGAGGACTCCGTCCAAAAAATTCAGGATCAATTCTAAAACGTTTTCGTGATGGCTTAGATCTCCCCAAGGGAGCGCCTTTTTGGTCCGAACAGGAGAAAGAACATGATAAAAATAAAAAATATCGGGAGCGATCGCACCTATATTGGCAAACTTACGAGTACCTTCTTCTCTTAAAAGTTTTGCGATCTTTCTTTGTTCTACAGTTCCGTGATCCAGATGTTTGCAGACTTGGGAGAGAGCTTCGAGATGAGTGATTTTGCCTGCCATATCGGAATTTTGCCTTTGAAAAAACCCGGACCGCTCTAAAAGATGGCCTAGAACTATCTAGAAAACCCTCTAACCCTATGCAATCAATAGAAAATCTTAAATTTTTGACCCCTGAAGAAGCAAGAAAAATCGCAACAAATTTCGGAACTCCACTTTTTGTGTACTCTCGCAAAGGGATCGAGAAAAGTTGCGATGACGCACTCGCATTCCCTAACGCTTTCGGTCTGACCGTTCGATTTGCAATGAAAGCCAATCCAGGACGCACAGTTCTCGAAATATTAAAGAAGAAGGGCATACATATCGACGCATCTTCCGAACATGAAGTGAAACGTGCGATACTTGCAGGATTCAAACCTTCCGATATTCTGCTCACTTCCCAACAATTGGCAAGATCCTTGAAGGATTTGATTCCCCAAGGAGTACAATTCAACGCATGTTCGCTCAGGCAGCTGGAAGAATTCGGAAAATTATTTCCAGGAAAAGAAGTAAGCGTGCGTTTTAATCCTGGCTTGGGTTCCGGAGCCACAAAGAAGACGGATGTAGGAGGTAAAACATCCTCCTTCGGTATCTGGCATGAAGAGATTGGAAAAGTAAAAGAGATCGTTTCCAAATACGGACTCAAACTTGTCCGAGTTCATACTCACATCGGTTCAGGTTCCGATCCGGAAGTTTGGAAGGCCGTTGCACATTATACCTTAGAGATCGCAGCTCAATTTCCGGATTGTAAGACTGTGAACTTAGGCGGAGGTTTCAAAGTTGGAAGAATGATCGGTGAAAAAACGACCGATCCGCAGTCGATTGGAGTACCGGTAAAGGAACTCTTTGAAAATTATGCCAAAGAAAAAGGAATCCAACTCAAAATGGAAATAGAGCCCGGTTCCTTCTTAATGGTGAATAACGGAGCAATCCTGACTCAGGTGGATGATATTGTCTACACTGGAGAGGGCGGATATACTTTCGTAAAACTTGATATGGGGATGGACGTGAATACACGACCTGCTTTATATGCGGCAAAACATCCATTGATAGTCATTCCACAAAAAGAAAAGTCAGAACAAAAGACAGGGGACTTTGTATATGTGGGACATTGCTGCGAGAGTGGGGACTTGATCACACAGGAAGAAGGAGGTGGGCCTCAACTTAGGACCACACAGATTCCTGAGGTCGGAGACTTAGTGGTGATGGAAGGAACGGGGGCTTATTGTTCTTCTATGTCCACGAAGAATTATAATTCTTATCCGGAAACTTCTGAGGTATTGATCGATACTGATGGAACGACCAAACTTGTAAGACAAAGACAAACTCTGGAACAAATCCTACAAAATGAACTCTTGGTTTCCCTCGGGTAATATCTATCTACTACTTCTTTCGGGAGGAACTGGTTCCCGAATGCGGTCGGATATTCCGAAACAATTTTTAGAATTAAACGGTAAATCGATCTTACTCCATAGTCTGGAGATTTTTTTAGACTGGGGCAAAACTAAAAGTATAGTACTAGTATCTCATAAAGATTATATTCTGAACTCGGAAACACTTTGTTCTCCCCTTCTTAGGGAAAGAGATAGAATCGTAGAAGGCGGAGACACTAGACACGGATCCACGTTAGCCGGGATTCATAGTATCCAATTTTCTGCAAATGATATCATATTGATCCATGATGCCGCGAGACCGTTTGTTTCTCCTGACGATTTGGACAGATTATCTAGTGCGACGGAAAAATTCGGAGTGGCCACTCTTGCCTCAAGAAATCACGAAACAGTTTTGGAAGAAGAGAACAACAGTCTGAAATTTTTAAACCGAGAGAAGATCTGGTTTATGAAAACTCCCCAAGGGATTCGGGGAGATATCCTGAAAAAGATCTTAGAAAAACAATCCACAACCGAACCGACAGATCTATGTACATGGGCTCAAGGTGAGGGTATCGTTTCTAGACTAGTGGAATCCAATCCATACAATCTAAAAATTACCGAAAAGTCGGACCTGGCGTTAGCAGAAGCGATTTTGCCATTGTTTCAAAATTGGAAAAATGAAATAATCTAACATTTTTGCGCTTTGTCTAAAGAGTGGACTGAAAAATGCTTGCATTTTGCAAGTTGAATAGAGTCAAATTACTTGTAAAATGCAAGTAAAACTTTGGACAAAAAGATGAAACAAACAATTTTAGTAACGGGCGCTTCTTCCGGGATCGGATTGCTGATCGCAAAAACGCTGCACGAAAACGGTCATACTGTGATCGGGACAAGTCGTAACCCCAAAAAGTCCCAATCGGAAGTTCCATTCAAATTATTACCGTTGGATATCTCAGATGACAATTCCATTGGTTCCTTCGGTAAATTATTATTCGGTGAAATAGATCGGTTAGATGTGTTGATCAATAACGCCGGCTATTTAGTAAAGGGACTGGCGGAAGAAACCTCTATAGAACTCGGAAGACAACAATTAGAAACGAACTTTTGGGGTACCGTTAAGTTTACGAATGAATTGCTGCCTTACTTCAGAAAGCAAAGATCCGGAAAAATAATTACTATCGGTTCTTTTCTAGGTTTGATCAGTCTTCCGAACGTTTCTTATTATTCAGCTTCAAAGCATGCATTAGAAGGATATTTCAAATCGTTACGATTCGAACTAAATCAATTTAATATCAAAGTTAGTGTGGTCGAGCCAATGGCTTTCAAAACGAATATAGGCGACAATTCGATTTCGGCAAAAGGGACAATAAGAGAATACGATTCTTTTCGTCAGAAGATTGTAGAGTTTACAAAAAGAGAATTTGATAATGCGCCCGGCCCCGAGCCGGTCGTAAATACGATACTGAAGATTGTGAATGAAAAAACACCCAAATTCAGTTATCCCGTCGGAAAAGGTGCATCTCTTTTCCTAACATTACAACGATTCGCTTATAATACTTTTGAAGGGGCTATTCTAAAAAAAGTAAATCAAGTCTGAAACTAAAATGATCTGCTGGGACGATCAAGTTAGGGTCTTTTCCAATTCTTTGGTCATTGCTTTAATGAATCCCAGCTTATCCTTTTTTACTTCTTTTAACATTGCCTTCCTATCTGCAGGTATGTCTGAATATTTTTCAGCCCATAAATTGATTTCGAGCAGAATGGGAAGTAGATCGATCCCTTTTCTAGTAAGCTTATATAACACTTTTGCTTTGCTATCAGGATGATCGTGTTTTTCGATAATTTTATTTTCTTCCAGAGTCAATAATCTAGAAGCTAAAATGTTGGTTGCGATTCCTTCTTTAGATTTTAGGAAATCGCCGTAGGTGCATTCTTTTGCAAACATCAGATCTCTTATAATTAATAAGGACCATTTATCTCCCCAAATATCTAGAGAGCAGCTTATTGGACAATCCGACCTTTTTTTACCGTTCGTCATACATTTTACCTGATTCACTCTGATCAATCACTTGCATATTGCAAGAAGATATAGGAATTTGAAATTTTAAAATAAGAAGTGGACTCGCCCGCTGCACAGTCTCGCATCCTGCTCGACTCGGTTCCGCGGCGTGCTTCGTCGGCCTCAGGATGTACTTTATTAGAATGTTTGATTGTTGGGGAGAGGAAAGTTTTTGCGAGTGGAGGGACTCGAACCCCCACACATTACTGCACCAGAACCTAAATCTGGCGTGTCTACCAATTTCACCACACTCGCGACGGGTTACGAAAGTCAGTTTTTCAGTCGATGCCGGGAAGTCAAGGATATTGCATTAGCACCCGCGAAGGATCGAGCCGGGGTCACAAAAATCGCGAATGCGATTTTTTGACCGGAGGTGAGAGCCTGGTCCGAAGGACGCGGCCGGACCCTTACCACTCTGAATATACAATCTTGATTTTCAGGATCCGATTCCAAGTCTGGTGAACTGCATATAAATAGCCGTTACTTGCTACTGTGAGTTTCGCCCCCACGATCGGATAGTATACATTCGGAATAGAAGGGAGTTCTACTTGTAGGGTCGCCCTTTGTTGCAGAGAAGAATTGTATCCGCGAATCGTTCCTTGGTACATATCCGAGATGATCACATTACCGAAGGAGTCAATCGCGATAGCATAAGGTTTTTCTCCTGTACCAGTGCTGCCTGTGTGAAAAAGACCATTGAGATAAGTTCCATCCGGAGCCCAAATGGAAAGAACAGGATCATGTACTGAATCCACTACTAATAAATTTCCGTTAGTAGGATCGATTGCTATGTCTTTTGCAATATCAAAAGCCCCTATATCATTTCCGTGGAAGGTTCCTCTAAAATAACTCACACCGGCTAATGGAGTATGCCAGCCCTTCACATCATTTGTATCTTTTCCGAGCCAACCTTCGTATGTTCCTGATTGGTCGTAGCGATTCACATAATACAGCACTTCTTCTGCAGCATAGATCTTATTTCCATAAAAAGAAATGGCACCGAATGTATTCATGGCACCGTCATCTTGAGTAGCATTAGGATTTCCTTGTGGCTGGCCAGTCGTATGCCAACCAATTGTGTTGTCGCTGGCTTTTCCCAACCATGCTTCGAAATTTAAAGAAGAATCAAAACGTTGGATCCTATAAGCGTCTGAAACATATAAACGATCTTGGGCATCCGTTGCAAGCCCACCTATGATGGTAAATTCTTCCGGGTTTAATCCGAAAGCAGCGACCGCATTTGTAGGAGCAGAATGAAAACCGGTACTGCCAGTCGTATCTAATCCAAGCCATCCTAAAAATTTACCAGAAGGATCGAACTTCAAAACTCTAGAGCGAGTAGTAGTTACGTATAAAGGGCATCCTCCAGTATAGTCATGTTGTACGTCACAGGTCCAAGATTTTTCCGCTACATATACATTGTCTTTGCTATCTACTGCGATCGCATACGGATTATCAAAATTATATTCTATGGTGGAAACGATACGGAATCCTTTTGCAACCATAGGCGGAAGAAGTAAGGCTTCCATTTTTAGAATGTTTGGGTCTAACGAGGAATTATTTGGGGCACAAGATATAAAAGATCCCAAGAAGAGTAGGATCACCGAGAAAAATCTAGGGCCGACGGTCTCCATCGGTTTAATAACAATCGAAAATCGGGATTTTGTCCTAAAAGTTTATTCGATGGCCCGATTTCCGAAATTTTTTATATAAATCGGAAAAAACTTTTTTCCAGATTTTATTGAACCACAAGCCTTTTGGATTGTTCCGAAAGTTCTTCCAAGCTGGATCTCATTCTATTGGAACCTTCTGAAATAATATTCGAAGATTGTTCAATGGAAGAAAGAGCCTGGACCACTTCTTTGGTTCCATTCTTCTGCTCGCTTGCGATGGATTCTATCTGTCTGGATAGATCGAATAGTTCCCGGAAAGATTTTAAGAAAGATTCGTGAATGCGTCCTTGGTTTTCCACTCTGGATCTCAATTGGTCCAGATTATCTACGACAGAAGTAAATCCGGATTCTTGGACGGAAACTTTTCTTTTTGTTTCTTCTGCCGCAGTGTTTCCGTTTGTGATCAGTTTCGCTGCCTCTCCAATAATTTTAGAAATTGTGGCTGCATTTTCGGAAGCGCTGTCTGCGAGTTTTGCTACTTCTTGAGCTACTACCGCAAATCCTTTTCCATGTTCTCCTGCTCTCGCGGCCTCGATCGAAGCATTTAACGCTAGTAAGTTGGTCCTGTCTGCGATCTCTCTCATGATATCGTTTACATCTTGGACCTTTTGGAAGGATTTACTTACTTCTCCAAAATTATTTCCCAATACTTCCATAGCTCCGGAAACATCTTTGCTATAACCTTTGGATTCTTCCGTTGTTTTAGATAACGATTCAGTGGAGATTTTCACTTCTTTTAGGATTGAATTTAAGGTATCGCTTTCTTTGTTTAATTCTTCTATCTTTCCGAACTGTGCCTTTACGAATTCTGCCGCGCTGTCCGTGGATGCCGCTAATTCTTCGAGAGAAGCGCTGATCTGTTCCATACTAGAAACCTGGCTTTGGATTTCCGAGTTTAGAGTATCCATTTCGGTTTTCATCTCGGAAGTATTTTTATTCAGAGTAGAAGCTTCGTCAGTAATTCTATTTTTGGCCTTCTCCGCTTCTTCACTTTTTGCTTCTGCTTCTACCGTGGACTTGATCGCTACATCCGAAACAGAGACCAAAAATTTTACCACTGAAGTTAAAATATGAATTCCTAAAACGAAAAATACGAATCGTATGATCTCGAAAAATACGGAGATCTCCGTGGATTTATCCGTAGTATATTTGAACTCCACTCCCTTTAACCATGCGAAATAATCCATGGAGAATGTTCCGATCAAAGCCAAATATCCGACCATCAGAGTGGTTTTAGGCGAAAGAAGAAGACCTGAATAGATCATCACGAAAAAATACAACATGATGAAGAATGGCATCTTTAATGTTCCGACCATCGCTTCCGCATTTGCCGCATAAATGGTTACTGTAATAAAGATGAGTGAATACATTAAAATGTCTAAGAATACGCAAAGAGTCACAAACGAACTTTTAAGCTTTCCTTTTTTGAGCAGCAATATCTGAGCTATCCCGTAGCCAAAGATCGTAAGTTCTATGGAAAAGTTTATGAATGTGCTAGTTTGGGAGCTGGACCCTTGAGAGAATAAAGCCAGAACGTTCACTAAAAGCATCACTATAGAGAATCCGATCCGGATCTTATTGATGCTGATCGCTCCTTTTTCTGAAAAATTTGTAGTTTGGAAGGAGTTTGCCACCATTGTTATTTTGCCTTTTCTAATTCTAACGGAGTGATCCGAATATACGAATGGCCGAGAGATTTCGGCCAATACTTTTCGACTTCTAAAAACGAATAAACTACACAGTTGTAATCCGAATAGAAAAAATGGACCTTCGGATTGTTAGCTTATGCTGTTTTCTCGTTCCTTCTTCCGAACAAAAAGAATGTAAAAGATAATCCAAAACAAGTAATCAGTAAACCCAAAAGGTCTAGCCAAATAGGTTGTAGTACTTGAATTTTTCCGGCAATGGGCGCAGAAAAGCCTGGGATCTCAAGTTGAAGCCCATTCAATACTATCAATGGAATTCCATTAAAGACAGCATGGATTAAAATCGAATTCAAGATCGAATCCGTTTTATAAACTACCCAAGCCATGTAGATCCCGAGAATGCTGGAACCGATAAATTGCCAAGGATTCAGATGGATTAGTCCGAACAACAAAGAGGAAAGAAGGAAGGAAGAAGGAATCGAAAAATGTTTCAAGAACCTATCTAAGATCACTCCTCTAAACATAAGTTCTTCTGTGATCGGAGCTACGACTGAAAGCAAGATCACAGATAAGAATATATTCTCCCCATCGAATAATCCTTGGAATAAGTTTATGATGAAGTCCGGCTTAGGAACGAACATCGAAAACAGATTATCCACTTCCGAAAGAAGAAGGGAAAAACCAATTGCAGTGATTGCGAAACTGAACGCCTCAAGTGGCCTCAACGGTTTGAGGCGCAGAACTTCAGAATATTCTTTTTTAGAAATTTTAAGTCCGATCCAGATCGCAAATCCAAACGAAGCTGAGTTTCCTATCGCTGTAATCACCTTCGCATCTAAATTCAATTTTGCTACGGATTGAAGGATCGCAATCACGATCCCTATTCCGAAACCTGTAACTAAAACTAAGAAGCAAAGACCGACCGCTCCTAAAAATGGATAATTTTTATTTTGCACGAGTTAAAATATACCTAGTGAGATTTAGGATTCGGCCGGTAATCTTTTGCCGTCTAACCAGCCGGCAACCCAAGCAAGAAGAACATAACCTACAAGAGCCTGGATAGAAAATTCAGGAATTGTGAGAGGAGGAGGGAAGAATGGAGTGGCAATCGCCAAAACCAAAAGTATCCCACCAAAGATCTGCATTCCGTATTTACCACCGAATGTTGGACCTGGTTTAGTCGCTCTGAAATATAAGATCAAGCCTATCAATGTAAGAGTCACTTCAGTTGCGATGGAAAGAGTTCTATTATGCCAAAGACCAAAACCTATTTTAGGGCCTGAATCAAATAGGATCGGTAGGTCCTTAGTATGCATAGGAAGGTCTAAAAAATAATGAGAAAGAACAGTTAAACCGATGAGCCCTGAAATTTTGTTTTTTAAAGAATCTGAATATGGTTTGGATCTTAAAAAAACGAATTTGAAGATTAGAAAACATAAGATCGACCAGCCAATTCCTCCTACTAAACTATGGGTGATTGGCATATAATAAAGATCGAAATTATTCACTTCGGTAAAGCCAGGAACGAATCTAATACCTTCGATCCCGAATAAGATAAAGATCATAAACAAAATATCTACGAATTGAACTCCCACAAAAGTCGCCCAAAGAGGAGTTTTTGGTTCCGCTTTTTTCGTAGCGAAAGAAACGCTATAATGTCCTATAAACATGAATTTGCCCCAAGGCCGAAGATCCGGCCGGAGCAAAGGATCTAGGAAATCTAAAAAAAGGCAAGAGGGAATCCGAGTGGAGTTCTTGGGGAAAATTAAAATTGGATCGGCTCGTGTTTTTCGCCGTTGATCAGTTTGCCTAAAAGTCTGTTTTCTCTGTCTATGAATGAATCAATGAACGGTTGTAAGTCTTTGATCTTTGAGGATAGATTATAACCTGCTTCCATAGTATCTACTAAAGAAGTGGCTCCTACCATGGATGCTGCAACTTTGATGGGAGCCATGATTAGTTTTACCATAGGAAGCTTGGAGAGAGAGAAGAAAAACCTTAGAGTTTCTCCCACCATTCCGATCTGGGCCCTTCTATCATCGAATCTACCTACTGCGCCTAATGCTGCATAAAGATTTTCTTGAGGGATCTCTCCGTTCTCGATGAGGTTATTTTCGATTACAACTTTTGCAGTATCAAAATCCAAGGAGTCAGTGAGTTTGTTGAGTAGAATTATTTGATGAATATTGTCGGTCATGGACTTGCCCGCGACCGTTTTTAATTTTTCGTACAAACTTTCGAGAGCATTGTCTCTTTCTTCTTTGTTGGTGGGAGCGTAGAGATTGTTTTCGAAGAAGCCTGGGATCCCGTCGTATCCCTTAATCGATGTTAAAAGATCCGAATATGTATGACGCAATCTTTCGATTGTGGATCTGACAACGGCAAGACGAACTGGTTCGAGTTCTTTCAGATCCATTTCTGTTAACAACGAACTTGGGCTTTCACGGTTCCTGGGTCAATTGAAAAAATATAGAAGATCGGCCGGGAGAATATCTAAAAAAATTATTCCTTAGAGACCAAAGCGTTTTCTTTCAAATTGCCTGGAAGTTTTTTCATGGATCTTTCTGCGTCTTCTTTGGACGGAAAATTTCCCATACGGACCGTAAAATAACCGTTTTTGGTTTTTTTCACGTAGGACTTCCCACCTAAAGACGACTTGAGTTCATCTGCCTTTTCTTTAGTTTTGAACGCAGCTACCTGAACAAAAAAATCATTATCAGCCTTATGGACCGCAGCCTTACGAGGAGAAGTATGGACTGATTTCTTGGATTCCTTTTCTTTCCGGACTAATTTTTTCTCAGGAATAGAAGAAGATGGAGCTTCTACTTCTATCTTAGATGGTTCTTCTTTTTTTGCGGGAGAAACTTCGGATCTTAGATCCACAACTTCAGCGCCAGGAGGAAGATTTCTGAATTTAACTTCTTCTTCTTTTTTAATGTTAGAAGAAGCGGACGATTCTTCCATCGCTTGGTTCACAGTGGAAGAAGATAAGGATTCTCTATTGGAGTTCAGAGCCAGGTCATCTTGCACTTGGCCTCTCTTTCTACCTACGGAAACTCCTAAGAAGAAGAATGAAAAAAGAAGACCCACTAAAAATAGGGAGAGTAGGGAGATCCTTTTATTGTCCAGATTGATGACGTAGAAAACTTTTTCTTTCATTTCATTCTTCCTTTTAACTCAGCGTACAAATATTCGCATTCTTTACGAAGATCCTGCAAATCCCCTGTGTTCTTAATGGAATAATCGGCCTTCTTCGCTTTTTCCTGAAGTGAAAGCTGGCTTTTTGCCCTCGCTTCCGCTTCTTCTCTGCTGATCCCGTCCCTTTTAACTGTCCTTTCCAAGGAAACTTCGGGGTCAGAGATCACACATACAGTAGCATCACAAAGTGTATAAGAGTCCGTTTCGAATAGAAGTGGGACTTCCCACAGAACTAGGCTACCTTTTTCCAAGCCGCCCAGAACTTCCAAAAACTCCTTACGTATCCTTGGATGGGTCAAAGAGTTAAGGATCTTCAGTTTTTCGGGGTTCCCGAACACCAACTTTGCGATCCTTTTACGATCTATCTTGTCGGACTCATCCAGAATTTCAGGGCCTAAGGAATCGATCAGTTCTTTGGAGATCGGGCTGTTAGGATCCGTATATTTACGGGCGATCTCGTCGGCACTGATCCTTACTCCGCCCAACTCTTCTAAGATCCGAGTCGCAGTGGATTTGCCACCTCCGATCATCCCAGTGATCCCGACAAGAAAAGTCCCGTCAGTTCTAAGAGAAGACCGAGTCATTGGGAAAGATTATATGAAAAGGCTTTTTAGTACAAGCTTTTTAAGATTCTATTATGGATGTAAAAAACGCTCTCAGGAAATGGAGAATAAATCTCTTTCCAAAAGATCTATACTTGATAGAGCAGTAGAATCATGAAATACTTGGAAACTTCTCAAATCATCCCAGCTAAGGGGATGTCCTACACGATGTATGAAATTGAAGGGGAGGACCAGATTTTACGGATGCTTACATATATACCGGACACGGACGAGATTCATATCTATCCTAAACCGCCGGTAAAAAAATTATATAAGCCCGAACTTTGCAAACAAGTGGAAGATCTGGTATTTACAGAATTATGGAAATTGGGAGAGGAAAGAAAGAACGGATAAGAGGGTTTTGGCTTCGGGCAGAATCGAACTGCCGACACAAGGATTTTCAGTCCTCTGCTCTACCGACTGAGCTACAAAGCCGAACCCAAGACCAAAATACTGAGTCGGGTCTATACGTCAATGGAAAATCCTGATTTAGGCTTCGTCTCTAGATTTGATGATGAGGAGACAGTTCTTGCGAGAGAAAGAATGGTCCGAACCCAAATCTCAGAAAGAGGGATCAAAGATCCAAATTTACTTTCTGCATTTTTAAAAGTTCCCAGACATATCTTCCTTCCCGAAAAAACCAGAGAACATTCTTACGAAGACAAAGCAGTTCCGATCGGAGAAGAACAAACCATCTCTCAGCCTTATATAGTTGCATACATCGCGAACCAACTCCAAGTAAGATCCGGGGATACAATTTTAGAAATAGGTACAGGTTCCGGATATTTGGCCGCAATTTTGGATTTGCTCGGAGCGAAACTTCTCTCTTTAGAAATCGTCCCCGAATTATACCAAAGGACTTTGGGGGTCTTGGAAAACTGGTCTCCTGGATTTACAAAAAGAAATCGGATCTTGTTCGGAGACGCGTTACTCCTCACTCAAACAAAAGTAAAATTCTCCAAATTTGTATCTTCTGCATGTTTCCCAAAAATCCCAGGACCCGGAAGTTTCCTTTTCGAGTCGCTTCCGGAAGAAGGGCTTGCGGTCCTTCCTGTAGAATGGAAAGAAGAAGTTCAGTTGCTTCTTACTTTGAGAAAGAAACAAAATCGATTAGAAGAAACGAATCGATTGCCTGTGAAATTCGTGCCACTCTTAGGAAGAACAGATTTGGTTTAAAAATCAGATCTCGTGTTTATAACCGAATCTATATTGGGTTCCGCCTAAAACTTGAGGATAGGCGACACTCGGTGCCAGACCTTGAATACCGCCTAAGGAAGAAGGATGGGCGATTCCATATTTAAAGGAAAATAACGTTTCCATTTCCATATATAAATGACCCTTGTCGGATATCCTTGCTTGCGCTCCGATCAACCAATTTGGAGCAACTCCGGAGACATTAAATTTCGTGTTTTCCCAAACTGCGGAAGGATCGGTACCATCCGAGACCAAGCCGAGCACAGTAGTATCTGTAATACCCGCGGAGACCAAGGCTTCGTGCACGTCGTTCAAACGATTATTTCCAGCTAAGCTCCATCCACCTTTGAAGTAATGGATTCCCGCACCTATATAAATGGCAGCATCTTCCGAAACAGAAAGTTTGAAACCTACATTCACCGGAATTTGGATAGCGTTGTAGTCCCAGACCATGTGATAAAAAGATTGGCCCGCAAATTTTGCTTCTGTATCTCCGCCCGTAATCTTTCGAGTGTAGTGTGCGTTTACTCTCCAGAAGAAGGTTTTTCCAAAATCTTGCTCATATCCAAAAGATAGAGTGAGACCGGTCATGCCACCGTTAGTCTTAGCGCTTATCAGTCCGTTGGAAGAATGTTGTAATGTGAGCAATCGGTTTTCAGGAATGACCGCTAGACGCGGAAGAACTCCGTTCTGAGTTCCAGTGCTATCCGTAGTTGCATAACTATTGGAAGAATCCAAGCCATCCGTAGAGATTGTGCTTCCGAGTGCTCCTAGATCGAACTGTAATCCGGCGCCTCCCATTACATATGACTTTGCTTCTAAATAGATCCCAGGTAATAGGAGAAGAGATATTGCGATCATTCTTTTGGCGGCTTGTTTCATGATATGTCTCCATTAATAAATCTTAAACAAATTTCATTGGAAGAGAGTATGCAGAATGTCCGCGACTTTTTTTTGGGTGGGAGAGATTTATATTTGTCATTTAAAAATAAAAAAGGCCCTCCTTAACGGAGAGCCTTTGCACAAACCAAACAAAAATCTAAGAATTAGATTTCGTGTTTGTATCCGAATCTGTACTGGTTTCCACCAAGAACTTGAGGATAAGCAACAGAAGGTGCTAAACCTTGCGCTCCACCTGCTGATCTTGGGTGACCGATACCATATTTGAAGGAGAATAGAGTTTCAACTTCCATATATAGGGAACCTTTGTCGGAAATTTTAGTTTGAGCTCCGAGTAGCCAGTTTGGAGCAACTCCGGAAACTTGGAAGGTAGTTTTTTCCCAGTTCGCAGAAGGATCAGTTCCGTCAGCAATTAAGCCAGCTAAAGTAGAAGACTCTGCTTGTGCTTGGGTTTGTCCACTAGCGACTAGAGCATTGACTACCGCACTATGAACATCATTTAAACGGTTGTTTCCTGCTAAACTCCATCCACCATTGAAGTAGTGAACCCCTGCTCCGATATAGAAGGAAGTATCTTCAGTAACGGACATTTTGATACCTACGTTTACTGGAACTTGAAGTGCATGGTAGTCCCAAGTGATGTCATAGAACCCTTGACCTAAGAATTTAGCGGAAGTATCTCCACCCATAACTTTACGAGTGTAGTGTGCGTTAACTCTCCAGAAGAAAGCTTTTCCGAAATCTTGCTCATATCCTAAGGAAACAGTAAGACCAGTCATTGCACCGCTAGTTTTAGCGCTGATCAATCCGTTTGTAGTGTGCTGTAAGCTTAGCAAACGGTTTTCAGGAATGATTGCACGACGAGGAAGAACCCCGTTTTGAGTTCCGGTTGAATCAGTAGTTTTATAACTTCCAGATGCATCCAAACCGTCAGTCGCAATTGTATCGCCCAATGATCCAAGGTCAAATTGAAGACCGAGGCCTCCAGTGATGTAAGACTTTGCGCTTAAGCCGAATGAAGAACAAAGTACGGCGAAAACTAGCAAAGCTTTCGTGATGTTACGAACCATTTAAATAGCTCCTTAAACTTTTCGTATAGTAGAGTGGTTTTTCACTTGGACCATTTATGTCTATAGCTGGGCCCAAGCATTGGACAGGACAATATCGATGCGGACTTGGGTGTCAAACAGATATTCCCGATAAAATAAAAAAGTCCGTTATATAGGATTTTATTTTGAACATTTGTTGTAAAAAACTTCCTCTTCTATGCGAAGCTTAACATCCGTTCGTTAATTTTGATTTTTAAAACTTTGAGAAAAATTAGTGAATTCTATCTCACGAATTCTAGTGAGAAGTTTTGGAAAAACTCCTTGCAAGACTAGAATTTAGGATTCCAATGGAGATGAACCGTTGGGGGTGGGACCAAAAGTCTCTGAGAGAGTCCCCGGAACCTGATCAGGATAATGCCTGCGAAGGGAAACGGAAAAAAACAAACGTACGAGATCTAGGTCCGCGAAAGATTATAAATTTTGCATGGACTTCTTGCTGCGTTCCTTTTTCTTTTCCTCATCTTCAGATTCCGGAATTTTCCCCGACATGGGAGAAACACTATGGAATCCAATCAAACTACAACTCCATTCGAAATTCCTCGAAAAGAAATACGCTTAAGCAACGGATCCGTTTACAGCGCTTATACTACAGAAGGTCCTTGGAAAGATGGATGGAATCCTTCCGATTGGAAGGCGGGGATCCCTAAACTTAGGCAAGAATGGGTCCGCAAAAGAGATTCGGGTCCTTCTCCGGTTCAAAATCATTCTCAAATGTATTTCGCAAAACAGGGATTGATAACCGAAGAAATGAAATATGTGGCATTACGCGAAGGAATGGATCCTGAATTCGTAAGAAGTGAGATTGCCAGAGGAAGAGCGATCATTCCTTCCAACAAAAATCATCCGGAATTAGAGCCGATGATCATAGGTAAAAACTTCTTGGTGAAAATAAACGCAAACATCGGTAACTCTGCTCTTTCTTCTTCCATTGAAGAAGAAGTAGAAAAACTCCGTTGGTCCATCAAATGGGGAGCAGATACAGTGATGGATCTCTCTACTGGAAAAAATATTCATGAGACAAGAGAATGGATCATTCGCAATTCTCCTGTTCCGATCGGAACTGTTCCGATCTACCAAGCTTTGGAAAAAGTAAAAGGTAAAGCGGAGAATTTAAATCTTTCCGTATTTTTAGAAACCTTGGAAGAGCAGGCCGAACAAGGTGTGGATTATTTTACGATCCACTCGGGAGTTCTTCTCAGATATATTCCTCTCACTTCTAAAAGAGTGACCGGTATTGTTTCCAGAGGTGGTTCTATCATCGCAAAATGGTGTTTAGCACATCATCAGGAAAATTTCCTGTACACAGGCTTTGAAGAGATCTGCAAAGTAATGAAAAAATACGGAGTATCCTTTTCCTTGGGAGACGGTTTACGTCCAGGAAGTATTGCAGATGCAAACGACGAGGCACAATTCTCGGAGTTAAGGACTTTGGGAGAACTCACTCAGATTGCTTGGAAAGAAGATATTCAAGTAATGATAGAAGGTCCAGGCCATGTTCCATTGGATAAGATTAAGGAGAATGTGGACTTGCAGATGGAAATTTGTAAGGAAGCTCCATTTTATACACTAGGGCCTCTAGTGAGCGATATCGCACCTGGTTATGATCATATTACTTCTGCGATTGGTGCCGCTATGATAGGTTGGCATGGAACTGCGATGCTTTGTTATGTAACCCCTAAAGAACATTTGGGACTTCCTGATAAAGAAGATGTAAAACAAGGAGTGATCGCATATAAGATTGCTGCTCATGCGGCCGATCTTGCAAAAGGACATCCCGGTGCTAAGGAAAGAGACGACTTATTGAGTAAGGCAAGATTCGAATTCAGATGGGATGATCAGTTCGCACTTTCTTTAGATCCGGATACTGCTCAGTCTTTTCATGACGAGACACTTCCTCAGGATCGAATGAAAACTGCACATTTTTGTTCTATGTGCGGACCTCATTTCTGTTCCATGAATCTGACCCAGGAGCTTAGGAAATACGCCGAAGAGAAAGGACTTTCGGACGAGAAGGCAATGGAAGAAGGATTCAAAGAAAAATCGGAAGAATTTTTAAATAAAGGCGGAACTGTATACGTCTCCTCCGAGTAGCTTGACCTTTCCAAAGAAATTTGGAATCCTGGATCGGCTTTAGGACCCGTATGAAACAAAACCTTGTTCAAAAACTAATTTTCGTATCCTTCTTATTGATTGCTCCTGCGGCTTTCGCCCAAGGAGGAAATGACCTTGCTCCTGTTCCCGGCGAACTGGAGCAGGCCGGAAGAAGAAGTTCCAGAAAATTCTTCATTGGAGGTTTTACTGCAAACGGTCTGAGTTGGTTCGGTTCAGGGATTCAATTTTCTTCTAAATTGGCTACTTCTTTCCAATGGCAGGAACAAAGAGTGATCCAAAGATTCGACTTGGACGTGAATGGAGTCCAATCCGATCTGTCAGGAATATTCACTCTTACAAATTCTGAAAAGATCCAAAGACAATTAGCTCTTCAAATGGAATGGTTTCCTTTTTCCGGTCCTTATTATTTTGCTGCGGGTGGAGGATTGGAAACTTATTCGGAAAAACAGAGAAAGACGGAGACCTATATTCCGAGCGGAAATTATAGAGACTATGCTTGGAATATTTCCCAACAAAAACTTTTTATTTCTGCGGGTGCTGGCTTTAGATATATTTTCACTTCAGGTTTTTTTATACATGTAGGCGGGAATATTCTATTCTATCCGGAAAGAGGCACTCATGAACAAAGAGGCTCTTATGGCACTAATACAAATTGGGATTATAGACAATTACAGAAAGATTGGCAAGAGCCTGAGAAAGAAGCTCGGACTCATCAGAATCCGTATGGCGCTCAGTTGCAGATCTTGTTTGGTATAGCGATCTGAAATCCGCTTACGGACTTTGATCATCTGAGGCTTTGGTAATATTATAGAATCTTAATGTATGGCAGAAGGGTCGGAGCCCCTTTTTTTATTACACGTTGTGGTCCTAAATGTTTCAATCAATTTGGAGCATTCCCAAGTAGAAACATCATAACCTATCGTTTGAAACCAATTTTGCAAAAAATTAGGATCTTCTTTTTGTATGCTAAGCATGAATTGAGGATGATTTGCTTTTTCCGTATGGACAAAATCTAAAAAAGTTCTCAAACTGTTTTCCGCCGATCCCAGGAGAATTTTACTGCGATTTAAAATCTGCAAGAAAAATATTGGGGAATTTCGGAATCTGTATTCCGATTTTATAATCTTCTAAAGGTTCGATTTCGGTTAACAAGGAGTATAACGCATGTTTTTCGGGGCTTTTTGTTTAAATTAAGGGACATAATTCACTATTACAGCTAATGTTCGATAAGACAACTTGCCTTGATTAGGGTAAGAGCGTTACCAAATTCTAAAATACTAAAATGGAATATTTTTTCCGGAAAGAATCTCCAAAAAACCTTTATTATCACAAAAATTTCTTATAAGAAATTAAATAAATGGTAAAAAAAAGAAAATTCTCTAATATGTGGCTATGCAAAGGCTTGATTTCAGTCTTTCGGATAATCCCGAAGGGACGGAAGAATTCTGCAAGTTACTGAATCGTTCCGCTTTAAGTATTTGTTATGGATTGCCAATTTCTCTCAGAACTGAGGCGGTCTTATTCTTATATAAACACTCCCAAAATAGCATAACGGAAGGATTTAATTTTCTAAGAAAATATTATAGTCCAAGTTATTCTATCTTGTATTGGATCAACGAATCCGCACACGGTTTGCCTTGGGAAAATCCTTGGCTGACTTTATTGCTCGAGTCCCATTCTTCTGCATTATTGCTTCATTCTATAGACGATCATCTGACAGATGGTTCTTTAAGAGCGAATCACATCATCCTTCAACTTAGAACCGAAGCCTGGACCAGATATGCGCAATCTAGCAAATTATTCGGTAGAGAAGTGCATGACGGTGTTTTGATCGCGGACGAATTTATAGATCGATATTTCAAATCTATCGTAAATTTAGGAATTACGGAAAGTTTAGAAGCTCATCTTTCTAGATTTCGCTCTCAAATGGGGATTTGGTCCTTACAACCATACTTACTTGCCAGATCTTTTTTCTCCAAGGACCAGGCAGAACTTGTGAGGAGAATGTACGAATTCTTTGGTGTTGCTTGGAGGCTTTTGGACGATTATCAAGATCTGAATGAAGATCTGGAGAATGAAGACATTTCCTCTATGATCTATTTTCTTCCGGAATATAAAAGGCAAGATTGGAAAAGGAACAAAAAGCGGGAAATTTTAGGGCTTTTAGAAGAGATCCATTTAGAAGATCAGATCGCCGATCTAATTAATTCCTATTTGAACGAAGCATCAAAACTTGCAGAAGATTTACATTTACCCAAATATGCGAATTCCTTGCTCTCCTTAAAAATTAAGGAACAAGCGGTGAGCGAGTTAACCTAAATATTCTAGAACCAGCAGAGCCATATCATCTTGGTTTTGGAATTCTCCCTGGAAAGATTGAACTCCGTGTATAACCGAATCGCAAAGTTCTTCAGGCGGTCTGAAAGAATTTTTTCTAAGTAGATCTGATAAACGATCTTCACCAAAAAATTCTCCTTCTGTATTTCTTGAATCAGGAATTCCGTCCGTATATAATACAACTTTGTCCCCAGGCGATAGATCGACTGATTCTGTCTGGTAAGTAGTTGGTATCGCCTCGTAGATCGCTACTCCTTTAGGTCTGTAAAATTCTACAACTCCACCTTTTCTTAGAACAAGACATTCAGGATGTCCTGCGTTTGCGATCAATGTTTTACCGGATCTCAGATCGATAGTCACTAAAGTAGCGGTGATAAAATGGCCGTCCAATTTTCCTTCAAATTGATTACGAATGTGTAATAGAAGTGAAGAAGGATCTTGCAGAAGAATGGACCAATCTCCCAGAGTCATTTTTAACATAGACGCCAATAACGCTGCGGAAACTCCATGACCGGTTACATCTCCAATGAACATTCCTAAAGAACTTGTAGAAGGGTCGTAGATCACATCTAATAAATCTCCGCCAATCTCCATCATCGGTTTGTATCTATAAGAGATCCTTGCATTCGGTATTACTGGAAGCTCTCTAGGTAAAAGTGCGTTTTGGATCTTTCCTGCGATAGATAGGTCTTTTGCTAAAATTCTTCCTTTTTGTACAAGTTCCGCTTTTTGGAATTCTATAATTTTAGTTCTTTCTTCTACCTTTGTTTCCAAAGATTCGTTTAAGGATTTGAGTTTACCTTCGGATTTTTCTAAGGCCCTAAAAACTTCTGCGTATCTTTTGGCGAGAGCTAAACTGAATAGTAATGTTAATCCTAAGAAGCTTTCGTTAACCCAAGGTTGGGCCGACCCGAAACCCGCAAAACTCATCACGGTATAAAAAGAAGATACCGCCACTAAAATTAGGCCCGTGACCACCCAACGAAAGGAAAGGATGCTGCTCCACCTATATCTAAAGAATATGTATAGAGTATTCATATAAAAGAATACTAATATGACTAAAAATATGTGAAAGGCGATCTTTCCGAAATACTGGTGTCCTCCTGTGATCCCGTATTCCAAAGATGGCCAAATGGTCAAAAGAACAAAAAGAAATTGTAATATTCTTCCCGGAACATTTCTAGGCGCTTGGAAGATCCCGATCGTAAATTCGTAAAATAAAATAGGAAGAAATGCTCCTAAAGAATATCCGAAAATCACCCAGGTCCAAGGAGAATCTACGATATATTGGAACCAACCTTCGTAAGCTGGATACCAGATTGCCAGGGACAAGTTTAAAAGAGCAAAGGAGAGATTGAATTTATCTTGTGGCCTTCGTATATAGATAAACGCAAAAAAGAAGAAGGAAAAAAATTCCAAAGAGCTGAATAGCAGAACTCTGAGCGCTTTTACCAGATAGACGGTCTGTATTTCCGAAAAACTTCCTACTACAGGATTTTCCATCATGTTCCGGGGCCCGTTAAAAGGGAATAATTGTAAGGCTAACGTAACTTCTTCATTTTGGAATGGAATGACTACGATCCTGGGTTTGGAGGAATCTTCCGATTCTCCAGGCACAATCATTTGTTCTTTTCCTTCTGATTTTACTCCTAAATAACAGCCGGACGGACAAAAAGGTATATAAGCAGAAAGTAATATATCCAGATCATTTTTACTTCTTTTGACTGAATGAAAGAATACGAGGGAAGAATCCTTTCTTTTCGGATTATAATTTGAAATATCGGAAGGCGTTGCCAAAAAAGGTTCTATCCCATAGTCCGCTTCGCGGGCTTCACGAGACTGTGAGTGATTTTTGTGAGTATTTTGGCTGGAAGGACTTCCAGAATCTTGTCCAGGTAAAACCGGAAAATGTCCGTGGAAAAAATTTCCGGGTGGAATTTCGGAAAACGCCCAATTAGAAATTATATAAGGACTTTTGTCTTGCTCCCAATTTGTTGATGGGGTCTCCATTCCTATGATTGATGAAGGCCTCGAAGGTCCGCATCCTAGTAGGAAGACCAACAAGAGAGAAACGATAGGTTTCTTTTGATTTTTTATTTTCATTTCGCATAACCGTTTATGGCTTCTTACGTTTGTTTATAAGAGCGCTGTACGTTGTATAGCTTTTTAACCTGCATCTTTCGCGCAACGGAATCCAAAATGGTGGTATTCAGGATAATTCTGAGGAACATGCGCCCTTCTTTTGGAACCTCTTGCATAACTTGAGGGCCACCACCAGGATCCACCTTTTAAGGTTTTTTTATCAAAACCAGGACAGCTGTCTTCTCCCTCGCAAGGTCCTTTCGGATCTTTTCCATTGCATGCCTCTCCGCATACTTTGTAATTTTCAGAATACCAATCTTGAACCCATTCCCAGGAATTTCCGGCCATATCAAATAGTCCATATACCCCTGCAGGTCTACTTCCAACGGGGGCGGTAGGCATTAAATTCGGAGGATTCATTTTTTTATATACACAACCTTTTCTCTCATCTTCTTCGATGACGGCTAACTTACAATTTGCGGGTTTATTTCCCCATGGGAATAAGTTTCCTTTCGGACCTCTGGCGGCCTTTTCCCATTCGGCCTCTGTCGGAAGTCTTTTGCCTACCCATTCGCAATATTCTTTAGCAGTATACCAACTCACTCCGAGCACAGGTTGTTTTGGCTTTAGATATAGATCTCCATAAGCAGGACCTATATAATCGCAGGTTCCGTTATAGAGGCAATCTTTGCAGGAACCTTCTTCTATACATTTGCTAAAGTCCTCGTTTGTGACCTCATACAGATCTATGAAGAAGTCGCTGAGATAAATTTTTTGTTCAGGCGCTTCGTCGGGATCATGGTTATTGCTTCCCCGGATAAAATATCCTTCCGGAATACATTGCATTCCTTTGATTTTTTTTCCGTAGCAGGGTTTACTTGGATCCGGAGATCCAAGTAAGTGAGGAGCGACCAGAAAGATAATGGATAAAAATAGAATAATAAAATGGATCGGACGAAAGGAATATGAGTTCATCAAACCTAGAAGAATCCTTTCCCAAGAGGATTCGTTTAGGTAGGTTCTTATGCAAGAGAAAAATTGACCGGGATGAGCGGACCTTCTTCCCAAAATCCGAATGTTTCTGATCCGGAAATTTTTAGAGAATAAAAAGTGGGACGCTACAAGAGGAGAAGTCTAGATTTCCCTGCTCAGTAGAATTGTTCCCGTTGGAATCAGTTACAGTATAAACATAATAACCGGAGCCACCGGAGAAGGAGACGGTTCCAGTTCCTGTCAGATCTCCGCTTAAAGTGAAGGATACTTTTCCGGATCTAGGTAGGCAATCCACGTATTTCCATTTCACAGGTTCATCTACTGAAACAGTTAATGTGAAATTTTTCTCCACATGGACTACTTGTAATGAACCCGCACTCCAGAGACGATACCAGGATAATGGATTCGAGTCGCTTCTATCCGCACCGTATTGCATAGAACTTAAGGAAGAAACTTGGTGAGAGAAGATGAGATCTCCGCCAGAGTAACCTTCTCTCAAAACGGAAACATCTTGGGAGTAAGAAGAAATTCCAGGAGAAGCTCCGGTCAGAATATTATTCCAAGTTAAAGAGTAAGCTTGATTGGTGGTTGGAGATCCTGCAGCGTAAGAAATTGGCGCACCTGTTCCGGTGACTTTTACTGAAATTCCTTGGAATGAATTTTGGATCGTACGATTTACTCCGATTTTTAAATTCGTACCGTTTTGTACAAAGGGAGAAGAACCGGAAAGATTACTCCAAACGTTTTCGGTCAACCCATCGATCACCCAATTGCTGAAAGGTAAAAATCTACAATTCCCAAATTCTTTAGAAACTATGAAAGAAGAAGAAGGATCGTTTCCATTCAAAATATAATCCAAAAAGTCATACGCATTTGCGTCGGTGGAAGCTACTTGTCTGGAATAATTTCCTCCACCCCAACAATTGAATGAAAAATTATAAGCTTCTAATTCTCCGAAATCAGGTCCTTTATTCCAAATACGATGTCCTAAAGAGCTAATCCTTTCCGGCCAAGTAATACGATTTCCTTGGATTGCAACAGATGCACCTTCTCCGCTTAAGCCTTCCATGGATCCTGATACTGGATCCATGGCAGAGGTTAATGCCTCGGCAATTTGGTCCCTGTTGGTAAGTAGAGATAAAGCGATCATATCGTTTGTTTTGGAACTTTTATCTTCCTGTGAGCAATAAAATAGGAAAAATACTGAGATAAGGATGGATATAAATACTCGAGAATAGGGGAGAAAATGATTCGAAAACATATAGAATACTCTGAGAAAACAGGTAAAAAACCTGGCTTCCCATATAAATTAACCTATAAGACTGTATGTTTTTGCGTAAAACCTTATTTCTTTCCTGCAAAATTCGGGTTTTTGAGCAAAAAAAATGGTTCAAAGAATAGTTTGCTTGCTAGGTTCCAAAGGAGACTAAATATAACCGATTTCAATAGAAACGTTAAGGGGTTAATCTAAAATGAAAAAATCACTCGTTTTGTTTGTCGTTTTGGCGGCGTTTTTAGTTGGCGAATCTACATTTGCTGACGCGCTTCCTGTAGTCGGAAAATGGAAAACCATTGATGACGAAGACGGTAAAGAAAAGTCCGTAGTAGAACTCTACGAACAAGGCGGCAAAATTTACGGTAAAATTGCTAGCTTAAGAGATCCTTTGGATAAAGACGGCAAACCGAAAGTTTGTACCAAATGTGAAGGTGCAGATAAAGACAAACCGGTTATCGGTCTTGTTATCATCAAAGGTTTGAGCCTGGACGATGACGAATATACCGGAGGAACCATCATGGATCCTAACAACGGTAAAACATATAAATGTAAATTAAAAGCCACTGATGGTGGTGCTAAATTGAACGTTAGAGGGTTTATCGGTTTTGCTTTGATCGGTAGAACTCAGACTTGGCTTAAAAAATAAAATTCCAAGCAGCGGGGAGGTTCCTCCCCGTTTTATTTCTATTTAACGAGGTGATTTTATGAAGAGGACGGGCGCAATATTCTTATTCGCTTTATTCTTTGCGGGAGCATTCAGTCTTTCCGCTGACCCAGCTCCTGTTACTGGAGTCTGGAGAACATTCAACGATGCAGGAACCAAAGAAGAATCTACGGTTGAGATCTATGAGAAGGACGGAAAGATTTTCGGAAAAATCCTGAGTCTTATCGATCCAAACGACAAAGATGGAAAACCGGCTCGTTGCACAGAATGTGACGGACCTGAAAAAGATAAACCTATCTTGGGAATGGTTATCATCAAAGGATTAAGCGCTGATGGAGAAAAATGGACCGGCGGACGTATCTTAGATCCAAACGACGGAACCTGGTACAAATGCAGCCTGAAAGTTACCGAGGGTGGAAAGAAGTTAGAAGTCCGAGGTTATATAGGATTTTCCTTGATAGGCCGTTCTCAATTCTGGCAGAAAAAATAATCTGAAGATTATCCGATTCGGGGAAGGGTACTTGCTTTTTCCCGACTCAGATGTTTTCTTTCTTTATAAGTTTATAAATATTCCTTTCAATAACTGAATTCTTTCTTTTCTTTCCGATTCACTTTCCGAAATTTAAACTGTGACGGGCTTCTTTCGAGTCTTTCTACTCGGCTTCTTATTTTATTCTACTATAGTTTCCTGTTCTATTCTTAGGGAAACTATTCCATCTAGACCATTAAATGACGGATCAATCTCGGTCCTTCTGAAAATCGATAAAAACGCCAGGGAAGAATTTGAGAAGGTTACTTCTTGGGAAGTTCCTTATACTTTTATAGAGAAGGATTATAGTTATGCGGTGGTCCACAGGGAAAAACTAAAAGCGTATGGTTTTCCTAAAGAAGGGATCAATATTGTGAAGGGAATGCCTTTCAAATATTATTCGGGAAATTACCAAGATTCCTTATCGGAATCCATTTTTGCATTAGCAGATATTAAAAAAGGTTATAAGGATAATATATTAAATTCTCATTATTTATATTGGGTGCATCGTCTTTTCCCAAAACATTCCCAGTATAAGATAATCGGAAAATCGAGTAGGGGAAGAGAAATACCGGCGATCTTACTTACCGATGCGAATGTCTCAGATGAAGATAAAATTTCCGTTCTATTCAATTGCGCTCATCATTCCAATGAAGTTGTTTCCGTAGAACACTGTTATGATGTGATCTACGAACTTTTAGCTCATAAGAAGAAGTATGGAGATTTGTTTGCAAAGTTGAAGATCTGGGTGGTTCCGATCGTGAACCCGGACGGTTCTCGTGTATTCTGGCATGAGAATATGTCTATGGGAAGAAAGAACGGATATCCTGGTTGGGGACAAGTCACTGAAAAGGATAATCAAGGAGTGGATATCAATCGTAACTATCCGTTCTTCTGGGGAAAAACAAAATCGAATCATACTTCTTCCGTATCCAATAGTATATTTTTCAGAGGACCTTATCCGGGTTCCGAGCCTGAGACACAAGCAATGATGAATTTAGCGGAGAAGGAGAGGTTTGCTGCTTCTATCAGTTATCATGCATTTGCGAATTGTATTTTAGTTCCATACACGATAGACGGAACTTCTAATCCGGAGCCGGACCTGGTTTGGAGTTTGGGTAAAAGGATCGCTTCTTCCGTAGAAAGCAAAAATCCGAACCATAATTTTAGCGCTAAAAAAAATATCTATGGTGTGGATGGAGTAGACCAAGATTATTATTTCTTTAAGTACGGCACTCTTGCTTATTTATTGGAATCTTCTCATTTGAATCCTCCGTATTCGGATGTTCCTAAAATTGTAGAATCTTTGAGACCTGCTTGGATGATCCTCTTGGAAGAAATTGCGGACGGAAGTAAACTTTACTTCAAGATCAAAGACGAGCATGGAAATCCGATAGCAGCAAATATCAAATATGATAAGGTCCTTTTTTATCATGGAGAAGTTAGGACTTCTCGTAAAGAAGACGGAATGTTCTTCCAATCATTTCCGGGTATTCGCGGAATTAAGTTAAAAGTTGAAAAAGAAGGATACGAAACAGTCAACTGGGAAGGAACCACATGGAGATTCTGGAAAGCTGTGGATATAGTTCTAAAGAAGAAAGTTCCGGCCCAATGAGATTATGAACCGATATAAAAACGAGGCCGCCTTAATCTTTTGCACCTTGATCTGGGGTGGAACCTTCTCAGCTACAAAACTAAGTTTAGTTTCTATTTCTTCTTGTTTGTTTATAGGGATCCGATTTGCGATCGCCACATTTGTTTTTGTACTTTATATTCTTCTTAAGAACCGAAAGAACCCTATATCTTATCCGGATTGGAAAACAAACAAGTCCCTATACTTCTTGGCGTTTTTATTGGGCTTTTGGATGTTTATGGGATTTGCATTCGAGACAGTAGGTTTAAAATACACAACCGCTACTAAGTCCGGATTTTTGACCGGGACCTTAGTAGTTATTACTCCGATCTTACAAACTTTATTCTTAAAACGGATGCCCAGCTCAGGGAATTTATTGGGAGTGATCGTAGTAATGTTCGGTCTATTCTTCCTTTCCGCAGAATCAGTAGGAGAAGATCATAAATTAGTAATATCCTATCATTTAGGAGATGTTCTTACTTTAGGTGGAGCATTTTTCTTTTCCTTATACATTATCTATGTGGATAAGGCGAGCAAGTCCTGTCCTTTGGATATTCTTCTTCTGTCTCAGACACTAGTAACTAGCGTATTCGCTTTTCTTTTAGCATTTATTTTACATTGGACAGAATTTGAACCTTTGTTTATCAAAATGGATTCCAGAGTAATGCCTGCGTTATTTTACAATGGTTTGATCTCTTCCGTTGGAACCACATTCTTGCAAACAAAATACCAAAAGGGAATTTCTCCTACGAGAGCGGGCTTGATCTTTTCTTTGGAGCCGGTATTCTCCGCTATTCTTGCCTATTTCACTTTGGAGGAAAGATTAGATACAACAGGTTTGATCGGATGTAGTTTTGTGCTCACCGGTGTTCTGTTAGCTGAACTATTGGGTAGAGAAAAAAAGTTTTAAACCTTAATTTTGTTGGATCGGATTTTCGGAACTTAAGTCCTGGGCGGGAATAGGGATCTTTGCTTTAATTGCGGCTTCTCTTGTTTTAGGATCTAATCTAAAAAGTTTTTTGATAGCGATATCCTGCCAATAGCGAGATCGATTTTCTTTGATAAATCTTTTTAGAAAATGGATCTCCGCTCCTTTTGCGTTTATTTCCTCTTTCCCATAAAATTTATTTTTGAGATCGGAAGTGAGATCCGGATTTTCTTTCAGATAAGTATCTATATTTGTCAGGACATAAGTTCCTGTATAAGGACCACCGAAGGAGAAATTTATACCTTTTGGATGGGCGATAAAATTTCCTAGAAAGCGGATCTCTAATCCTCCCGGATTGTAAAAAGAAAATTTAGATTTTTCTAATGGGTCGTATTCTATCCAAATGGACTGATCATGCGATACTGTGTAGGTATGGACTTGCACATGCCCATATTTGTCTACTGTGGTATAAGTGTGTGTGGTTGTATAAGTATAAGAAGCTTTGTCCAATATTAAAGACTGATTTTGAGGAAGCCTGGAAATTGCGAAATATTTAGGGGCAGCATTCTCTGATTTTCCCATTAGTAATTTTTGGACCCATAAAAATCTGTAATTTCCTTCTCCTTCCATTTCTTTGCCTGGATCTGCTAAATTGATCCTAAAGTCGTTTCCTGAAACGGAAGAAATATAAGTTTCTTTTGGAACGGATTCAGCTAAGCCTTTGAATATCCCATTTGAGATACCGCCTTGGGCAACAATGAGTCCGAAAGCGACTAAACCTTCTTTACCAGGAGCAGGCTCTTCCAATACTGGAAATGTTTTTAGGCAGCCTAAACATAGGAAGGATACACTTAGTACAAGTAACGATCTAAATCTCCAATCCATTGTTTCCATTTTAAAGGATAGCATTACTTATTCAATCTGTTTTGTTAGTTGACTCGGATCGGATTGAGAGAAGGAATATTCTTCATTATATTGCATGAAGCGAAACATACGGACAAAATATTATTTCATACTCCTGATCAGCATTTTATTTCCGATCTCCAATTTCGCTTCTCCGGCAAAGGCGGACCTGGACGAGGATGTTCTAAAAGAGATCCGAGATCATTATGATTCAGGACAAAAGGCAAACAAGTTCGATAGAGACTTAGGTGTTCCTAAAAGTCCTAAGGCCAGATTTTTTTCCATACAACCTGGAGGAAGTTACGATTTTATTTCCGACTTGGATATCAGCGGAAGAGGAAAATCCGCAGCTATGACCACGGAGTCCCAACAACCGAATTTTTTTTTCGATATCAGAAGTAAGGATTTAAAGATCAACGAGGCGTTCGGGGTACAACTTCTATTCCATTCTGCCAGAAAAGAATTTGATAAACAATCCACTTCTAACTCTACCTCGAATTCGAGTTCTTCTTCCGATTCGAGTTCTTCTTCTTCCGGAAGTAGTAGTTCCGGGGAGAGTAATAAAAATACGGCCACTGCAGATCTGGGAACGAATGTCAAAGTAGATTACAATTATATAATACCCACATTCTATTGGGGAAATCCGGAGGTGGATGGATTTCGGATGGGAGTCGGCTTCGGACTAGCGGATATTAAAATGAGAGGGAATATTGATTTTAGAGATCCGGGAGAAACGATCGGAAAAATGTACGGAGCAATGGGTGATAGAGATACATTTTTGAATACGTTGAGTTTTATACAATTGAGTTCCGGCCTCGTGGATCTGAGACGGGGAGATCCTATATTCAATTACCTTTTATTAAATTTAAGCCAAGGAAACAATTTGGAATTGATGGGAGCTTATCTTGCCAGCCAAGGTACCCATTTTTCAACGGATTTACTTTCACTTTTAGTTTATACAAACTTGCAGGATAAATATAATGCTCTAGAATTATTGGCTTTGACCGCATTGACCAGAACCGGTATTAATGCGAAGGACAAACAAGTTTTCGCTTACATGATCTATGTAGAGACTCCTAAATTCGGGTTTGTAAAAGCCAGGCTTAGTTGGCATGGACCGTTGTTCAAGGATTCAGGTTATACGATCCATATGAGCACACTTGAACTTGCTTTGATGGTCCCAATCGACTTTTAATTCTTCTAAATTAGATCCACATAATATCCCTGCTTGACACTCGGTCGATTTGAAGCGATTTTGGGCCAAAAACAAAAACCGCCTAACCGAGGAATAATGAATAGAAATTTGGAATTGGAGCGTCAAGGGGAAGTTGCAGCAAACTATCTGCGGATTTTTTTAACTATAGTTTTTATTTTCGGGACAGCATTCGGACTGGTTTGGAGGAGTGGGATCCAAGCGGTTTTAGGTTACTATATAGGCGGGATCGTAGCATATTCCTTTATTATCTTCTTTTCCATTTTTGTAATGAAGTTTTTCGGCTACAAACCTTGGTTGAAATATGCTACAGTGTTCATGGAATTTATAGGTTACGCAATTGTGCAGGCCGGATATTTCGGAACAGAGGACCAATGGAAACCGAATGGGATCTTGAGTCCTGCTAATTACGGAATTTATTTTTTAATCTTATCCGGGACCATCTTCAGGTTCAATCCTAGATTCACTTTTATCACTTCCACTGTTCTTGCGGTTCAATTCACCGCAATGGCGATGGCACTCACCATTCTGAATCCTCAACTTCTTACCATGGGTTATGAAGGAATGATCCGATTAAGGTCTCCTCTCGTAATTTTGATGGGAGTCTTTTTATTCGCATTCGGAGTCACTATCTCTTACGCAACCAAGTTTGTAAGAAGATTGGTAGAAGAAGCGCAAAGCGCAGAAGAAAGAGCGATCCGAAATTATACCTCCGCGAAAGAGATCTTACAAAGTTCAGAAACAGTCGCCGAAGAACTTCGCAAATCTTTAATAGATGTAGAAGATGTTGCCAGGGCAAACGAGGACAGCAGTCGCGATCTAGCAAGCATGGTAGAAGAAACATCCGCTACTCTGGAAGAGATGGGAGCAAGTATAGAATCCATAGCAAAGATGGCGGAACAGCAGGACGAATTCGGGGACGATACTTCTTCTTCCATAGACAAATGGAAAGATCAGATGGTCAGAGTGTTCGAGGCAGTATCCTTTGCTAGAAGTTTGGGCGAAGGTTCAGCAGCCACCGCGATCGAAGGGGAGGGCACAGTTCGAGTCGCGTTGGACGTATTCTCTCAATTTAAGGGTACGGTCCAAGAAGTGAGTAAGATTTTAGGAGTGATCCAAGATCTTGCGGGAAAAACAAATTTACTTTCTTTGAATGCAGCTATTGAAGCGGCAAGGGCCGGAGAAGCGGGAAAAGGATTCTCTGTCGTTGCAGAAGAAGTAAGCAAACTTGCAGATTCTTCTTCCAGAAATGCAAAGGAGATCGTAAAACAGATAGGCGCCTTGGGAGATGCTTCCGATACAAGTTCCGAAAAGTTCGGAGAGTTGGTCCAGGCATTCCGTGAATTGACCTCAGGGATCGGTTCTATCGGAGAGGCGCTGGCCCAGGTTGGAGATTCCGTAGACAAACAAAAAAGTCTTTCTACTGAAGTGGAAGATAAGAACAAACATATACGCGATCTTGCTAAAGAAATGAAAAATTCTACATTAGAACAATCGAATGGAACCAAGCAGATCCTGAACGGGATAGAATATTTGAGTAAAAGATCCATGGAAATGTCCGAGATCACCGAAAAACTCAGAACAAGTTTAGAGAGATTAAAAGTTACTTCTCAGTCTTTAACAAAAACATTGGAAGCTACTAAATTACATTAAGGATCTCTAAAGCGGACAAAGGAAATTTCATACGTCCTTTGATTGATGATCAATGTAAAGGGACGTATGACTTTTAAATAGATCCGAGTTTCACTTCGGAGCGGTCTTCCCACTCGAGATTGCTATCCGGTTCCATGAATTGATCGTGTTGATCACTACGATCAATGCGATAATATCCTTTTCTTCAAACTGAGCTCGAACCCTTGCATACAGATCGTCCGGGACCCCGTGCTCCGAAATTTTAGTCACATATTCCGTTAATTCCAAAGCAACTCTTTCTTTTTCAGTATAATAAGGAGCCTCTCTCCAAGCGTTTAAAAGATAGATCCTTCTTTCTTCTTCTCCTAATTTTCTGGCATCCACAGTATGCATGTTAATACAAAAAGCGCATCCATTGATCTGAGAAGCTCTAATCTTGATCAGCTCGTAAAGTTTGGTCTCTATTCCTAAGCTCTTAGCAAAGTTTTCCATCTCCAGCATTTTTTCCAAAACTTGGGGATTGACTTTAGCATAATCGAATCTTATGTTCATTTGTTTCCTCTTTTAAAAGAAAGACGCTTCAAGTAAGGAGTTGTGACAGTGAAGGGAAATTTTTGAAATATTCCCCACCCTCATTGGGTGGGGGCCGGCCGGTGGTACCCCGTGGCCCTACAAAAAGATTCGCTATCATACATTCCAAATTTTCACAACTACATTTTACAAGTAATCCGTATGTTGGAATTCCAACAAGATGATATACAGAACATTCGCCTCATCTTCTTGCCCTCGTATAACTACCTAAAAACGAAAAAATCCCTAGTAATTACCGATCTTGTTTCTAATTCTTAGATATGGTACCCTCCTTCTTGTAAAAAACTAAAAAACTTTTTAACCGAAGAATTCGGGAGAATACAATGAAAACTAAGGCGCCGTCTTTGCTCTTATCCTTCTTCTTATTAATCAGCTGCGGAGAAGATTCCGGAAACGATACTGTTGCGTTACTCGCATTGCTGAATAGGAAATGCAAAAGTTTGCCTCAAAAAATCACTAGGACCGATGTAAATGTGTCTAGCTCTGACATTACATACAATTGTTATACTTCCGGATTGAAATATGTCTGTAAAGGCGACGGTATGACTGTTACGCGAAATTATCTCTCCATAGCCCAAGCCAATCTTGGAGTAGTGAATCCTCCGGACTTCGGTAACTTTTCTTTCAACGGAGAAAGAGGTCTTGCATATGTGTTTATTGTCCTGCAATCCAATCCAACAGTTAAAGATACATATTATACGTTAGAATATGATTCTTCTCATCAATTGGCCTCGACGACAAACCAGTTGTCAGCTCCTCCGATGATCGTTACTTGGGGAGGTTATGATTCAGCTGGATTTGCTACTACCAACGATCTTGGGTCAACGACTGCGCAATTTCTTTATGATTTCGGAACAACAATTCCATCGAAGATCGTAAGCGGCAGTTACGAAATTACTTTCGATATAAAGGGATGGCCCAAAACAGCGTCCGATCCTAGCACTGAGTATGAATACAAGTACGGCGGCATCGCAGAGATTTGCCAATAAATTGTACAGTTTATGAATTTGAAAATTTTAACCGAAGAATTCGGGAGATAAATATGAAAACCAAGACATTGTCCTTACTCTTATCTTTCTTTTTATTCGCAAACTGCGAAGAAAATTCCGGAAACGATACTATCGCGTTACTCGCCTTGTTAGGCAGACAATGTAAAAGTATGCCTCAAAAAATAGAAAGTTATAATCCTAATATCGGAGTATTGGAAGACACTTTCCGATGCTCCGCTTCCGGGCTAGTCTATAGGTGCCAAAGAGATGGAAACGACTTTGTAAATATTCGCACATATTTGTCCATACAAGGAGCAAAATTGGGAGTAGTAGATCCTCCTGATGCGAGTAATTTTTTTATAGTAGGTCAAAGGGGATTAGCAAGTCTTAAGGTAGTAGATCAGTTCGATCCTTCAAATGTGGCTCGATATTTTACGTACGTATACGATTCTGCTCACCGTCTCGTATCTAATAAAAATGAGTTGAACTCCGCCACAATCAGCTTTACCGACTACGATGGGAATGGATTTCCTTTAGGCGGAGGCTCTATTAGTTACGCAAGTGATTCAGGCATGCCTTCCGAAATTTTTGATTCCGGTTATTCGATCACATATAATTCAAAAGGTTGGGCAAAAATTGCCGGAGATTCGTCCGAATCCCATGAATATGTTTCTTCCGGTTCGGTAGAGATTTGTGAGTAAATGAAAAGCTCTGCACTTTATATGTTGGTGAACGTAGATTCCAAGTTCTGTTGGTGAGTTTTGAAAAGGCCCCGCCCTCATTGGGTGGGGGCCGGCCGGTGGTACAACGAACAATCCCGTATCACATTTCCTCTATCTTCACAACCACAATTCTCCCAAATCCATCATGTTGGAATTCCAACAAACTAAAAGTATTCATCCTCCCGCTCCGCAATTATGATGAATGGTTTTATGGGGTTCTCTTTTGTCCGATTGGGATTTTGCTTCACTACGTTCAGCAACGCTTTGCGTTTTCCGCTTCCTATGGGGCGCGGAAAATATCCAGGCTTCGCCTGGACTAAAGCACTTCGCATCGCTATCGCGGAAAACTTATTGGAAATATTTTATAGATTTCTAATGCGATTTCCTGTTCGGCTTTTGGAGGGTTGGAGCAGAGTATTTTTTCCGGAAAATTCTTTTTCTTTTTCCTTAAAAATAGAAGAGATAACTCACGTTTTTCCTTGACCAGCCAGCTCAATTCTCTACATTGGTTTTTACGGTCTTTTCCGTATGGGAAATCGCCGGCAAAGCCAAACGAGTTCAAAAGACGGAGATTCTTCTCCCTCAAAAACAGAAACTTGCTGAGGCAAATAATCAGTTCTTTTACAACGAATATAACTGCGAATGAGAAATTAAATTTTTTTATTAGCTGAGATTGTATCATGGTGATGAGTTCGCCATGGTAATAATAATCTCGAACACTATTGAA